>JAGYNO010000099.1 GCA_018399955.1 Halanaerobium sp. | reverse complement strand
CGGCAAAAAACATGCGATCAGCTATTCAAATGCTTCAGTAACCGGTAGTTTGAATCTGGAAACAGGTGAGTGGTATGAGGAATTTTTAGATTATCTGGGAGTTCCGGTCAGCATCTATCCAGAAATAATCAATGACTCAGGAGATTTTGGAGAAACAGATCCAGAAATATTCGGCACAGCAGTTCCCATCAGAGGTTCAATTGCAGATCAACATGCAGCATTATTTGCGCAGGAATGCCGTACAGCAGGAACAGCAAAAATTACAAATGGTACAGGTTCATTTGTTGATATCAATATCGGTAATCAGCTTGTTGTACCTGGAGAGGGTTTAAATACAGTAATCGCCTGGAAGCTGGGGGACATGACAACCTATGCAGTAGAAGGTTATGCTGGCACAACCGGTTCAGCTATTCAGTGGCTTAAAGAAGGACTGGGAATCATTACAGATGCAGCAGAGACCGAAGCAATGGCAGAATCAGTTGAAGACAGCAATGGCGTATATTTTGTGCCTGCACTGACAGGATTCAATGCACCATATTGGGATTCATTTGCCAGAGGCACGATCTTTGGAATCACACGGGGAACAAAAAGAGAGCATATTGTCAGAGCCACCCTTGAGGCGATCGCATTCAGGATCAAAGACATCTGTGATGTAGTTGAGAACAAGGCGAATATCGAGATGAAAAAGGTAAGAATCGATGGTGGAGTTTCTAAAAACAACTTCCTGGCCCAGCGGATTGCTGATATTTTAAATGCACAGGTCGGCAGACCGGGTTCAATTGAGGCCACAAGTCTTGGAGCAGCTCAGATGGCAGGACTTTATACAGGTTTCTGGAAAGAAGAAGATTTAGATAAAGCAGTTGAGATCGAGAAAACATTTATGCCTGACCTCAGCCCTGAAGATAGAAGAAAAGAATATTTTATCTGGAAGCGGGCAGTAGATAGAACAATTAAATGGCTTGATTTTGACCTGGATGATATCTAATAGTTGTGATGGGAGGCAGAAGATGATTGCTCATCTAAAAAAATTAATTGAAGCAGACGAAAAGCTAAATAAATATAATATTAATATAGAAGAGCTGGATAATAATGTTATCAAGTTAAGTGGAATGGTTGACAGCTGGGATGATGTAGTTGATTTTGGCCATCTGGCAGCAGGACTGGATCAGGTAAAAGGTGTAATAAATGAACTTTCTACAGCAGAAAACATAAAAGAGAATATGAAAGCTAAAGCAAAAATAAATATAGAAAAAGATAAACTAATCAAAAAAACAGATGTCTTAATTGTAGGTGCGGGTATCACAGGTTCGGCAATCGCAAGAGAATTATCAAGATATGATCTCGATATTACAGTAATAGAAAAAAATTCTGATATAGCTGAAGGAACTACAAAGGCAAATAATGGTATGGTTCATTCAGGTTATGCAGCAGCTCCCGGGAGCTTAAAAGCAGAACTTAATGTAAAAGGAAATGCTAAATATGATAAATGGGCTGAAGAATTAAAATTTGATTTTGATAGAACAGGTTCATTTGTCGTCGGATTTAATGAAGATGACAGAAAACATATTGAGGAATATTACAAAAAGGGTATGAAAAACGGGGTTCCGGGAATTGAAATTCTAACAGGAGATCAGGCAAGAGAAATAGAAGAAAATTTATCAAAAAATGTGACATCAGCCTTATGGACACCTTCAGCGGGCTATGTAGCACCATATGAGGTAGCAATCGCACTTGCAGAAAATGCAGTAGAAAATGGAGTAGAAGTACTGCTGGATACAGAACTAATTGCAGTTGACACCGAAGGAAATAAAATCAATAAAGCTTATACCAACCAGGGCAGAATAGAATGCAGTTATTTAATCAATGCAGCAGGAGTTTACGCAGATCAGGCAGCAGAAATGGCAGGTGACAGGCAGTTTACAATCCATCCCCGCAGGGGAACCCTTATTATCTTTGATAAGAAAAAAGGAGATGTTTTAAAAAGGGCAGTAGGGACAACACCTTCTCAGCATACTAAAGGAGGGGTTGCTCAACTCACACCTGAGGGTAATCCACTCTGGGGGCCAACTGCAGTCGAGGTAGCAGATAAAACAAATAAAGAGGTAAGTCAGGAAGATCTAGATACAATAATTAATAAGTTCACTGCCATAGTCGAAGGAATAGATAAAAAAGATATGATAACCTGTTTTAGTGGAGTCAGAGCAGCAAACTACAAAGAAGATTTCGTAATCGAAGCATCAGAAAAGATAAGCGGCTTGATCCAGGCTGCAGCAATTCAGTCACCAGGTCTTGCATCATCCCCGGCTATTGCCGAAAAAATTGTAGATATATTTTTAAATGAAGAAAAGAGATTAAAACTGCTTGATCAGGAGATAAAAGAAAAAGAAGATTTTCAGGCAGAAAGAATAGTCAATAAGCCCTTCCATCAGTGCAGCAGGGAGGAGCAAGCAGAACTCCTGGCTGAGGACCCAGCTTATGGTCATCTAATCTGCCGCTGTGAAAATGTGACAGAAGCAGAAATCATAAAGGCGATCCACGGTAAGATTCCAGCCAGAACAATGGATGCAGTAAAAAGAAGGACAAGAGCCGGTATGGGCCGCTGTCAGAGCGGTTTCTGTGGACCAAGAGTTGTAAAAATTCTGGCCAGAGAGCTGGACACAGATGTTAAAAAGATCAGCAAAAAAGGAGAAGGTTCGAATATAGTAAAATATAGAATTAAAGAACTGCTCTAACTCTTGTAAATTGTTGCAAATTGTTGGTACCAGGTGCCTTAACCATGATAAAGGTAGCTGGTACCTTTATTTTTTTTACAAAAAAACACAAATTTCAACAAAAAAAGAGGATATTTTTATTTGTTAATGAATAGTAAGTATAAGTCTTTCATATCTGCTGAAATCAATAATTATCATATTAGGGGGTTAATGCTGTGACAAATAATTTAGATAATAATATTGATATAGAAAAAATAGGACAGGCTTATTTAAATACAGTTCTTTCAGCAGTACCCGAAATAATTATTTTATTGGATGAGATGGGAAATTATTTAGATATTTTAACATCTGATTCTGCTGATTTGGTAGCTAAGAAAGAAAATCTCATCGGCAAAAACATCAGAGATTTTCTGCCGACAAGAGTTGCTTCTAAATTTATTCATTATTGTAAAAATTCTTTCATTGAAGAAGAACTGCAGAACTTTGATTACTGGTTAGAGATAGATGGAGAGAAAAAATATTTTGAAGTATATTTTTCACCAATTAATCCAAAGGGTAAAATAGGAAGGCTGATTTTGGCGTCTATAAGGAATATCACTGAATTAAAGGAAACAGAAAAGGCCCTTAAAGCACAAAAAGCCTATTTTGAGCAGTTATTTAACAACTCTACTGAGGCAATAGTACTGCTGGATAATAATCATCATGTGATTAAGGTTAATCAGAAATTTGAATCTCTTTTCGGTTATAAAGAAGAAGAGATTTTGGGCCGTAATCTTGATAATTATATTATTCCAGATGAGGTTTTAAAAGAAGGTAAAGCTTTTACAGAAGCTGTTAAAGCTGGGGAAAAGATAAAAGGGGAATCCGTGAGAAAGAACCGGGCCGGAGAAAAGATCCATGTATTTCTGCAGGGTTTTCCAATTGAGCTTGCCAATGGTCAGGCAGGTATTTATGCCCTATATAATGATATTAGTGAACGCAAAGAAAAAGAAGAACAAATTCGCTATATATCTTTTCATGATGAGATGACAGGCCTCTATAACCGCCGCTATTTTGAAAATGAGATGGAAAGATTAAATAAATCAAGAAAACTTCCAATTTCTATTATTATCGGTGATCTTGATAATCTTAAATATATAAATGATAATTTTGGTCATAAAAAAGGGGACCAGTACATAATTAAAGCTGCGGAGTTGATAAGCAGCAATTTCAGGGATGGTGATA
>JAGYNO010000098.1 GCA_018399955.1 Halanaerobium sp. | reverse complement strand
CCACTTGATGAACATGATTTAAGCATCAAAGATATTGATAAATATTCTGTGGAAATGCAGAATCCTGAAATAACCAAGCCTGCAGGTGCAGGTAATGTGCCTGAATCAAATTACAAGATGATTGCTGCACTTGGTGTAAAAAGAGGAGATCTAGAAAGAAAAGAACTGATGAATTTTGTTGCTGAGCATGGTATGCCAGGATTTGCTCCGACACAGGGACATATTCCTTCAGGAGTACCTTTTGTAGGTCCTGCAGCAAAAATGATTAAAGAAGGCGAAATCGAAAAAGCAATGATTATCGGTAAGGGTAGTCTTTTCCTCGGCCGAATGACAAATCAATTTGATGGAGTCTCTTTTGTAATGGAGAAAAATCAGGGAATCAAAGAAGAGAAAAGAGAAATAGATGATCAGGAAATAAAAAATATGATCGCCGGTGCTATGCGCCAGATGGCAGAGAATCTACTCGGCGAAACCGAGTGAGGTGGATAAAATGACAGAAAAAATCAAAAAAAGAGTGGCTGGAGTTTTCAATCAGCTTGCTGATGCAGTTGAGTCTGGAGAGTTTGGCGAAAAACAAAGAATAGGGATGACTCTTTTAGATAGTGAACACGGGGTTGACGAGCTTAAAAAAGCTGCTGAAATTGCTGAAAACAGAAATAGAGATATTGATGTGACATTAATAGGTTGTGGCACCAGTGAATGTGATTGTCTTGCAGATGCTCATCAAATAATGGATAAGATGCTTGAAGAAGATGAAATTGATGCAGCAGTAACATTACATTATAATTTTCCGATGGGAGTTTCTACTGTTGGTAGGGTTGTAACTCCTGGAAAAGGAGAAGAAATGTTAATTGCTACTACAACAGGTACTACAGATACAGAAAGAGTTCCTTCAATGCTCAAAAATGCTGTATATGGTACTGCCGCTGCAAAATCTTTGGGGATTGAAAAACCTACTGTTGGTATTTTAAATGTTGAAGGTGCAAGACTTGTAGAAAAAAATCTGCGCCGCCTTGTTGATGGTGGTTATGAGATCAACTTTGTTGAATCAGTAAGGGCAGATGGTGGAGTAGTAATGAGGGGTAATGACCTTTTATTAGGAGTACCAGATGTAATGGTAACAGATACTCTAACCGGTAATATGCTTATGAAAATATTTTCTGCTTATAGTACTGGAGGCCAGTATGAAGCAGTTGGTTATGGTTATGGCCCAGGTTTAGGCAAAGATTATGATAAATTGATAGGAATTATTTCGAGAGCCTCAGGTGCACCTGTTATAGCAAATGCAGTTAAATTTATGGCAGAAGTAAGCAGGGGTAATTTGCTTGAAATTGTTAAAGAAGAAATCAAAATGGCAGAAAAAGCTGGTTTAAAGGATATTATATCAGAATTAAAAGAAAGTAAATCAGCTCCTGCTGCAGAAGAGATTACTGCTCCAGCTAAAAAAGTTACAGGTGAAGAAATAGCTGGTATAGATATTCTCGAGATCGAATCTGCTAAAGAAAGTCTCTGGAAAGAAGATATTTACGCAGAAACTGGAATGGGATGTACAGGACCTGTTATTTTGGTTGCTGAAGAAGATTATCAAGAAGCAAAAGATAAATTAGTAGAATTAGGTTTTATAGATTAATCTATAAGTATAGTTAATAAAGTTTGCCATTTACTTCTCTTATTAAATTAAGAGGTCTCCCAGTCTTAAAACTTTTTCCCTCTAATATTTCCTTGATTCAATATAGAATCAAAAAATCATTAGCAGTTTTTAAGGCTGGGAGATAAATATTTTTATCTTTTAATGTAACTAAATTATTAAATCAAATAATATCATTGAGAAGTATATGTAAACTATGATATGATATTCAATGAGTTAAATAAAAATTTACCTTAAGATTATAATTAAAAAATGATTTTAAATTGGTTATTTTATGACATTTTTTTATATATTTTTTTAAATATACACTCATACTCATTAAATCTTGACACTAATTTTTAAGGAGCTTCTTACTATGCAGAAAAAATATTTAAAATCTATACCATCTGTTAATGATATCTTAGCAGAAAAATTAGCCGAAAAAATAAAAAATGATTATTCTCGAAATGATCTTATTGAAGGTATAAGAGCAGTAACTGAAAAAATCCGCGGTGAAATTTTAGCAGAAGATTTTGATGGAGATAATTTTGAAAGCAGCAGATTGAGTGCAGAAAGTATTTTACTTGAAGTTGATAAATATTTAAAAAACATTTATCAGCCAAAAATGACAGCAGCAATCAATGCAACAGGAGTTATAATTCACACTAATCTAGGCCGCTCTATACTTTCAAAAAAAGCAGTCGAAGCTGTACGAGAAGTAGCAGAACATTATTCTACTTTGGAAATTGATAGAGAGAGTGGAGAAAGAGGCCACCGCTATCAGGCCTTACAGGATAGTCTAAAAAAACTTACAGGTGCTGAAGCAGCAGTTGTAGTCAATAATAATGCAGGAGCTGTAACAATTGCATTAGCAGCACTTGCTGCAGATAAAGAAGTTGTGATTTCTCGGGGAGAACTGGTAGAAATTGGTGGTTCGTTTCGAGTGCCTGAGGTTATGGAGCAGAGTGGTGCTCATTTAGTAGAAGTTGGTGCTACAAACAAGGTATATTTAAAAGATTATATAAATGCATATAATGAAAATACAGGTGCTTTTTTAAAAGTTCATACAAGTAACTATAGAATCATGGGTTTTACAGAGATGGTAGATGCTGCCGAGCTAACAGAATTTGCTCATAAGAAAGATATACCGGTAATTGAAGATTTAGGTAGTGGAATTTTATTTGATCTTCAGAAATATGGTTTAAATTATGAGCCTACTGTTAAAGAATGTATAGAAGACGATATTGATATTGTAACTTTTAGTGGTGATAAATTATTAGGTGGACCTCAAGCCGGGGTAATAGTAGGTAAAAAGAAATATATTAATCAAATTGAATATCATCCTTTAATGAGGGCTTTGAGAGTTGATAAATTTACAATAGCTGCTCTAGAAGCAACACTTAAACAATATAGAAATTTTGAAAAAGCGATTAAGAATATCCCCACATTGAGAATGCTTACTGAAGATGAATTTGAGGTTAAACATAGAGCAGAAAAATTATTAAAACTACTTAAGAAAAGCAAATTATATAAATTAGAAATTTCCAAAGATACTGCAAAGGTCGGGGGAGGAGCTTATCCGCTAATAGATATAAATACTTTTGTTTTAAAAATAGATCCCCAAACGATATCTGCAGAGGAATTTACATATAATCTCCGTCAGCAAGATGTTCCTGTTTTTAGTAGAATAAGTGAGGGTAGTGTGATCTTGGATATGAAAACTATTCAGGAAAAAGAAATTGCTCAACTTGCGGAAATATTGAATGATACTTTTTGGAGGAAAGAAAATGAATGATAAAAATATTATAATTGGTACAGCTGGTCATATTGATCATGGTAAAACCACTTTAATTAAAGCTTTAACAGGTCATGATACTGATCGTTTAGAACAGGAAAAAGATCGAGGAATATCAATAGAACTCGGTTTTACTGATCTTAAGCTGGATTCTGGACGAACTCTTGGTATTATTGATGTACCCGGACATGAACATTTTGTTAAAAATATGCTTGCAGGAGCTGCAGGAGTTGATTTAGCACTACTAGTAGTTGCTGCAGATGAGGGTATGATGCCTCAATCAGATGAACATTTATCTATACTTGATATACTTGGAGTAGAACATGGAATTGTAGTAATGACAAAAGTAGATAAAGTTGAAGCTGAATGGCTTGAGTTAGTAAAAGAGGATACCAGAGATAAACTTAAAGGATCTTTTTTAGAAAACGCAGCAATTATTGAGGTTTCTGCTGTTGAAGAAAAGGGGTTAGATAAATTAATTTCTCAAATTGAAACTATTATTGAAAATATCCCTGCTAAAAATAGAGAAGATAATGTTTTTT
>JAGYNO010000097.1 GCA_018399955.1 Halanaerobium sp. | reverse complement strand
ATTTAGAATGAAAATCCTAAGAATAATATTGCAGCTGTAATCAATGTAGCTATTGTAGCTGCTGGTGGGTCAATGTGTGTGTCTCCCCAATCATAGAAAAGACGAGCATAAAATTCACCTAAGAATGAACCTAATATTCCGAATATTCCACCCCAGATAATACTACCAGTAGCAACTGCCGCTGCTGCTGCAGGGAATGCGATGTGGTGAGTAACAGGTCCTTCACCCATTGCCTGCAGAATAATAAGTGACGCTGCAGCAATACCAAATGGAACAAATACACTTGTTTCTAGACCAATATATCCCCCAATAAGACCTACCCCCAAACCAATTGTAAATAATTGTGAGAAGTTCATCTGCCAAGGTAACCAAGCAATATCAGCTGGTGGATTCCAGCGGGAGTCACTTAGTTCTGGATCATAAGTACCAAAGATACCGGTTTCACCAAACATAACTCTGTGAACTAAAGCAGAAACTACAACAGTGATCGCAATTGTATCACTAGGTGTTCCAATTGAAGCTAAGAACTGATTAACAATCATACCTAAAATACCAAAAGCTCCACCAACAAGCATAATATCCCAGTTTTCACTAATTCCTATCAATGGCTTAAGAATATTTGCACCATCATCAAGCCTTCCTACTTTTGCAGCATATGCTGTTGCTGCTGCACCACCACCAAAAGCAATATGTGGTCCGAACATCATACCAAAAGCAACTGTGCCTGTTAAAGCTCCACCACCACCAGCTAATGCTAATGCTTCACCAGCTATTACAAGAAAACCTGTAAAGATAAATGCGGGTAATGCTCCTAATGCTGCACCAAAAAGACCTCCACCAAATGATGCCAACACCATAGTCAATGTAATACTCAACATAAATCACACCTTTCTATATATTTTGAATTATAATTATAACCTAATAAAAGATTGAATTACCTTCAATTAATAATTAATTAAATTCATTATAATGTATTCTGGACTTTTTAAATCTATCTGCAGGCAATTTTTTTTCACCGGGATAACCAATTGAAACCAAAGAAATAGGTAGATAACAATTGGGTAAATTTAATAAGTTCGTTATTTTTTCTAACCTATGTTTTCTTGGATAGAGTGCAACCCATACAGCACCTAAATTTACTGATTCAGCAGCCAACAAAATATTCTGGATAGCAGCAGAACAACTCTGTACCATATACTCTTTTTCAATTTCAATTTCTTTCTGTTTAATTAAACTCAAATCTCCACAAACTAGTATAGCTTTTTGTGCATCATTCAGCATATCAGCATGTGAATGAAATTCAGCAATTTTTTCCATAATGTTTTTTCTAGTAATTACTATAAATTGCCATGGTTGACTATTTCTGGCCGAAGGTGCTTCCATAGCAGCTTTAAGCAATTCAACAATTTTAGTTTCTGGTACTGGTTTAGAACTATATTTTCTTATACTTCTTCTTGTATATATTTCTTTTATCAATTACACTCCTCCTTTTATACAGAAACTTAATTATTAAAAAAATTATTGTATTTTTTCTAAAATCTGATCCAATCTAAAGCCATATTTTTCTTTAATCTGTTCTTTAGTACCACTTGCTCCAAAATTATTAACACAAATATATTGAATATCATCTTTGATTAATGACTCCCAACCATTTTTAACTCCTGCTTCTATAACAATATTCTTTTTTGAATTAGAAATTAAATCATCTAAATATTTCGCTCTCTTTCCTAAAAAATTTTCTTTATTTGGTATCGAAAATACATTAACTTTTTTACCTTTATTTATTAATTTATGTGCAACCTGTATTGCTGTCGATACTTCACTTCCACTTGCTAACAAATTATAGTCATAAGAATTTGAATCTGTAGATAAAATAGAATAACCGCCTAATTCAACCCCAGACCAAACATCTTTATCTTTATAAAGTAATGGTAAATTTTGTCTGCTTAAAATTAAAGCTGTAGGTCCAGAAATATTTTTAAGTGCTTCATGCCAGACTGCTTTTGTTTCATCACTATCTGCAGGTCGTAAAACTTCTAGGTTTGGAATTAAACGAAGAGATTCAAGCTGTTCTACCGGTTGATGTGTTGGGCCATCTTGTCCAATAAAAATAGAATCATGTGTGAATATATATATAATAGGGAGATTCATTAAAGCAGCTAACCTTATTGAAGGACGCATATAATCACTAAATACTAAAAAAGTAGAACAATACACTCTAAAACCTCCATATAAAGCTATTCCATTTATAATAGATCCCATTGCATGTTCTCTAACCCCGAATCTTATGTTACGACCATTATAAATATTGGATTGTATTTCATCATAATTATTTAAATATGTTTTTGTGGATGGAGAAAGATCAGCTGAACCTCCAATCAAATACTCTATATGATCAGCAATTTTATTCAAAATCTTTCCAGAAGCTTTTCGAGTTGCTATAGGTGTTTCAATTTCTAATTCTTCAATAATTTTTTTTAGATCTTTAGTCATATAATTATTTTCTGATCTATCCCATCTTTCTTTTAATTCGGGACTAGATTCTGCCCAAAGACTATGCATCTCTTCCCAACTATTTCTTTTGTCATTTAATTCTTTCTGTCTTTGTTTGAAATAATCTTTTACGTCAGGAGGTATATGAAATTTTTTATCTGCAGGAAAATTAAATTTTTTCTTCATTGCTTCAATTTCTTTTTCACCAAGCGGAGAACCATGGGCTTCTGCAGTCCCTTCTTTTGTTGGAGCACCATATGCAATTTTTGTCTGAGTTATTATTAATGTAGGTCGATTTTTTTCTTTTTTGGCATTCTCAACTGAAGATCTAATTTCATTAATATTATGTCCATCAACTTCTTCAATTACATGCCAGTTATATGCTTTAAATCTCTGAGCAACATCTTCTGTAAAAGAAATATCCGTGCTACCTTCAATTGAAATATTATTATCATCATAGAATACGATTAGCTTTTCTAATCCTAAATGTCCTGCAAGAGAAGCCGCTTCTGAACTTATCCCTTCCATCATTCCACCATCACCAATTAGTACATATATATAATGATCTATTATTTTATATTTTTTAGTATTAAATTTTGCAGCCTTCATTTTTTCACCTAAAGCCATACCAACTGCATTTGCAAATCCCTGTCCAAGTGGACCTGTTGTTGTTTCAACTCCTGGAGTTAGTTGATACTCTGGATGACCTGGTGTTTTAGAATCAATATTTCGAAAATTTTTTAATTCATTTAAACTTAAATCATAACGAGATAAATGCAAAAATGAATATTGGAGCATTGAACCATGACCTGCTGAGAGAATAAACCTATCTCGATTTTCCCAATCAGGTTGCTGAGGATCAAAATTCATTATTTCACCATATAAAACAGCTCCAATTTCTGCACAACCGACTGGTAATCCAGGATGTCCAGAATTAGCATTATCAATTGCATCTGCAGATAAAAGTCGAGAAGTATTTGCTATTTTATTTAACATTTAAATTAAGTTTCTCCCTTCATTCATATATATAATAATCAATCAATGTTTTTTAAATTATTTTTTTCAATTTCATATATTTCTTTTAATTTTGGTGTTGATCTTCCATCTTTAAATTCTAAAGGAAGCCATTCTTCAACAATTTTTTTCGCTAAAACAGGTCCAATAATTCTGGAGCCTAAAGTTATAACATTGGCATCATTGCTTAAACTTGCTCTTTCTGAAGCATATGTATCATAAACTTGAGCAGCATAAATTCCAGGAAACTTATTAGCAGTAATAGCCATACCAATCCCTGTTCCACATATTAAAATACCTTTTTTACTATAATTACTGTCTATAATTTTTTCAGCTACTCTTTTTGCAACTGAAGGATAATAAACATCTTTATCTTCAGAATGTAATCCAATATCTTCATAGTCTACCTTTTTTTCATCCAATAATTCTTTTATAACTTCTTTAAGTTCAATTCCAGCTGCTGCAGCTCCTATAACAATCTTTTTTTCAATATCATTATCATTTTCCAAAACCATCACTCCTTAAAAATATATTTTTTAGTATTTTTATTATAAATTTTATTTAAAT
>JAGYNO010000096.1 GCA_018399955.1 Halanaerobium sp. | reverse complement strand
GCCGATACTGCAAAAGGAATTAGAATGGAGATTTAGACCAGCATTAAAAGGAGAAGCTGTTGTAGGTTTGGGTAATATCACCAATAAATTGAAAGAAAAAAATGTAATTAGCGAGGAAATATCAAAAAAAATTTACGATTTTAATGAAGTTCTTAGAGACGATCATCATAATACAGATTTGGATATAGATGAAGATACAAGGAATTTATCTATAGGTATTATTAAATTTATCTTTGAAGACTTGAATCCAATAGTCAACCCTTGATTTTTTAATTAATTATAAAGATATGGTATCAGATTGAAATATATTAAGTGCAAGTATAAATATAAGAGGTATACATGTCAATAAAAATATTTCACACTGCAGATTTGCACCTTGGAATGCGGTTTGCAGGCTATCCAGAAATTCAGAATGAACTTATTAATGCCAGATATGAAACATTAGAAAAGACGGTGGCAATTGCAAACAAAGAAGAATGCGATCTATTTGTTATTGCCGGAGATTTATTTGACAGGGTTACGGTAAAAGCCAAAGAGATTTCCAGGGCTGTTAAGATATTAAATGAGTTTAACGGTGAATTGGTGATTGTCTTGCCGGGGAATCACGATTATTATACCAGTGATAGTAGCTTATGGGAGAACTTTAGTCAGCTAGCTGGAGACCGAATCTTAGTTTTGAAAGAGCCGAAAATATATGATTTAAGCAATTATCACCTGGATGCAGTTGTTTTTGGCTGTCCTTGTAGTTCAAAGCATTCAGCAGAAAATATGCTTGGCTGGATTAGAAATAATTCTATAAATAGTGATTTACTAAAAATCGGGATAGCCCATGGCAGTCTGGAGGGAGTATCTCCTGATTTTGATAAAACCTACTATCCAATGACTAACAAAGAGTTAGAATCAACAGGACTTGATTTATGGCTGCTCGGCCATACCCATTTACCATGGCCGGAAAGGCCTGATGGAAAATCGAGGGTTTTTATTCCAGGCACCCCCGAACCCGACGGGTTTGATTGCAAACATGAAGGTAGTGCTTACATTATCAAAATAGAATCCCCTTCAAAGAGGAAAGTGCAAAGAATTGTTACTGGAAAGTATCGGTTTTTAATTAAGCAAATAATGTTACATAATGAAGATAGCATTAAGAGAATGGAAGATGAATATTGTAAGGAAGACTATCAGAACACCATTCTGAGATTAATATTAAAGGGAAGATTTAAAAAAGAAGATTTGACTAAAGCGAAGGAAGCTACCAAGTCAATCGAAGAAAAAGTTTTATACCTTGAGGCTATTCAAGATGAATTAAACGAAGAAATTACATCAGAATTAGTTAATAGCGAATTTACACAAGATTCTTTTCCTCATCAATTACTTTTATCTTTACTCAAAGAAGAGGAAGATGTGTCTAACAAAGCCCTTCAAAAAGCTTATGATATGATACGGGAGATCAAAAATGAGAATTGACTCACTGAGATTAAAGCCATTCGCTGGTATTATAGAGCGAAAAGTAGATTTCTCTTCTGGACTAAATATCATTCTTGGACCTAATGAAGCAGGAAAGTCCACTTTGCTTAATGCTTTAGAGGCAGTTTTATTTACCCGGGTTGATCTAACAAAATCTAAATATGAAAAGTTAATTAAAAATTATCTACCTGCAAATGGCGGTAATGTTATCAGGGTTTATCTGGACTTTCAGGTTACTGGTAAAGCTTTCCGACTAGAAAAGGAATGGAAGGCAGCAGGCAAAGGCGGGACTTGTATTTTTAAATCTGGAGACAGTGGTGAGTATACCGGAGATGAAAAGGTATCAGAGTTAATTAAACAATATTTACCAGCAGAAGAGGGGACTATTAGAAATGTATTGTTAACCTGGCAATCATCACTGGATAGAACGAAGGATATCTTTGATGGCAATGGCAGGGATGTCCGATCTGATTTAGGGAATATATTAAGGTCCTCTATTATGGAGACTGATGGAATTTCTATTGATCAATTAAAAGAAAAATTAGAACTGGAATACAAACAATATTTTAACCATTGGGACCCTGAAAGAGAAGAGCCTGAAAATAGAAGGGGGATCAATAATCCTTATACCAAAGAAGTCGGAAATATTCTGAAGGCATATTATGATAAGGAAAAGAAAAAAAGAGATTATGAACTTGCCACTCAGATAGAAGAAGAGCTGGATAGATTAAATGATGAAGTAAGAGCAATAGAAGAAAAGAATACAGAAATTCAAAAAGAGTTGGAGAAATATGAACCACTTAAATCTAAAATTATCACACGTCAACAGATTGAAGGTGATTTAATATCAATATCCAATCAAGTAGAAAATATAATGAAAACCAGTGATGACTGGACAATACAGGAGAATTGGCTTTCTAATAATGCCAATTCAGAAGTAAAAAAATTAGAGGAAAGAATAAAAAAATTACAAGAGGATAGGGATGAAGTCAGAGCCTATATTAAAAATAAGGAATTACGCAAAAGGTTCGAGAAATTAAAAAATTTATCTGACAATTTAAAAAAAGCAAATGAGCGATTGTCTAAAATTTCTCCAATAACTAGAGAGGATATTAATAGTCTGCAAGAAAAAAATCAGCAGATTAAAGAGATTGAAAAGGTTATTGCGGCTTCCAAGTTAAGATTATCTTTTAATGCGAAAATCCCTCAGGATTTCATAACTAAAAATGCTAACGGACAAATAGAAGAACATTCAATAAAAAAGAATCAATCTTTTGAAAAAATTTTCCAGGGTAAATTAGCCATAGAACATCAAGACTGGAGCTTAGAAGTACAGGCTGGAGAGGGAGAGATAGATAGTTTGATTGCCCAAAAAGAAGAGATAGCAAAAGAATTTTCAGAAGAATTAGATAAGCTAGGAGTAGCAAGTCTGCCAGAGGCTCAATCTGAAAATAAGAAATTTGAACAATATCAAAATGAAGTTAATTTTGCCAGAAAAGCTTACCAGGAAGAGCTGGGTGATGATGATTATAAGGAATTGGAAAATCAGATTGAAAGTCTTGGAGAAGAAAAGCAACTCCAGTCCCTGGATACAGATGAGATAGCCACGAATATTGCAAATGCGATTCGGGACTTGGAAGAGATTGAAAGCAAAAAAGAGCTATATGAAAACAATATTAAGCACTGGCAGGAAGAATATGGAACAAAAAAGAAATTAATGGCGAAAATTGGAGAAAAGCAATTTCAATTAGAAAGAGCCCAGGAAAAATTAAAAGACCTTCCGGAATTACCTGTTGAATTTGCAGATTACAAAAGTTTTTTTGACTACCTGGATTCATTAAACGTAGAAAAGGAGCAATACCGGGAAGATATTTATGATTTGCGTGAAAAAAAGAATGAAAAAAGCCAGGAAAAACCAGATTTTTCCTCTGAAGAGCTGTTTGTAATGCTTAATGAAGCTGAACAGAACTACCAGAGAGTATCTTTGGAAGGAGAAGCAATTGCGCTTATCATAAGAAAGACCAATGAAATACTTGAATCAATTGGTAAAAATCCTTATAAAGATTTTCAATCCCTGTTTAAAGATTATTTTTTGAATATGTGTGACAATTCTTTTGCTGAGATAGAAATGGCAGATGATTATCCAAAAAAATTAATAAAACCCGATGGTTCAGAACTGTCTTATGATTTGTTATCTTTTGGTACCAAAGATACTTTTTCTCTTGCTTTACGCTTAACTATGGCAGAATATTTCCTTAAAAATAAGGAAGGATTTCTTATACTTGATGATCCCCTGGTAGATATGGATTTAGAAAGACAAAAACTAGCTGCCCAGCAAATCAGCGAATTTGCAAAAACCAAACAAGTCATATTTTTAACCTGTCATGAACATACTGCCAAGCTATTAAAGGGAAAATGTATTGAATTATAGATATATAGAATAGAGGTATGTCAGTCAAGTATTGAAATATAAGTTTTTGCTCAATTTGAAATATTAGTATCTGAATTTGAACAAAATTAAGATCGAAATTTATCATCTAAGCTGTTAAAGAGAGTAGTCTCTGTTTGAAATAATAATAAAAAGGTGCTACAAACATAATAATGGATTAGGAGAAATTAAATTGAAGAAAATTAGTTGTTTTGTAGCATGTGCTTTTGGAAAAGAAGATGTGGATGAAATTTACCAGAATGCTATTCTACCAGTGCTTGAATCGATGGG
>JAGYNO010000095.1 GCA_018399955.1 Halanaerobium sp. | reverse complement strand
GTTTCGCCATCAATCTGATCTATCATCAGGCAGTGGGGATTCTCCCCCAACTGTATTTTCTATATAAAATAGAGCAGTATTTAAAGTTATTCTATTTGTTAACTGATTTCGGTATCTAATACCTGTATTTAATCTTCTGTAGTGATAATTTTGATCATAGCTGCTTCTGTAGCTATCAAGCCTGTAATTATGCCTCAAATGATAGGAAAACCCAAGCGGAAGATTCAAATTATAGTTAAAATTATAGCCCAGCCTATATTTATTCAGCTCTACTCCACCATTTTCTACTCTACCAAAAGCTGTATAGGGGCTGAAACCATAAACTCCAGGAAGACTCAGGCTTAAATAGGGATAATAGTTATAGCTTTCTCCATCTACATATTTTAAATTCCAGTTGATAGGCCGGCTGTTTCCGCTTAAAACATATTTTTCTGCAGTTTTTTCTTCTTGATTATATTCCTGGCGCAGCCTCGCATTGATACCACTTTTAAATCTATAACCTGCGTCAATAAAATAGAGATTTTTATTTTCATCTTTGAGCAGATCTCTGAATATACCTGTTTCCAGATCAAGCCTGTCTCTGCTGTAATAAAATGATGCTGCAGCCTCCTCTTCCTCTTCATCTACCACATTATCATCTGTATCATATTCATATAAATAATCATAGCTGAGTTTAAAACTTAGATCGTCATTTAATTTATAGTTATGTTCAAAATTTATATCCTTTTCTTCATCTCCAGCTTTCCAGTAATAAAATTTACCGCTGTTTTTATCATTAAATTTATATGGATAGGAAAATTCTACTGTTACTCCTACACCATACTCATAACCTATAGTAGGAAAAGGAAAAGTACTGACAAGGTTTTCTTCTCCGTTTTCTGAATCATAGGTAACTGAGTAATAAGGCAGGTAAAAAACCGGTATATTCATAATATGAGGCACTATACTGTAGATGCCCACCGTATTATCAGGATTAATCCTGATTTCCTTTGCTTCAAAATGATAGTGGGGCTCTTCCCTGATACAGGGTGTAAATTCAGCCTGATCGAGTACCCCTTCTACCGGGGAGGTAGAAAGTATCTTTAATCTGCTGCCCGAAAGCTTCAATTCTCCGACTTCTGTTTCTGCACCATAGAGAGTTCCCTGGTCAGTTTCATAATTATATTCTAAGCTGTTACCAGATATTTCATTTTTAGCAGAACTGAGCAGTACATCTCCCTCACCTTTTACTGTTTTAGCAGCTGTATCAACCTCAATTCTTGCTGCTTCAATGATAAAATCAGCTGAACTAAATGAAGCATTTCCTGCAAATATTATAATATTTTGCTGCTCCATAAAGGTTATTTCATCTGCCCTAAGTATGTACCCTGAATCAGCTGCTGCAGAAAAAGTCGAACAGAAAATAATTAATAATGAAGAGATTAGAAGTGCAAATATTATTTTTTTATAGTAAATACGCTTTGTTTTCAGCACAATAATTCTCCTATTTTATAAAATAAAAACCCGCCATTAAGGCAGGTTCTGTGAATTCAAAATTAATTATTCGATAAGTATTCCATTCAGTTCTTTACTTTCTGTTATCTGAATAAATAGGTTTGAACCAGCTGGAATTTCTTTTTCTTTACCTTCTACAAAAAAACCAGCAACTACCCCCGGCAGACCAAGTAATGCTGTTCCAAGTATACTTGCACCGATTGCAAGTTTTTGAGATTCATTTTCTTCCTGAGCTTCTTCTCGTATCGCTACCCTTATTGGAGTACCATCTATTGTCTGCAGTTTAGGAAAACCAATCTTAAGATCTCCATCTCGACCCATTTTACCTGCTTCTTCAATTTCTGTTACTTCAAGCTCTCCCTTTGAACCTTTTGGAATAATTAAGGTATTCTCCACTTTTATGTCTTCAAGCACCCGGTAGGGAATTTTTTCACCTCTGCTTGCTGTTTCTGAGGTTATGCTCTCCAAAAGTTCAACTCTAATCAGCTGATTTTTTTCACTTTTAACCTTATTAATAGGCATTTCGGCACCTTTGATACTTATTGTATATAATTTTTCTATTCTCTCTTTTAATGAGCCTTCACTGTTATCACCGATAACTTTTTGCTCAAGATTATTTATTCTTTCTATTAAATTACCAACACCAAGTTCACCTGTAATCGACCATTCTACAGTATTCAGCAAAAAGAGTAGTGAAGGGTTGTCCTTTGAACTTCTTAATACATCAGATGTGATCTTTTCTGTTCTCTCAACAATTGAACCCGACTGCTCTTGATTATAGACAGTATTTTCTACTTTCTTAACTCGCTCAATAATTGGCGCATCTGCAGTAATTCCATAAAGCAGCTCCTCAACTTCTCTCAGTTCATTTAAAGGAATGATTCCTGCTGCATTTAGCTCTGTATATCTTAAAAAAGGTGTGAAAAGTAGTGTGATTAATAATACTGCTGTAACAATATTTTTATATCTGCTTGACAATTGATGAACACCGTCCTTCTAAAAATTTATTTCAAATGAAGCACTAATATTTGTCTCTGGATCAGTTTCTTCATTTTCATCATCTATTATTTCATAACCAAGGTTTAAACCATAATTTTCATTTAAGTTAACTCCAAGCCCAAGATCCCAAGCTGTTTGAGATGAAAGTGCTGTTTCTATTTCTTCAAGATTAAGCAGTTTATATGCTGCACTAAATGTAGCCAAATTATTAAAATCAAGCTCTACTCCGGTTATCTGTTCTTTTACATCATCACCAAGATTAAGCTGATAGATAGCCCTAATCGAACCCAAGCTATCATTATACTGCAGCCCAAAAACAGTTGAATTACCGTTATATTCTCTATCACCTGAATATTCTTCAAAATCATTATTCTCTATATAGTCAGCAGAAAATGTAAGCTGATCACTTGTACTGTAGGCAAGTCCCAGACTTTTACGAATATCCTGTTCTTCTCTGAATACTGATTCAGAACTATTGATACTGAGCAGATTGATATCTCCACCTGTTAGATTTTCATCATTTACGGAATTATCTGCACTGACAGGCTGTTTTTCCCACCATTCTTTATTTGCAAGCGTATATCCAGCCCTGATTAAAGCGCGAGAACCGACTGCATATTGAAGTTCTAAATCTGTTTCTTTTTCAAGTTTATCATCAACTATAGATTCAGTATAATTAGCACCTAAGGTTAGATCTGTAAGCAGTTCTAAATCTGGGTTGTTATCTATACCATTACCTGTTAGATTATATGATGTACTCTCTATCTCTATATCATCTATCCCGGTCTGACTGTCATACTGAGAAGCAATACCTAAGAGCTGATCCCTTCCTTTTTCAGAAAAACCTTTTTCCTGAGGCAGGTCAAGTGATTTTAATGCTTCATCTGTTATCTCAGCATCAATATCGGATTCTTCACTTTCTTGAGCAAAAACATTAAAACTAAAGAGAAGTAATAGAACTAAAGTTAGACTCAATATTTTTTTCATATTTCCTGCCTCCTTTCACAATTTAACTACACAATATAATTATAACAGAAATTTGTTGAATTATCTAGAGCATAGATGTTATAATTTAGATAAATTATTAAAGTTAGATTATATATAAGTATTTTAATAGAGGTGGTTTAATGACGGCTGATATAAGTTTTATCGCAGCATTAACTGCAGGGCTGCTTTCTTTTTTTTCACCCTGTATTTTACCCTTAATACCTACTTATCTTTCTTATCTGATTGGTGATTATGCTAAAGCAAAAGAAAGAAAAACTGACCTATCTTTGCTCATCACATCTTTAAGCTTCATTACGGGTTTTACACTGATTTTTATACTGATGGGTCTATCTGCTACATTTTTAGGTAAATTCCTGATCAGAAATCAGAGAATACTCAGCAGTCTCGGCGGCATAATAATAATTATTTTCGGACTTCATCTGACAGGTATTATTGAGATCTCATATTTTTATAGAGAAAAGAAACTAGAACTGCCTGCATTTCTCAAAGGTAATTATAAGGCTTTTGCCATGGGGATCATCCTTGCACTTGGCTGGACTCCCTGTATTGGCCCTATTTTGAGCTCTATTTTGATTGCGGCGAGCACCAGAACAAATATTTTTTCAGGAGGTCTACTCCTCTTTTTTTATGCCGCTGGACTTGCAGTTCCCTTTTTCCTAACAGCAGTATTTATGGATTATCTATTACCGAAGTTTAAGGCTTTTAATAAGTATCTGCCTGTAGTAAATAAGGTGAC
>JAGYNO010000094.1 GCA_018399955.1 Halanaerobium sp. | reverse complement strand
CTAATAAGTGTAAAATTCAAAGTTTCTATGTTTCTAAAAATGATGGTAAAAATCGTATTTCTTTTAATAATGGTTCTCATTTTTATGGGGCTTCTACTGGTGAAGATCAAGGTGCTTCTCTAGCTGGTCGTCAGTTTGGTTATATTTCTTATGATGAATGTGTTTTTTCTCATCATTTAAGAGTAGAATTACCAGGTAGAATTATGTCTAGAACTATTGATTTAGATGCTCCTATTGATTTGGTATCTACTTATGACACTGAAGCTAAATCACAGCAGTATTATTTTGGTTTAGTTAAGAAAGCTCTACAAGGTAGAAATGATTGGGGAATCAAAATAGGAACTTATACAGATAACTTCTTTATTCCAGAAGATGTAAAAGAAAAAGCTAAGACTAAAATTTTAAATGAAGATTTTAATAAGTATCGTCAGGTATTTTTAGGTGAAGCAGTTCCAGGTTCAACTAAAGTTTTAGAACCAGAAGTTGTGGATAACATTTTTAAAGACAAACTTACCCCTCAAGAACCAATGAATGCTCATGAATATTTAATTAGTGCAGATTGGGGAGGTTCAGACCAAGGAGATCCTACAATTTTCTTGGTTTTTGATATTACTTCTAGGGTTACAACCTTAGTTCATCACGAAGAAATTAAAGGAGGAAGCCCAACTTTGCAGTTTGCTATGTTAAAAACTTTGAAAAAAAGATATAATGATGCTAAAATAATAATGGATACTAATGCACTCGGTGGAGTTATTATAAAAAAGATGTTAAAAGAGATGGATGTGCAAACTTATGACTTTAAAGCCCATGGTGGAGAGAAAGGAGATGCTATTGTAGAAATGAAATTAGCTTTAACTTATGGCAGAAAAAATGTTTTAGAAGATGGAAAAATGAAAGAGTTAAATCCTGAATATGGTTTGTTCAAATCTTATCCTTTAGGAAATCTAGAAGATCAGCTTGGTGCTTATGAGGTTAAAGATGAGAAGTTGGAACAAGACTATGTTGTTTGTGTCTATCAAGCTATGTGGTTCTTATCTAAAAAAAGAAAAAAAGATAAAAAAACTACACATCTTCTAAAAAGAAGAGTTAGATAAATAAATTTAAAATATATGTCTAAAATTACAGCCGAAGTCATGACAGGACTTGATAACAAGTCTGAGGAAAAAAGAAAAAAAGCTTGGAGCAAATACTTTGAAACTAAAAGTGAAGAGCTTGAAAATGTAAATACAGAATTAATTTATGGTGTTCAAGCTAAAGTCGGTGGTGGTTATGTTCGTGTTGGTTATCAAAAACTTAGAGAGTTCTATGATGGCGATCAATGGCAATTTGTTCCTGAGGGTGGTCAACCTATGAGGGTTTATAACTTTGTTAGGAATGTTGTTAATAACTATACAGCTTTTATGGTTAATGAAGAAATGGATATTGATGTTCCTGCTGAAGATATTACTGATGAAGTTGAAGTTGCTAGAGCAGAAGCTAAAGAAGAATTATTAAAAGAAGTTTTAGAAAAAACAGATTTCTACGACAAGTTTGAAATGTCTGTGCAAAATGGTTCTTTGCTAGGAGATAGTATTTTACTTGGTCCATTTTATAATGAAGAGAATGATGAAGTAGAAATTAAGCATGTAAAGAAACCAGAGAATGTAAAAATTATTTGGGCGGATGATCAGTATAAAGAAATATTTGGTTTTATATATACTCGTTATGTTTCAGAGGAAAAAGCTTATGAGATGTTCCCTGAACTTAAAGAAAAAGGAGAAACTTTTAAGACTGTAAAAATAGCTACCGATCAAACTGGTAGCCTTTCTAATAAAACTGGTAGAGGTGGTGGCACTAGTGGAGTAAAATATGAGTTAGTAGAGAGAGTTAGAATAGATGATTGTTGGACTGCTAATGTTAATATTAAAAAAATTGGTGGAAAAGTTGTAGATTTTAATGAACATAACTGGGATTTTGTTCCTATACTTTATGTTCCCAATATTACTCATCCTACTTCTCCTTTTGGCACTTCTGATATAGAAGATTTATTAGATTCTCAGGTTGAGTATAACGAGAGGAACTCTGAAATGGGAGAAATTATTTCTGAATCAGCCTTTCCTTGGATATTTGGTAAAAATTTACAACCAGTTGAAGTGCAAAGTGGTCGTATGAATTTAATTGATGTTGGTGATGATGCTGAAATTGTGCCTGATCCAAGAAGAGGTAATCCATCTTATCTTGATAGAGAGATTGATAGAAATTTATCTAATTTATTCCAGTTATCAGGCTTAAATGAAAATATTTTTGGCGGTCAAAATGTAAAAGCAGTTACTGGTAGAGCTTTATCAGTCTTAATGCAGTCTATTAATAACAGAATTAAGGGTCGTCAGCGTAGATGGACCTCAGCTTTAAAGAAAATGTTTTCTAATATTTTTAAATTAGTAGAAATTTACGCAGATAATGGTAAAGAATTAGTAAATGAATATTATAAAACAGATATTTTCTTCCCAGGCACCTTACTTAGAAATATTACTGATGAAATTAATAAGTTTAATGCTAAATTACAATCACAAGAAACTACTATGAAGAATCTTGGAGTGCCATCACCTAAGGATGAGAAGAAATTAATCAAGGAAGAACTTAAAGATAAGATGTTAATGGCTGAAATTTCTAGAAATCCAGAATTACAAATGCAAATTAATCAAATGATGCAACAAGAAGTTGCTAATCAGATCTCTGGAACTAATAATCCTATGATGAGAGAGGATGAAAATATGGAGGAATCACCTATGGCTCAAGGTGGAGCACCTCAACAGTCAGCAGTTTCTCCTCAAGGAGCTGTTAATCAAACTAATCAAAGGGGTGGAACTAGTGTAGCTCAAGAGCCCAGAGAAGAATAAATAAATAATATATAATTATATGGCAGTTACAAGGCAAAAAACAAAAAAAACTTTCTTAGGAGATATTATTAAATCTAATTTGAATGGTTTTATTCAACAAAGAGATGCTTTGAGAGCTGAGGAAGAGGCTACTTATTGGAGAAAAGTTACTCAAGAGGGCATGGGTTATCAAGAACAGATTGATTATAGAGAAAAACAACTTGAAGAAGAGGAAGATAAAAGAATTTCGGATAAGAATTTTATGGAAGAAGTTAAAAATGAGATTGCTTCTTTAAAAAAATTGAAAAGAGAGGAAGATTATAAGAATGCTTATAGACAATCAGTGGAAGATTTAAATACTAACAACATAAACATCTCTCAACATATCAATTTTTTAGAAAGAACTTTAGAAGATACTAAAGATCCAACCTTAAAATCACAGATAAATGATAATTTAAAAAGTGCTAGAGTAAATCAGCAAGAAATTAGAGAAAATGTTTTGACAAATCGTGCTACTTATGCTGAAACTACAAAGTCTAAACAACTTTTAGGTGAATCTATTTCAGATGTGCAAAAAGAAAGAAACAAAGCTTTGCTTTCTGGTAATGAAGATTTAATTTCTAAATGGGATAGTAAATTATTTTCTTTAAAAAATACTTTAAAAGTTGAAGAGATACAAGATTCATTTGATGTATTAAGAACTAGAAAATTAACAGAAGATCTAAAGTCAACAGATATATTACAGTTTTATAATAATAATGTAGCTAAGGCAGGTAACGAATCAGTAATTATAAATGAAACTAAGTATGATACTACTAAAGATTTCTGGAATGAGAATCTGTCAACTTATATAAATGATGAATTCTTTAGTCTTTATGAAAGTGAGGTTAGTAATAAAATTAGTAATGCTAGTAAACAATTGACTCCAATGTTAGAAACACAATTAAGACAGATAAATACTGATTTAGATGAGATTAAAGCTATGCCTAATATGGAAGCTTTTCAAGAAACAATAGAACAATCTAGAACTAAGATTAATTCTGAAGCAGTTACTAGAATAAATAATAAGATTATTAAAGATTATACAAATAAGAAGTTAGGACAAACAGCTACAAAGAATTATGAGAATGCTATTAATAGATTAAAAGAATTAAATAATAAATATAATGTAGATGTTAGTTCTGGAATTGAAAAGATTCAAGGAGATATGTTTCAAAAGAAACAGCAAGTAGCTGGAAATATTGAAAAGTTAGCTCAGTCTTATATGGAAAATGAGGGACTTAGTCAAGAAGAAGCTATTAATAAAGCTGAAAGATTTGTTCCTGCTTTAGATATTCCAACTTCAGAAGGAGCAGGTATGTCCTCAGGTGATATTGTTAGAGGCTTAGCTGAAGAATCTCAAGGTAAAGAGGAGAAAAGTCAATA
>JAGYNO010000093.1 GCA_018399955.1 Halanaerobium sp. | reverse complement strand
CTGGGCATCCTCATATCTATCTCCTCTGAGGTCAATTTTTGGTGAAACATGCTGAGCTTTCTGCACCCTGTAGCTTTTTATCATTTCTTCTTCATCTTCTTCAGGAATATCCACTTTAACTAAATCACCTAATGAAGCACTTATTTTCATTATACCGGCCTGGATTACAGCTTCATTCTTATCTTCATCAATAGAAGTAATCTCTCCTTTTCTGCCGATACTTCTTACCCTAACCTGATCCCCAATTTCAAATTCCTTATTAGTTTTAGCAGCTTCAGCTTTTTCTTTTTCATTTTCAAGTATTTCTGCAAGTCTTTTTAGCTCTTGATTAGCTTCAGTCTGAGAACGGTCAACTTCAGAGCGTTTTGTATAATCTTTTTCTTTCAGCTCTGATATAATACGTTTTGCTTCTTTTTTTGTTTCAGCTACAATGTCATCAGCTTCTTCTCTCGCTTTTTGCATTTCTTTTTCATGTTTTTCCTGCTGTTCTTTAATCAAATTTTCATATTTTTCTTTTAATTCTTTTTCGCGTTTTCTATATTCCTGCATCTCTTTACGCAGTTTTGTATAGCGATTTCTTTCCTTATTTAATTCATTGATAATATCTTCAACCTTTATTTCCTCTTCACTCAAAAGGGTTCTGGCTTTTTTTATAATTTCTTCAGGTATACCAAGCCTTAGAGCAATTTCAAATGCATTTGAGCCTCCCGGAACACCCATGATTAATCTATATGTCGGCTTTAGTGTTTCCAGATCAAATTCAACAGAAGCATTTTCTACATGATCAGCAGAATAAGCATAACTTTTAAGCTGGCTGTAGTGAGTTGTAGCAACTGTTACAGCATTTTTGTCCCTGAGTTTATCTAGTATAGATATACCGAGAGCTGCACCTTCTTCTGGATCTGTACCTACTCCTAGTTCATCCATTAGAACAAGGGTGGAGTCATCTGATTCAGCAAGAAACTCTCTGATTCTGGTCATATGAGAAGAAAATGTACTTAAACTCTGTTCTATGCTCTGTTCATCACCTATGTCAGCAAATATCTTTTTAAAGACTGCAATTGTGGAGTTTGCTTCTGCAGGAATATGCATTCCTGTCTGTGCCATCAATGTCAGAAGTCCCACTGTTTTTAAAGAAACAGTTTTACCTCCAGTATTTGGGCCTGTTATAACAAGAGTAGATATTTTATCACCAAGATTAATGTCAATTGGCACAGGCTCCTCTTTTAAAAGTGGATGGCGTGCCTGTTTGAGATCTATCAGACCTTTTTGATTGATTTCAGGGGCATTACAGCTGTAATCTAAACTAAATTTAGCAAAAGCAGAAATAACATCAAGTCTCGAAGCTGTTATTAAATCATTTTTTATAATTTCAGCATCTCCTGCAATTTGAGAGCTCAACATCTGCAGTATCCTCTGGATTTCAGCACTTTCTTGAGCTCTAATATCTCTTAATTCATTATTTAATTTAACAACTGCCATTGGCTCCATAAAAAGGGTCATTCCACTAGCAGACTGACCGTGAACAATCCCATCAAATTTATTGCGCTGCTCCTGTTTTACAGGAACTACATAGCGGTTTTCTCTTTTTGTGACTAAACTCTCCTGCAGCATATCTTGATACTTTGAACTCTTAATTATGGAATCAAGCTTATCTCTAATTGAATTTTCTATAGATTCAATTTTTCTGCGTAATGACTTAAGTTTTGAACTGGCAGTATCTGCAATCTCCCCATATTCATTAATACAGCGGTCAATCTCACGGGAGAGCTCTGGTCGGGGTCTTAAACCAGCTGTGATATCATAGATAATCTGATATTCTCTTTCTATTATTCGGGGATCTATATCAGATTTTATATTTTGAAAATAGCGGCTTAGTTCTTTAAATCCCCGTAGAGTATTTCTGATATCAGATATTTTATCAGTAGATAAAACAGAACCCTTTTCTGCTTTCTTTAAAGATTCTCTAATATCTCTTAAGCCGCCAAATGGAGGAGTCCCGAATTCAGTAATCATATTCTTTAAAGCCGTTACCTCTGCCAGTCTTTCTTTTATATAATCTGAATTATTTACAGGTTCTAGATTAGATATGATTTCTTTGGCAATTTTTGCTGCTGCTCTATCTTTAGTCATATTTATTATTTTTTTGTATTCTAAAACTTCCAGACTGTGTTCTTTCAAGATTCTAACCTCCGGACGATTTTTATATTTAAATTTTTTCTTTGCAAACTAACTAAAATTATATTTAAAAATTAAATCAATTAGTCTGCTTCATCTTTACAGCAGAATTCAATTAATTTTTGATAATCTAAACAATTTATAACATCTTCTTTTTCGAGCCATCCCCTGCGGGCTGTAGCAACACCAAGTTCAATATCATCATATTCCCTGTAGTGATGAGCATCAGTATTAATAGAAATCAATCCACCTGCTTTTTTAACCTTTCTTGCCCATTTGGCATTAAGATCAAGTCTCTGAGGTGAAGAATTAATTTCAAGGGCAGTACTGCTTTCAGCAGCAGCTTCAATCACCTTATCTAAGTCAAATTCATATGGTGCTCTACCACCGAGCATTCCTCCCCGAGGATGTCCAATGAGGTTAACATGAGGATTTTTAACTGCTTTAATTATTCTTTCTGTCATTTCAGCTGCAGGCATATCAAAATGACTGTGAATAGAAGCAATAACAAAATCTAATTTTTCTAAGATTTGATCACTGTAATCAAGTGAACCATCTTTTAATATATCAACTTCTATACCTTTTAATATATTAAATTCACTCATTTCTTGATTTAACTGATCAATTTCTGCTATCTGTTTTTCTAATCTTTCTACAGAAAGTCCTCCTGCAATAGATAAAGACTGAGAATGATCGGTTACAGCGATATATTGATAACCTCTTTTTTTAGCGGCCTCTGCCATTTCTTTAATTGTAAAAGCACCATCACTGTAGCGGGAATGAAGATGTAAATCTCCCTTGATATCTTCAAGCTCTATGCTTTTGGGAAGTCTGCCTTTTTGAGCTGCCTCTATCTCCCCCTGGTCTTCTCTTAATTCTGGTATGATATAGTCCAAACCAAGTTCATTAAAGATATCTTCTTCAGAGTTAATTTCCAATTTGCTGCCATCTTCTCTGATAAGGCCATATTCATTCAGCTTTAAATTTCTATCTTTGGCAAGCTGACGCATACGGACATTATGTGCTTTAGAGCCAGTAAAATAATGAAGTGCAGAGGGAAATTCTTCACTGCTGACCATCCTGAAATCGGTCTGAATTCCGCGTCTTGTTCTAATACTGACTTTAGTTTTTCCGGCTCCGATTACTTCTTCTACAAAATCAAGTTCAATAAGCAGATCACTTAATTTTTCTGGCTTATCAGCTGCTATTAAAATATCCAGATCCCCTGTCATTTCCTTTGCTCTTCTTGCACTACCACACATCTTGATTTCATTAAAATATTCGGAATCAATTTTCTCTTCAATCTCTGCAGTGATTTCTCTGGCAGTTTTTACTGCCTGGGCCAGTATTATTTTATCTACATACTGCTCATAATTATTTAGTGAATGCAGGAGTTTTTCTTCAGATTTTTTCCCAAATCCTTTTAATTTCCTCACATCTCCATTCTCTAATGCCTGCTGCAGAGATTTTAAATTATCTATTCCTAATTCATAATAAAACTTATGGGCTGTTTTTGGCCCCAAACCAGGAATATTTGTCATCTCAAGAACACCAGCAGGTAGTTCTTGTTTTACTGCTTCCATTTCTTCTATAATACCAAATTCTAGGATTTCTTTTATAGATTCAGCAATTCCACTTCCAATCCCGTTAATTTCTTCTAATTTATCTTCTTCAGCAAGTTCTGTAATATCATCTCCAAGTGATTCAATTTTACGAGCAGCATTAGTATATGCTCTTATTTTAAAATCATTTGCACCTTTAATCGCTAAAAGATCAGCAAATTCTGCTATTATTTTTGCAATTTCTTTATTTGTAATATCAATCATTTTTTTCACCTCAGAATAAGATAATTAAAGGCCATGAAAATATCATGGCCGAAAAATTTCTTCAATTTTTGATTGTATAAATGGTGAAGCATCTACAACTCTCTGTGCCAAAAATGATTCTTCCACCACATTATTAACCTTAGAATAAGGAATTTGTGCCATGATTAAAATCAAAAGATAGATTATTATGCCTGCTTTAAATAAACCAAGAATAAATCCTGCAGCTTTGTCCACCGGCTGCAGAAAAATTGCATCAGTTAATCTCTTTA
Organism: Halanaerobium sp.; assembly: GCA_018399955.1. Lineage (GTDB taxonomy): Bacteria > Bacillota > Halanaerobiia > Halanaerobiales > Halanaerobiaceae > Halanaerobium. The sequence goes on along the minus strand of JAGYNO010000093.1, from coordinate 152 downwards.
AAGATATTCCCAGTACATGAATAACAATATTTACAACTATAAATATTGCAGCAAAACTAATAAACTGAAGCATCGATGGAGATAAATCTAGATATGGCTCAAGTAGGGTCTCAAAATACTGGTACTGCCGTACTGCCACAAACAAAGCAGCT
>JAGYNO010000092.1 GCA_018399955.1 Halanaerobium sp. | reverse complement strand
GCTTTTAAGACTATTCATGCTGGTTATGATCCTGCTGCTGCAGATGCTGATCCTAATGTGGTAGTTCCTGTAGATGCAGTGCGAAAATATGAAGAAGAAGGAAAAATTGGCAAGCTGCATGACTATTTTTATTCAACAGTTGGAACTGGTACTACCCAGGGTGAAGCAGCCCGTATGGGTAAGGAAATAGCTCAGGAATTAAAAGATGCTGAAGTTCAAGCGGTAATCCTTACATCCACTTGAGGTACCTGTACACGTTGCGGTGCAACAATGGTGAAAGAAATTGAAAGAGCTGGATTCCCGATCGTTCAAATGGCTAATTTAATACCTGTATCAAAAACAGTTGGTGCTAATAAAATTGTTCCAACTATTTCAATCCCTTACCCACTAGGAGATCCATCTACAAGTAAGGAAGAGCAGTGGAAGCTGAGATATCACAGAGTTGGAGTGGCATTAGATGCTCTAACAGTAGATATTGAAGACCAGACTGTATTTGATGTGCAGAGATAAATATATACCATTACCCCTTCATAAATTTTAAGAAGGGGTAGTGGTCTTTGTTTAAATAGTAAGTGATAAATTTAACTTAATCTAAAGGGGTGAAATAGATGGAAGAGCGTAGAGATACTCATGGTAATATAATTAAAGAAAGAGGTCGGGAAGTATTTATAATTTCACTTGTAGTGGTTTTTGCAATTGTTCTCTGGGGAATTACAATGCCAGACAGTTTTGGTGGAGTTGCAAATAGTATTTTTAATTTTTTGACATCTAATTTTGGTTGGTTTTATCTAATCACAATGACCTTATTTGTAGTTTTTTGTTTCTGGGCAGCTTTAAGTCGCTATGGTAAAATAAAACTTGGTAAACCGGATGAAAAACCAGAATTCAGCACTATTTCCTGGTTTGCAATGTTATTTAGTGCAGGAATGGGAGTAGGGCTTGTATTTTGGGGGGTTGCAGAACCTTTAAATCATTTTGTTAATCCTCTTGGTATGGAAGGGGGAACTGCAGCAGCAGCAGATTTTGCTTTAAAGACTTCATTTCTTCATTGGGGACTTCATCCCTGGTCAGCTTATGGAGTTTTAGCACTAGCATTAGCTTATATGCAGTTTAGACATGATAAACCGGCTCAAATTAGTAGTGTTTTTATTCCTTTAATAGGAGAAGCTAGAGCAAGAGGTCCGATCGGAAAAACTGTTGATATCTTGGCTATTTTTGCAACAGTAGCTGGTGTAGCAACTTCTCTTGGTATGGCAACATTACAGGTTACAAGTGGTTTTAACTTTTTATTTGGAGTACCAGAAACTAATTTTGTACGCTTAATAGTCATTGGAGTTATTACGATATTATTTATGATTTCTGCAATAACAGGTGTTGATAAAGGAATTAAATATCTTTCTAATGCAAACATAACACTTGCTGGTGTGATTATGGTCATCTGTTTGGTTATTGGTCCGACAATGTTAATTATTAATAATTTCACTAATACTTTTGGTTTTTATGTTTCAAGTATAGTTAGGGACAGTTTTAGAATCGGAAATGATCCCTGGTTTGGCTGGTGGACAATTTTCTATTGGGCATGGTGGATAGCCTGGGCACCATTTGTTGCTACATTTATTGCCAGAATTTCTCGTGGAAGAACAGTTAGAGAATTTATTGGTGGAGTGCTTTTTGCTCCAACACTTGCTTCTTTTGTCTGGTTTTCAATTTTAGGTACAATGGGAATTGAAACTGGCATGGGTGTTGCTGAAGAAGCTATTGCAGTTACAGAAACAGCATTTTTTGAAGTAATGCAGTACTATCCAGCTGGAGGCTTAATTTCTATCATAGGAGTTACACTGCTGATAACTTTCTTTATTACTTCGGCAGATTCAGCCACCTTTGTGCTGGGAATGTTATCTGATAAAGGTAATCAAAATCCATCAGCAAAAATGAAGATAACCTGGGGAATAATTCAATCAGGTTTAGCTGTTGCTTTGATGTTATCTGGTGGTTTAGGTATGCTTCAAACAGGCTCCATTGTTGCTGCTTTTCCATTTGCATTTATCATGATTTTTGCAATGGTAGCTATGATTAAGGCATTTAAAGCAGAAGTAAAAGTAGATGGTGTTGTTGATATAGATGAGGTTGCAGAACATAATGTTGAAGAAATTTCTAAAGAAATGATGGATGTTGATGAATTAGCTAAGACAGCAGAAGCTGAATAATATAGAATAATAAAAATAATCCCGGCTTTTTAGCCGGGGTTATTAAAAAAAGCAATATATTTAATTTCTATCTTTACAGCAGACTGCATTATTGACAATTGTTCTTATATGTTTAGAAATGGTCTTAAGGGCACTTTCAGCTGTATGATTGGTTCTCTTATTTATCATAAGAGTTAAAAGACCGTGGTAGATATATGTAATCATATTATCCATTTCTTCGGCTGTTTTTTTTGAAAGAAGATCATTTTTTATAAGAGGTTGAGAAGCAACTGAAGCTCTTTCCGAAAGATCTGGACTTCTCAGCATGGGAACTAAGCTTTCATCTGCAGTTTCTAGCTTTTCGGGATAAATTTTAAAATAATTATCCATTAAAACTTTAGATTCATCTCCAATATGTTCTGTAAAAATAGAATAATATATTTTGGGGTTTTCAAAAGAAAATTTGCAGAAACATTCCCACATAAGAATAAATTTTTCTTTTTCATCCTCTGCATCAGCAATATAATCAGGCATTGCCTGACTGTATTCACCTAAAAAATCAAGTGAAGCAAAAAAGATAAGCTGATTGCAGTTATCAAAATAATTATAAATGGTAGCACTATTATAGCCGGTTTTTTCAGCGACTTTACGAATGGTAACTTTGTCTATACCATTTTCATTAATTATTTTGCGAGTTTCTTCGATGAAAATCTTAAGTGTTCTTTTTTTCTTAATATCGTTATTGTCTAATTTTAACATATGTAAATCCACATCCTTATCCTGTGATTTAAAATATAACGCGATTTTATATATAATCGTGTTTATAGGATAAGAATACAATAATTAAATAATAATTTCAAGTATTTTAACACATTAATGCATTAAAGCAAGTAATTTACTTTAGAAAATTGTATGCTTTTCAAATTTTATACTTTATATTATCAAAATGGAGGTTATTTAGATGAGCCAAGAATATGATTTAATTGTTTTAGGTGGTGGACCTGCAGGAATGGCATCAGCTATTTATGGTTCAAGATCAAGACTTAATACTCTTGTTTTAGAAGCAAAGAGAAAAACTGGTGGACAGCCAGCTACTTATCATGATATGGAAAACTATCCTGGTGTACCTGAGACGACAGCTTCTGAACTTATGCAAAATTTTCGCACACATGCTGAAAAATTTGGCACTGAGTTTAAAAGAGGAGAAGTTGCTGAACTGAAAGTCAATGGGCTTAATAAAATTGTTGAGACCAAAAAAGGTGAAGAATACACAGCAAAAAGTGTAATAATTGCCACAGGTGCAGAGCCAAGAAAACTTGGTGTTAAAGGTGAAGAAGAATTTAAAGGTAAGGGAGTTTCTTATTGTGCTACCTGTGATGCAGATATCTTTACTGACCTTGATGTAGTTGTAGTAGGTAATGGTAACTCAGCTGTTGAAGAATCAATTTATTTAAGTAAATTTGTCAATAAGATTACAATGATTGTTATTCATGATGAAGGTGTTATGGATGCAGAAAAAATACTTCAGGAAAAAGCAATGGAAAATGAGAAGATAGAGTTTGTCTGGAATTCAGTTGTAGAAGAAGTTAAAGGTGATGGCCTTGTAGAAAATGCTGTTGTCAAAAACATTAAAAATGGTAAAACAAAGGAACTGGACTGTTCTGGAGTATTCTTCTTTGTGGGTAGAGTACCAAGTACTGACTTTTTAGAAAATACAGTTGAACTAACCGAACACGGTTATGTAAAGACCAACAAACAGATGGAAACTAATCAGCCGGGTGTATATGCAGTTGGTGATGTAAGGAATAAAGTTGTAAGACAGGTTATTACAGCTGCAGGTGATGGTGCAGCTGCTGCGGTTATGGCACAGGGATATATCGAAGAAGAAGAATATTGGCAAAATCATGTTGTCAATTCTGATAAACCTGCATTTGTGGCTTTTTGGAGTGTAACTGACCAGGACAGTATGGATTTAGTAAGTGAACTTGAAGCAATGGAACTTGAAGATAAAGGATATAAGTTTTTGAAAATTGACACTTATAAAAATAGGTTAATTTCTGATAGATATGATATTGAAGAGATACCAACTGTACTTAAATTAGAATCTGGAGAGGTTTCTTCTAAATTAGTTAATCCAGCTAAAAAAGAAATTATGGAAATCATTTAAACAAAATTCTTAAGGAGGAATAAAAATGTTAGAACTTAACAAAGAAAATTTTGAGGAAGAAGTACTTAATGCCGATGGTAAAGTAGTAGTTGACTTTTGGAGTGACAGCTGTGATCTTTGTCTTGATATTATGCCAGATGTTAAAGAACTTGCAGAAGAATTTGCAGATGATTTTAAATTTGCGAAGCTAAATATCAAAGGGAATAGACGTCTTGC
>JAGYNO010000091.1 GCA_018399955.1 Halanaerobium sp. | reverse complement strand
GAAAAGGCTCATGATAATGCGGCTGTAACTATTATGTCTTACGGTTTAAGGCAGAGAGCGAAAAATAGGAATTTAAATAGTGAAAGAGCGGGATTAAAGATTTTTAGTGACATATATAATCGTCTTCCGGAAAGCACTGAAGACTGGAATACCTTACAAGCTATAACTTATTCAGGAGCTGTTAGATAGCTATAAAAGCCTTAAAAAATAGTTGTTAAAAAGAGATAAGTCCAGAATTTTCTGGACTTATCTCTTTTTTATATAATGTTATCAGGGTTTATTGTAACATTTTTTGTGTTTTTACGTATACTATAGTGCAAGCAATAAAAATATGACTAATAAAAAAATATTAGAACAATTGAAAAGCTTGAAATCTATTTCTCTTTCTGAAGAAGTTAAAAAAGAGAATAGAAGTGTTTTATTATCTCAAATCTCTAACACTTCTGTTAAGAGTGAGACTCCGATTAAGACTAACATTTTTAATTTTAAAAATGTTTTTTCTTTAATGTATAAACCAGCTTTAGTAGTAGCTGGTATTTTTGTTTTCTTATCTGGTGCTCTTATCGTTGGTGGAGGATTTTATGATAAACTTAAACCAAATGATTCATTATATATTGCTAGGATTATAAGTGAGAAGGCTAGGCTTAGTGCTACTTTTAATCAAGATGATAGAGATTTATTATTAACTCGTTTTGCTAGTAATCATGCTCGTGATATTGCTACCATGTTAATGGACCCAGAATTCAATGCTGAAGAAAATCAAGATAGAGTAGAAGAGTTAAATGATAGTTTTCAAAATGAAATTTCTAAAGTTAAAGAGAGGATAGAGGAAGACGAAAGAGAGGATTTTGAAAAAAATGAGGAAGATGGAGTAGTAATGAGCGCTTCTTCTTTGAAAGATGACGAGGGAGTTGAGATTAGTATTCCAGAAGAAGAAAAAGATCAAATTGAAGATAATAATACAGATATAGCTTCTTTAGATGAGGATTCTTCAGCTACATCTTCTTCGGAAGAAGAAATTGATGAAGAAAGTTTAGAAAAAGATGTTGATAAAAGTATTGAGAAGTTAGATGAGGTAGAGGATGGTTCTAAATTGATAGAAGAAATTGAAAGTCTTTTTGCTGAAAAGAATTTTGAAGAAGTTATTGAAAAATTAGATGAAGTAGATGAGTTTATAGAGAAATAATAGTGATTGAAAGGAGCGAAAATTTTTTGTTTCTTTCAATCTCTGTTATTCAGAGGTTCGTCATGGCCATAAAGGTCGATCTCGAGAGAGAGGAAATGACGTTTAAAAAAATACTTGTTCTTTAAAGAAATCAAAAAATCTAGAAAAGCTTCGAATTTTTCACAATATAAATCGGTTAAGCTTTTCTCCGCACTCTTATAATTATATATAGAGTAGCCGGAGTTGTGAAAAATTAATATCCCATGCTAATTTTTCCCTACATTTCACTTGTAATTATAAGTGTGCGGGGAAGCGGGATCCTGACTGATTTATTTCGAAGATTTAAAAGCAATTCTGGATATGATTCTCTAAAGGACATTAATTCTAATCTTTCTTTATTTATACTATGTATAATATAGGAAGATTCTTACAAACTTATATGACGAAATTACGCAAAATCTTTGTGTCTTCGATCATGGTAATGACTGTTGTAGTTATGAGTGGTTTAACTGCTCCTATGGCAGCTGAAGCTTCAGTTCAAACTGGAGATTTAATCAAAAAAGATGGCTTATCAGCCGTATATTACCTTGGCGCAGATGAAAAAAGATATGTGTTCCCAAATGAAGCTACTTTCAAGACATGGTATAGCGATTTTTCAGGTGTAGTTACTGTTTCATCTGATGAATTAGCTAGTTACCCTCTTGGAGCTAATGTAGTTGTTAGACCGGGAACCAAATTGGTAAAAATTACAACCGATCCTAAAGTATATGCTGTGGAAGCAGATGGTACTTTAAGATGGGTTCAAACGGAAGATGATGCTGTTGATTTATACGGAGCCGATTGGGCTTCTCGTGTAATTGATGTAGCAGACTCTTTCTTCACAAATTATACTATTGGAGATCCTTTAGAATCTGGTGAAGTTCCATTTGGAACTTTATTACAGAAAGATGGCGAGACTGATGTTTACTACTATGATGGTGAAGACTATCGTTTAGTAGAAGATGAAGTTGCTTTCTTAGCTAACAGATTCCAATACGATAATATCGTAACTTACGATAACTTCACTCCAAGTGGAGATGCTATTACTGAAGCAGAAGATGATATTATCAGCACTGACCAAAGTGGTTTAAGTGTTGGTGTTGAACCTGGCGCAGGAACAGGATTAACTGTTTCTTTAGACGCTCAGACTCCTGCTTCTCAAACTGTTCCAAGTGGTGCAGCTAGTGTTGAGGTAGCTAAATTCAATTTTACAGCTTCTCAAGATGGTCCTGTTACAGTTGATGGTTTAGATGTTAAAAGAACTGGCGTTGGTGAACCAGGACAAATTGATGGAGTTTATCTTTATGAAGGATCAAATCGTTTGACTAATGGTAGATCTATTAGTTCTAACACTAATCTTGCTAGCTTTAGCAATTTTGATTATGATGTGCCAGCTGGTACTACTAAAACTGTCTCAGTAGTTATTGATGTTCCAATAAGCACTGGCGGTCAACATGCATTTGGTATTGATTCTGCCTCAGCTGTTGATAGTTCTGCTACTATAACTGGATCATTCCCAGTTAAAGGTAATTTTATGTCAATTGATGATAGTGTTTCTGTTGGTGAAATTTCTACTCTTGAAAAAAGTGGCAGTGCTCAAACAGTTCAATTAGGTGAAACTGATGTTGAGCTTGGTAGTTTTTCAGTTGGTGTTAATTCTGCTGAAAATTCTGAATTTAAATCAATTACCTTCTATAATGAAGATCGTGATATTTTAGAGAACCTAAAACTTTATCGCGGTTCTGATTTGTTGGCTACTGGAGAAAAAGATGGTCGTTATTTCATCTTTGATCTAGATGAAGCTTATGATATCGACAGTGGGCAAAGTGCTACTTTCACTTTAAAGGGTGATGTGGTTGATGCTCGCGATGAAGATACCGCTAAATTATCAGTTCGTTATGCTACTGATGTTAGTGTAGAAGGAAAAACTTATGGCTTTAATTTAACTCCACCAGCTACTGGTTTACTTGGTAGCGAGCAAATAATAATTACAGCTGAAGCTGGTCAAGCTACTTTAAGCTTTAATGGCCCAATTACATCTGATGTGGCCTTAGATACTAAAGATGTTGTATTAATGGATTTTGCTCTTAGCTCTGATAGAGATCTTGACGTAGAAGGAGTTGGAGTTAAATTACATGATGGTGAGAGTGGAAACACTAAATTATCTAATTTAGAGCTTGTTTGTGATGGTAGTGTAAAGAATGAGTGGGCAGATTTATCCGCTCTTTCAGGTGCTTCTCAAACCTTTAATGACAATTATATTTGGAGTATAAATGGTGGTGAAACTAATCATTGCCAAATTAGAGTAGATATTCCAAGTGACAAAGAAGGTTCCTCAATTATTAGTGCTGATTTAGTAACTGATGATTGGACTTTTAGAGACACAGAAACAAATGATTCAATCGGCCCTAATGATGTCATACCTTCTTCAGATATTGTTGGTAATGACATGACAGTAGTCGAAGCTTCCTTAGATGTTTCTCTTGCCTCAACTCCTGCTAATCAAGAATGGGTAAAAGGAACATCAGATGCTGAAATTGTTGGCTTTAATTTTGTTGCTGGTGATGCTGGTGACATTAAAGTAACTTCATTGGCTCTTGATGGTAATATTGCTGTAGAGAGTTCAGCTCCAGAAAGTGGTGAATTTGTTGACAGCTATATTAATGGCACTACTCACATAAGAGATGTTTTAACCTCAGTTGAGCTTTATCACGATGGTACAAAAATTGGTAATACTAGAACAATTAGTAATACTGGAGAAGTTACTTTTAGTAACTTAGATTGGACTGTCTCAGCTTCAGAAACTCTTAAATTAGTAGTAAAAGCTAATGTTTCTAACAATGCTCCTTATGAACTAGATTATAACGGTGTTGCTTTTTCATTAAATAAAGAAAACATAACAGCTGAGCACGATGGAAGTAATTTGTCAGGATTAAGCGGTGTGGTTAACCCAGATGGTCCTACTATATTTCAAACCGTTATTGGCGCTGGTGAATTGAGCGTACAAAAACATACAGACACCCCAGATTCTGACATAGTATTAATGGGAGATGAGGACGTATTATTGACAAAATTGAGGTTTGACGCTACTAAAGAGGACTTTAAAATTGAAAGATTAAGAGTCGATAACACTTCAGGATACAGTGATGCTAATATCACTGATGTAGTTTTAAGTTATACTAATTCTGATGGTGATATCGAAACTAAAAGTGGATCTTTATCATCTAATAGCGCTAGTTTTACTAGTTTAGACGTATTTGTTCCAAAAGATGGAAAGACAGTTGTGGATATTATTGCTAATCTAAATACTAATTCTGGTGGAGCAACAAATGGTGATGATGTTCAATTAGCTGCCTCTGATGTTGATGGATTTAGAGCTATAGGTCAGTCTTCTGGAGAAGTGTTGACTGATACTATTAGTGCTTTAATTTCTGGTGAAACTATGACAATATCTGAATCTAAGCCAGCCGTTGCTTTTGCTGAGGATACTCCAGAAGGAAGCTTCATTCCAAATGCTAACACTTTAGTAGCTAAAGCTAATATAGGTGTTACGGGTA
>JAGYNO010000090.1 GCA_018399955.1 Halanaerobium sp. | reverse complement strand
ATCCTACCAAGATATTAAGAAATATATTAGTAGGATCAATAAGCAATTATTAAAATTCAATATTTTGTTTTAATTAATTTCAATACAGCAAATTATAAACTCATCGGATGATTATCAGCAGATATCTTATTACAGCATAAATCCCGATTCCAGAAATTATACCGAGTCCATCAACAAAAAAATCCTTAAATTCTGCAGTTCTGCCGGGAACATAAATCTGATGGATTTCATCCAGCCCTGCATAGGCTAAAGAAATGAGCAGAGTATAGATTATTGCTTTTTCAAGCTCATAACCGCTGACTCTAAAAGCATTAACTAAAAGCAGAGCTAATAAGAAGAAGATGAAAAAATGAGCTCCCTGTCTTAAAAAACTGTGGAAACTGCTTAATTGAACTTTAAGCCCAACTTCTTCAGTAATCACCCTATATATGACTTTACTCAAACCAGCACTTAAGCGTGAGGACTCTTCAGCAGACTGAGCAGAAAAACTATAAATTACTCCCATCCAGATTACTACAGCTGACCAGGATAGTATTTTCTTAAGCATTCTTTTTATTCCTGAAGTCTACTCTTGTCAAATTATCCCGCTGCGGCTCATAGCATTCTACCAGTTCAACCAGAGTTGAGATAATCCCCCGTTCATCTTTCTTTCTAGCCAAGAATTCCAGTCTGTTCAGCACAGAACTTAAACTATCACATTCAACCAGCTCAAGGTGGTTGATAAAAATCCGCTCATGCTCGGTCGCTGTACTCTCTTCTGTTTCCAATAACAGCTCTTCATATAATTTTTCTCCAGGCCGCAGGCCTACTATCTCTATATCTATGTCCTCATAAGGTGTTAGACCTGAAAGGGTTATTAAGTCTTCTGCCAGTTCTTTGATTCGCACAGGTTCCCCCATATCAAGAATAAATACCTCGCCACCCTTACCTAAAGCCCCTGCCTGGATGACAAGTTGGGCTGCTTCGGGAATGGTCATAAAATACCTCGTGATATCTTCATGGGTTACTGTTACTGGTCCACCATTTGCTATCTGTCTTTTAAAGATTGGGATTACACTACCTTGACTGCCGAGTACATTGCCAAATCTAACTGCCATAAATTTTGTTCTGCTTTTTTTGCTTAATGACTGAATGATCATTTCGGCAGCTCTTTTGCTGGCCCCCATCACATTGGTGGGATTGACAGCCTTATCTGTAGATACAAGCACAAATCTTTTCACATGATATTGATCGGCTGTTTCTGCCAGTTTTTTTGTGCCGAGAATATTATTTTTAACAGCTTCTTCAGGACTGCTCTCCATGAGCGGCACATGTTTATGAGCTGCTGCATGAAAAACAACATCAGGCTGGTATTCAGAAAAAACATGGTCCAGTTTGCCTTTATCACGGATGCTGCCTATTATCGGTGTAATATCTAGATGTGGAAACCTATTTTTAAGTTCCAGTTCTAAAAAATAGGTGCTGTTCTCATTTATATCCAGGATGATTATCTCTTTAGGATTGAAATTTGCAATCTGACGGCAGATTTCGGAGCCGATCGAACCTCCACCACCTGATACCAGTACTGTTCTATCTCTTAAGTATTCAGAAATATCTTCTGTTTTTAAATCAACCGGATCTCTGCGCAGTAAATCTTCTACTTTTACTTCTCTGATCTGGCTTAAATTAACATCTCCATTTAAGATTTCATAGACACCTGGTACGATCTTTACCCTAACGGTTTTTTGATTGCTCAACTCATAGAGTTCTTTGATGGTATTACCATCTGCAGAAGGAATAGCTATTATCACCTCATGCACATTGAATTTTTTGATATATTTTGGTATATCCTCTCTTGTGCCGAGCACTTTATGACCGTGAATTTCTAAATGCTGTTTTGCAGGATCATCATCTATTAGACCTACAACACTGATCCCCATTTCTGGGTGTTTATTCATTTCACGAACTATGATTTCTCCTGCATCTCCTGCTCCAATGATTAAAGCTTTAACCCTTGCATCAGAATCAGCTCCATTTTTGCGGATTAGGTGTTCGCGGATAGTCCTCAAAGCAAAGCGGGAACCGCCCAGGAGAATCAAGGTGGCCATAGAATTGATAAGAATTATACTGCGTGGAAATGCAATATTTAAAAAATATAGTAGTATGATATAAGTAATATTTATGAGTGCGGTTGTTTTTATAATTGAGTATAATTCTGCGATACTGGCATATTTCCACATCGAATTGTATAAGTTAGAAAAAATAAGAAAAGTTAGTGAGATTAAAGTTAAATAATAAAAGTAGCGAATATGAATAAAATTAGGCCATTCTGCATCAAAACGCATCATGAAGCTTAGGAACATTGCTAAATTAATCAAAATCAAGTCTAAAATGATCAACCTTTTTCTGCTGTAAAAGCTGTATATTTTTTCAATCATTAAATCAACTCCTCTACTGCTTGATGAAAGGAAGGTAATATTAAATAAAACAATAATTTGAATCAGCTGACGGTTAGACCTGCTTCAGGTAAAATCTGATGCAGCACCCTGTATTTATGTTCAGCAGCTGCTTTCATGTATAAGGTCCAGTCTGACTGCTCAAAACCATCTTCTTTATAAAATCTGTGGTAATTATAGGCCCTGTTTTTTAGTCCTTCAAAAGAACATTTTGGAACTTTTACTGCTTTTACTGCCTTTTTAAACCAGGCTCGATCGTCATAATTTAAATTTTTATCCAGCTGATTAAAATCTTCGAACTCAAAGAAATTATTATGAATTTTATCAAGCCAGTTCTGATATCTATCTTCAAGAAAAGCCTGATATTCAAGTGTTTCCCTTATTTTAGAAATACGGCTCTTTAAAGCATCCACATCTGCTGGAATTCCATACTCTGTATTTTTAGCTAAAAATCTTCTGAGAAATGCAAATATATTTTCCACAGCCGGCATAAATCTATCTTCTAAATTATTTACTTGATGCAGAGAATCGCTTTTTTGATATTTCCACTCAGCATAGGGAATATCAGGGTTTTTCACTGCTAAAAGATGACCGATAGGAAAAAGATTAGGCATGCTAATAACTGCAAACTTTAAAAACTTATCTTTTAACTTTAGTTTCTCAACACCTTCAGTCAGCTTGATAAAATTCGATCTATCATAAAAGCCTTTAAATCCCTGATGACTGTATGTATCTGCATAAAGATGTAGAAATATACCCAGCTGGTGAATTCCAGATGCTCTATTTCCAGCTTTTATTACCTTTTCTTTTAAAAGTTGAATTGTTTTTGACTCAGCTTCTGTTATATAGGGGTCTTCACTAGCTGCTCCAGCCGGCAAAAAATGAAAAGGAAGCCAGATATTAAATGATAGACTCATATCTGAACTTTTTAGAATACACAATTCTTTATGAGCAGTCTGCGTTTGATGAAAAACATCTCCATTTTCAAATTTTAGAGCATGTTGATATACAGCATCATCAACCTGTTGTGAAGCATAAGCAGTTTTTTCAGCATAAGAGCTTTCCATACCAGCCAATCTGCAGAGAACGTAAACAGCACAAAAATGGAAATCTTTCTGCATATTACCCCAGCTTTCTCTTAATAATATTATTCTTAAATAAATTTATGTCTGCTATCTCAGGCTTTAAATTTTTTTAACCACTCCACTACTATTTCTACTTCCTCTTCTGTTAAACTGCTTGAACAGGGAATATTGATTAGATGATCTACATAATACTGGGCTTTTTCTATATTATATGCCTGATTATCTAAATATGGTTTCTGCTGATGAATCAATCCCCAGAGTGGTCTTGCCTGGATATTTACATCATTTAATTTTCTTAATAACTGATCTCTGTCTATACCATATTCCTCTTTATCAACTAAAACAGAATAAAACCAGTGATTGGCCCTTGTTCCTTCATTAAAAGGAAGTAAGGATAAACCATCTATTTCTGAAATAGCTTTTTTATATAATTTATAGTTTTTTATTTTAGTGGCTATAAAGTCTTCCAGTCTATCTATCTGGTCTGTACCATAGGCTGCCTGGATATTTGTCATCCTGTAATTGTAGCCTATTTCATCATGCTGGTAATATAGAGGATCCGTTTTAGCCTGAACTCCCAAAAATTCAGCTTTTTCTAATAGTTCTGGCTCTTGAGAAACAAGCATTCCTCCACCACCGGTTGTAATGATCTTATTGGCATTGAAAGAATAGACTCCGATATCACCTATAGTGCCGCAGTGTCTGCCTTCATACTTACCTGAAGTATAATATGAGCCAAGTGCTTCTGTAGAATCTTCTATAATTTTTAGATTATATTTATCAGCCAGCTCCACCAATCTTTCCATATCTGTTGGATTCCCGAAAACATGGACAATTACTATGGCTTTGATCTCTCGTTCAGTATTAGTATTTATTACTTTTCCTTCTATATTTTTACATTCATGGTTTAAAAAAAATTCTAATTTATCTAAGTCTATATTTAAATCATCTGCACAGTCCATGAAAACAGGTTCTGCACCTACATAAGTAACCGGATTTACTGCTGCTATAAAGGTAACTGTAGGAACTATTACTTCATCACCTCTACCAATACCCAATACTTCCATGGCAAGATGAAGACCGGCTGTACCGCTCTGTACTGCAGCTGCTTTATCTACTTTTAAATAGTTTTCCATTTTCTCCTGAAATTCTTTTATAAATTTACCACCTGTTGATACCCAGCCTGACTCTATAGTGTCTTTTATATTATCTACTATATCCATAGATAAGTTAGGTACTGAAAGT
>JAGYNO010000009.1 GCA_018399955.1 Halanaerobium sp. | reverse complement strand
ATTGTAATTAATATAGAGTAAATAAGATTATTTTAGAGCATTTACAATTATAGACAACTTAAATCTACCTCAAAGTAAATATTTGCTGTAATTGAATTTGACCTAAAACAACAACTCTATTATAATAGTTATTGCTTGATTAAAAATTGAGTGTGTAGGGGAGTAGCTCAACTGGCAGAGTAGCGGACTCCAAATCCGTTGGTTGCGGGTTCAAGTCCTGCCTCCCCTGCCAATTATATATATGCTGATGTAGCTCAATTGGTAGAGCAGCTCACTTGTAATGAGCAGGTTACCAGTTCAAGTCTGGTCATCAGCTCCATTGATATTTAGGAAGTCGAAATTTCGGCTTCTTTTTTAATGTCTAGATACTTATTTAATCTTTCATTATTTGCGGCATTAATGTAAGAATGTTATAATGGGTTGAGGAAGTGGTTAACTTGGCTAATAAATATCGTCATAATAAAATAAAACAGGAACATACTATTATCGAAGATGTACTGCCGATGTTAGAAGATATTGCTTTATCAAGATTGATAAAAAGCATAATTCCCGGCCGTATTAACAGACGCAAGGGAAGTGGAGTTCCAGCATATATACAGTTAAAATATAATACCCAAAGTGGGATCAAATTAATTGCTAAAAACAGTGAATCATTACAGGAAGTTTTTGTTGTTACTGATTACCCCGATAAAACGATGGAATATCTAAAAAAATTAGATTTTATAAAATAATTTTTTCTTGACAATAAAGCTTTATTTATATATAATATCTTTTGTTAACATCGGGCTATGGCGCAGCTTGGTAGCGCGCTACACTGGGGGTGTAGAGGTCTCCGGTTCAAATCCGGATAGCCCGACCATTTATGTATTTAAAAGCCCTCAGGGGCTTTTTTCTAGTTATAGAAGAAATTAAATCAAAAAGAGGAGTAAAAATGATAAAATATTCTTTAATGACACTTGGCTGTCCAAAAAATGAAGTAGACAGTCAGCATATGCACGGTTTTTTAAACAAAGAAAATGATTTTAAATATACAGAAAATTTCAAAGATGCAGAAGTAATAATTATTAATACCTGTGGTTTTATACAGGATGCAAAAGAAGAATCGATTGAAACAATACTGACAGCTTTAGAGTATAAAAATGAATACAACTGTAAATCTGTAGTTGTAACAGGATGTTTAACCCAGCGCTACAGTGAACAATTAGAAAATGACATTCCGGAAATTGATGCGGTTTTAGGAACCTCTAACTTTGATAAGATAGCTGATGTTGTAAGAGATAGTTTAAAGGGTAAGAATTCTGGAGGTATAGATACTGCAGGATTTGAATATAGTTCTTCACTGCCGAGGCAGATGGACAACAATGTTTTTTCTTATCTTAAAATTGCAGAGGGCTGCAGCAATAACTGTACTTACTGCAGTATTCCTCAGATTCGCGGGCCATTGAAAAGCAGAAGCATCGCTGATATTATAAGAGAAGCAGAAAATATTGCAGAATCAGGCAGCAAAGAAGTGATATTAATCGCTCAGGATACCGCTCAATATGGAGTTGATATCTACGGTAGATCTGCATTAGCACCTCTTTTAAGAAAACTTGCTGATATTGATGGAATTGAATGGATCAGGGTGCTTTACAGTTATCCCGAATTTTTAACAGAAGAAATTATAGAAACCATAGCTGAAGAGCCTAAAGTCTGTAATTATCTTGATATTCCTATTCAGCATTCATCAAGCAGAATAAGAAAATTGATGAACCGCAAAGGAGATAAGGAAGATATCGCTAATATTATAAATATGATAAGAAATAAAATTCCGGATGTAAAATTACGCACTTCTTTAATTACCGGATTCCCGGGAGAAAGTGAAGCAGACTTCAATAATTTAAAAGAATTTGTTAAAGAGATGGAGTTCGATAGATTGGGAGTTTTTGAATTCTCCAGAGAAGAAGGTACTGCAGCTTATAATCTGCCTGATAGGGTAGCTGCTGAAGTCAAAAAGAAGCGCAAAGATGAGATTATGGATATTCAAATCGAAATATCTTTAAATAAAAACAAAAATTTGCTGGATAAGTCTTTAGAGGTGATTATAGAAGCTAAAGACGAAGAATACTATACAGCTAGATCTAGATTTGATGCACCAGAGATAGATAATTTAATATATATTCCTATCAATCAAAATCTTAATATAGGGGGGATCTACGAAGCTGTTATCCGGGAAGCATTCCACTATGAACTGAAAGGGGAGATAAAAAATGAATCTACCAAATAAGCTGTCTACTTTAAGAATTTTAATGGTTCCAGTAATAATAATACTTTTATTTTTGAATAATTTTGTTGGTGATTTATCAGCTTTGATTCTTTTTATAATAGCTGCACTTACTGACAAGTATGATGGTTATTATGCAAGAAAATATGATATGATAACTGCACTCGGAAAAATACTTGATCCTCTAGCAGATAAACTTTTGATATATGGTGTCTTAATTGCTTTTGTACAGCTCGGTAAAATTACAGCCTGGCCGGTTATTATAATTATTGCAAGAGGTCTTGCAGTAACCGGATTAAGGGTTGTAGCGGCTGATCAGGGTTCTGTGATTGCTGCAAGTATCTGGGGTAAGGTTAAAACTACAATCCAGATAATTACCGTTATCGCACTGATTATCGATCCTTTGATAATCAACCTTCCTTATGCACTAATTATGACTCTAGTCTGGGCAGCAGTATTGATCACAATTTATTCTGGTTATAAATATTTTGCTGGTGCAGAAGTTGACTATTCATAAATCCACAGCTGGGAGGATAAAGTATGCTGAACAAAATCAATCATTTTTTTAGCAGCGGCTTTTACAGTGGTCACCTGCCATATGCACCAGGTACCTGGGGATCACTTCTTATGATAATTCTTGTTTTTTTATTCCCAGTTCTCAACAATTTTTATTTAATTTCTGCTTTAATAATAGGTGGTATTGCTGTTGCTAATTATGAAGAGCGGATGACCGGAATTAAAGATGATAAAAGAATTGTCATTGACGAAATGGCAGGTCAGCTCTTAACATTTTATACCTTAAAGATTACAGCTCCTGTATTAATTGGCGGCTTTATACTTTTTAGAGTATTTGATATTACAAAACCCTGGATTATTGATAAAGTACAGGGACTTCCATCAGGTTTAGGAGTAATGGCTGATGATGTGCTTGCAGGTGTTTTTTCACTTGCTGTATTGAAAATAATAATTTACTTTATATAATTACTTTAATCGACCCTTTGTGGTCGATTTTATTTTCTTTAAATGATATAATAATAATGAGGTGAATAAATTGGACACAGCAATTATAGCTACAGGTTCTGAGCTGCTCTCAGGCCATGTAATTGACAGCAATTCAAAATTTATAGCTGAAAATTTAAGAGAATTAGGCTATAGAGTTAGAGGGATTTATCTTTCTGATGACAGAAAAGATGATATAATACGGATGATAAATACTGCATCAGAAAATGCAGATATTATTATAATAACGGGCGGACTTGGTCCTACAGAAGATGATCTGAGCAGAAATGCACTTGCAGAAGCTCTTAATAAAAAGCTTATCTATTCAAAGAAAATAGAAAAAAAGTTAAAAGATTTTTTTGCTGAAAGAAGTTATGAGATGACTGAAAACAATTTGCGTCAGGCCTATGTACCAGAAGGAGCAGAAACTATAAACAATGATAATGGTACAGCTCCTGCATTGAAAATATCTGAAAATGGAAAATTATATTACCTGCTTCCTGGTGTTCCCAGAGAGATGAAAGCTATTTTTAATAAATATATAATAAGCGATCTGCTTGATCTTTCTGATAAAAAAATCTTCTATAGAGAATATAATTTTATAGGAATAGGTGAATCCTCACTTGAAAACAGGGTTAAAGAGCTTGATTTTGACGATAGGCTCGCTATTAGTTATCAGGCTGCTAAAGGCCAGGTCAAAATGCGTCTTAAAAGCACAACAGAAAGAGCAGAGGAAAATCAGATAGAAAATATTCTTTTAGAAGCAGATAAAATAATGGTAGAAAATTTTAATGAATTTTTGATAAGCTCTGACAGCCGTGAAATATTAGATGTTTTTTTTGATGAGATAACTAAAAGCGGGTTGAGTATATCTACAGCCGAATCTTTTACGGGTGGCTTAATTGCTGAAAGATTAACTCAAAAAGAAGGAAGTTCTAAGTATTTTAGAGGTTCAATAATTGCATATAATAATCAAATAAAAACTGAAGTATTAAATGTTGATCAAGAAACAATAAAAAAACATGGTGCAGTCAGCAGAGAGTGTGTAGAGGCTATGGCAGTCAATACCGCTGATATTTTTAAAAGTGATATTGCTGCAGCTGCAAGTGGGGCAGCCGGCCCAGGAAGTCTGGAAGGGAAAAAAGCAGGAACAATGCACCTTGCAGTTAAATTTAAAGATATAATTAAACACATAGAGCTGCATAAAAATTACGGCCGGGATTTAAATAGATTTTATGCATCTCAGATAATTTTATTTGAAATTATTAAGCTTTTAAAAAATAATTAAGATTTATTTAAAGGCAAATTAGGGGAGGAAATATGCTAAAAAAAACTAGACTATTAATTATTCTTTTACTTTTATTAATACCGCTTACATTAACTTGTGATGCTGCAGTGGCAGTAGAGAATAATGTTCAAAACCCAAGTGATTTATTCTCTGAAGCAGTGAATTATTACTTTGAGGCAGATTACAGCAGTGCAGCTGAACTTTTTGCTCAACTTTTGGAGTTTGATAATTTAGATGCTCAATTAAGAACAGATGCTTTATATTATTCTGCACTTACAGCAGTTAATAATTATGACACAGGTACTGCTTTAAATAATTTAAGTGAACTTGAAGAAATGAATTATCAATCAGGCAGGCTTTACTGGAAGATAGGGAAGTTATTTTTAAATCAAGATGGATATTTTGATAGTGCTGATTTAAATAGAGCTTTAAAATATTTCGCTAAGACATCTGAGCTGGGTTTTAACCAAACTGCTTTTAAAAGAGATTATGCTTATGTCTACAGAGAATTAGGAAAATTAGATAAAGCAGAATCTATCTATCTCGAAATAATTGATAGTAATCCAATCCCAGAAGATTATATAAATATTGCTGATATAATGCAGCAAAAGGGCAATTTAAATAAAGCAGTAGAATATTATGAAACAGCCTTGAGACAAGATATTGCTGGAGGAGCCATTTATTTAAATCTAGCTAATCTTTACTATGATTTAGAACAGTACAATTCAGCTGTTGATATCTATAAACAGGGCATAAAGATGCAGCCAAATTTTACTGCCTATCATATCGGTTTAGCCGAAAGCTATCTTGCCTTAAAAAATTATAGTCTGGCCGAAAATTCACTGCTTAAAGCGGTAGAATTGAACCCAAAAGGATATTATAGTTATTATCTGCTTGGTCTGGTTAATAAAGAAAGAAAAGAATATAATCGAGCTTTTAATTATTTAAGTGAAGCTTTGCAAAATAATCCGAATTATGTAAAGGCATATTTAACTGAAGGCCAGATTCACCTGGAAAAGGAAGATTATTATAATGCAATTTCCAGTTTTTTGATGGCGGTTGAAAAAAATGAGGAATATGCAGAAAGCCGTTATTATTTAGGGCTTGCTTATTACAGGGCAGAAATGTACGAAGCTGCTCGTGCTCAATTGAGAAAAGCACTGCACATTGCTGACACATATAGTGAAGCTAGAGAACTGCTTGATATCATTGAAGCAAGATAATTTTATTTAAACTTAAATAGAGGTGTTAATTTAATGCGTCTTTTTATCGCAGTAGATATAAGTGAGAGAAGCAGAAAACTAATCAATAGAAAAGTAAAGATTTTGAAAAAAGCTTTTAACTCGGATTTAAAATGGGCTGCTAAAGAAAACTGGCATCTGACAATCAAATTTTTAGGAGAATGTGAAAAAGAAAAAAAGAAGCTGATCATTGAAAAACTGGAAAATATAAATATAAAATCTGAAATTAATTATATTCAGTTTAGCAAAATTGATGCTTTTCCAAATCTAAAAGCAGCTAAGGTAATTTATCTTAAAACAGCTAAAGGGAGCGAATTTCTTAAAGAGTTAAACCATATCATAGAAATTGAAATGGCTAAACTTGATTTTGAAAAAGATCAGAGGAAATTCATTCCTCATCTTACTCTCGCCCGCAGTAAAAATAATGGAGAAATTAATATTAAATCTAATTTTTTGAAAAATGATTTCATAAATATTTTTTCATATATTGACTCATTTAGCCTATATGAAAGCAGATTGAGCAGTGATGGCCCAGAATATATTGAATTATTTACCAAAAAATTGAAATAAAATTTGCAAAATAAAAACATTTGTTCTATAATTAAATTAAAGACAAAAATTGCAGTTAAAATCAATATAAATTTGGGGAGGAAGATAATATTGGTAACAAAAGATAAAGAAAAAGCGCTTGATATGGCCGTAAAAAGAATAGAAAAACAATTTGGTAAAGGTTCTATTATGAGACTCGGAGATTCAACTAAGCTTAATGTAGAAGCTATACCTACAGGAGCACTACCACTTGATTTAGCACTGGGAGTTGGTGGAATTCCCCGGGGAAGAATTATCGAACTATATGGTAATGAATCATCTGGTAAAACAACATTAGGTCTTCACATTATTGCTGAGGCACAAAACATGGATGGTATTGCAGCTTTTATTGATGCAGAACATGCACTTGATCCCAAATATGCTAAAAACCTTGGCGTAAACATAGATAATTTATTAATCTCTCAGCCTGATAGTGGTGAAGAAGCACTAGAAATCACAGAGGCATTAGTAAGAAGTAATGCAATAGATTTAATTATTATTGACTCAGTAGCTGCTCTGGTCCCGAAAGCAGAATTAGAAGGAGATATGGGAGATTCTCATATGGGTCTGCAGGCCAGACTAATGTCTCAGGCAATGCGTAAACTTTCTGGTGCAATAAGTAAATCTAAAACTTCCTGTATATTTATTAATCAGATAAGAGAAAAAATAGGAGTTATGTTTGGTAACCCAGAAACAACTCCAGGTGGTAGAGCACTTAAATTCTATTCTTCAGTTAGAATAGAAATGAGAAGATCAAAAACTATTAAAGATGGTGATAAGCTAATCGGAAGTACGGCTAAAGTAAAAGTAGTGAAAAACAAGGTTGCAGCTCCTTTTAGAAATTGTGAGTTTGATATCATGTATGGAACAGGTATTTCACGTCCAGGCTGTGTGCTTGATCTAGGTGTAGAAACCGAAATTGTTGACAGAGCTGGATCATGGTATTCATATGGTGATGTTCGGCTGGGTCAGGGTAGAGAAAACTCCAAGGATTTCTTAAAAGATAATCCTGAAATATTAGATAAAGTTGAAAAAGAAATACGCATTAAAGTTGGCCTAGAAGATGACGATCTGGAAGAAAAAACAGAGAAAAAAGAAAAAACAGAGAAAGAAGACTAATAAGACTAAAAACAATAAATAAAAAAGAAAGAGGATAATAATATAATGGATGATGATCAGTTTATAGAAGCCAGAAATAAAGCATTTCATCTTTTAAGTTATCGGGAAAGAACAATAAAAGAAATGAGAGACCGTTTAAAGAAAAAAGATTTTTCTGCTGAGGTAATCGAAAAAGTTATAACTTATCTCCTCGAAAAAGATTATTTAAATGAGCAGAGGTTTGCAGAAATGTGGATTCGGTCTAGGATAAATCACCACCCAAGGGGTAGAAAACTGATATATAAAGAACTTAAAGATAAAGGTGTAGAAAGAAAAATAATCAATTCTGCATTGGATGAATACCTCAGCAGAGAAAAAGAACTGGAGATGGCATCTTATCTGATGAATAAATGGCTTAGAAGAAGAAAAGATGAAGATAGTTCAAGCTATAAACTAAAAAACTATCTAGCTAGTAAGGGTTTTAATTATGATATGATATATGAGATAACAGATAAATAAATATTTTAAAAAAGGAAAAACCTGTATATATAGGTTTTTCCTTAATTAGACCATAAGTTTTTATTTGCTTGACATAAGGGCTTAAAAAAGTTAAAATATTATTAGTAAATATAGAATAATTAATAGTAAATGAAAAAACAAACTTAACAATTGAATATAAGACAGGGGGTGAATACTATTAATGGAGGTGTGTTTTATTTAATAATAGCCCTACCACTCGGATTTGTGATTGGGTATTTAGCTAGAAAATATATCAGCAAGGCACGTATGCAGTCTGCTCAAGATGAAGCAGAAAAGATACTCCAAGATGCAGAAAGAGATGCTAAGGCAAAGAAAAAAGAAGTTATTTTGGAAGCCAAAGAAGAAGCTCATCAAATTCGTGAAGAAGCAAATAAAGAAAGTCAAAAGAGAAGAGATGAACTTCAAAAGTTAGAAAATCGTTTAATGCATAAAGAAGAAAATCTTGATCGCAAAGCAGAAACTCTCGAAAGAAAAGACCAAAGCATTCGCGATCGCGATAAACATCTAACCCAGGCTGAAGAAGAAATAAAGCAAATAAAAGCAGAGCAGAAAGAGAAATTAGAAATGATTTCTAGTTTTTCCGAAAGTGAAGCAAAAGAATATCTCCTTAATAAAGTTGAATCTGAATTAGATCATGAATTTGCTAGAATGATCAAAGAAAAAGAAGTACAGGCTAAAGAAGAATCTGAAAAAAGAGCCCGTGAAATTATTTCACTGGCAATTCAGAGAAGTGCAGCTGATCATGTAAGTGAATCAACTGTATCAGTTGTTAATCTTCCAAATGATGACATGAAGGGTAGAATTATTGGTCGTGAAGGAAGAAACATTAGAGCTTTAGAGAGTCTTACAGGTATCGATTTAATTATAGATGATACACCTGAAGCTGTTGTAATTTCTGGTTTTGATCCAATTAGAAGAGAAATTGCTAGAATAGCTTTAGAAAAATTAATTGATGATGGAAGAATCCATCCAGCTAGAATTGAAGAAATGGTTGAGAAAGCTAAAAAAGAGCTTGACCAGCATATTAAAGAAATTGGTGAACAGGCAACATTTGATACAGGTGTTCATGGTTTAGATTCTGAATTAGTTAAATTATTAGGTAGATTAAAGTTTAGAACTAGTTATGGACAAAACGTTCTGCAGCATGCAATGGAAGTATCTTATTTAGCAAGTATAATGGCTGCTGAATTAGGAGCAGATGTGACACTTGCAAGACGTGGTGGTTTACTGCATGACATTGGTAAGGCAATAGATCACGAAGTTGAAGGTACTCATGTTAATATTGGTGTTGATACTGCAAGAAAACATGGTGAATCAGAAAAAGTACTGCACTGTATAGAAGCTCATCATGGTGATGTTGAATTTAAATCAGTAGAAGCAGTTCTTGTCGCTGCAGGTGATGCTATTTCAGCTGCTAGACCTGGTGCAAGAAAAGAAACTCTAGAATCTTATATTAAGAGACTTGAAGAACTTGAAGAAATCGGTGAATCCTTTACTGGTGTAGAAAAAGCTTATGCTATTCAAGCTGGTAGAGAAATTAGAGTTATTGTTGAACCTGATAAGATCAATGATTTCGAATCAAGCAAAATGGTTCGAGATATTACTAAAAAGATTGAGAAAAATCTTGATTATCCAGGCCAAATAAAAGTTGTTATTATAAGAGAGACAAGAGTTGTAGATTATGCTAAGTAAGTTGAATAATTAAATTCGAAAGTAATAGGCTCCTCTATGAGGGGCCTTTTTATGATTTATAGATATCAATAGATATAAAAAGTGAGGAGTTATCAGATGAATATATTATTTGTAGGTGACATTGTCGGTAGAGCAGGAAGAAGAGCTGTAAGAATTTTTCTTGATAAAATAATTGAAAATAATAAAGTCAATCTAGTTATTGCAAATGGAGAAAATGCAGCTGGTGGTTTTGGTATAACACAAAAAGTTGCAGAAGAATTATATAGTTATGGAATTGATTATTTAACTATGGGTAACCACACTTGGGATAATAAAGATATTTTTAATTTTATTGATGATGACAAAAAAATTATCAGGCCGCTTAACTATCCAGAAAATAATCCAGGTAGGGGTTGGATTTCAATAAAAAGAAATGGGGCAAAAATTGCTTTAGTAAATTTGATTGGTCAGGTTTATATGCAAAGTAATGATTCTCCTTATCATAAATTTATGAATCTCTATCCAAAAATTAAAGATCATGACATTATTTTAGTTGATTTCCATGCAGAAGCTACTGGAGAAAAAATTGCTTTTGCTAGAGCAGTAGATGGTCTTGTAACAGCTGTTATTGGCTCACATACTCATGTGCAGACTAATGATGCTCAGATTTTCCCTGAGGGAACAGCATACATTACAGATGCAGGTTTAACTGCCGCAAAAGATTCAATATTGGGCATGAAAGTAGAAAAAATGGTTGAAAAAATGAAAACTTCACTACCGGTTAGTTATGAAGTCGCTACAGGTTCTGTAAGCTTAAACTCAGTTTTTCTGCAGTTGAACAAAGATTACAAATCAAAGAAAATAATGGTGATTAATAAAAATAATTAACATTTTCACTTATTTAAGCAGGAATTTTAGTAATTAACGCTTAATATAATATATATAGGGAGTTAATATTAACCAATCAAGGAGGTAATTAATGAAGATGGATATGCTAAAAGTATCATCCAAATCAAGCCCCAACAAGGTAGCGGGAGCATTAGCTGGTGTACTCAGGGAAAATGGCAATGCAGAACTGCAGGCTGTTGGTGCTGGCGCCCTAAACCAGGGTGTAAAAGCAGTTGCAATCGCAAGAGGATTTGTAGCACCAAGTGGAATAGATTTGATCTGTATTCCTGCTTTTACTGATATTGAAATTGATGGAGAAGAAAGAACAGCGATCAAATTGATTGTAGAGCCAAGATAGATTAAAGATCTGTTTGCCGTTAAGGTAGACAGATTTTTTCATATAAACTTGTTTTATCTCCTCTAAAAGTTATATAATAAGTAATAGATGGGTAAAATTTATAACTGATATAATAAAGAAAGTTAAAGGTGGTATTATGGATAAAATTATGGTCGTTGAAGATGAATATAAAATAAGAAAGATTATAAGTTCTTATCTCCAGGAAAAATATAATATATATGAAGCGGAAGATGGACAAAAAGCTCTTAAATTATTCAATGACAATGATTTTGAACTGATAATACTTGATTTAATGCTTCCCAAAATAAGTGGTGAAGAAGTATGTCAAAAAATAAGGCAGGTCTCTGATATTCCAATTATTATGCTTACTGCAAAAAGCAGTGAAGAAAACAAAGTGGAAGGTTTTAATTTTGGTGCAGATGATTATATAACAAAACCATTTAGTCCAAGAGAATTGGCACTTAGAGTAAATGCCGTCTTAAGGAGAAGTAAAAATATAGAAAAAGCTTCTCTTATTTCACTGGACAATGGAGAAATTAAGATTTATCCTGAAGAAATGACTGCCAAAAGAAAAAATCAAAATTGTGAACTCACATCTACAGAATTTAAAATATTAATGGAATTAATAAATAATGCCAATCAAGTATTGAGTAGGGAACAGCTGGCTGATAATGTTATGGGCCTGGAATTCAGTGGTTTTGATCGAACTATAGATGCTCATATAAAAAATATTCGCAAGAAGCTTGACCTAGATAAAGATGAATATATAATTACCGTATATGGAGCAGGCTATAAATTTTCTGGTGATATTTAATGTCTAAACTGGGCAAAAAATTATTTTTTATATTTTTGGTACTCGTTTTATCAGCATTAATATTGGTTGGGTTTTTTATAAATTATTCTATTGGAGAAAGATTTTATGATTTTGTTAATCTGCAGAGACAGGAAAGTATAGAAGAATTGGTTGTCATGCTAAAAGAAAGAATTAAGGATGAGTCTGTAACTGCAGCATCTGAAATATTAGAAAGTTTTGGCAGAACAAACAGGATTTTAGTCTGGCTGGAAGATGCTGATGGAAATCTACTTTATAACCCTGAACACTCAGCTCAGATGAATAATATGATGAGAAAATCTGGGACGAGGATGGGTAATATGCCGATGATGAATATACAGAGACCTGAATCACTGCCTGGACAGACAAAAAAAGAAGAAATAATTATAGATGATAAAACTGCCGCGGTTTTATATTGGAAAGAAGTCAATGCTGGAAGTCAGATTGACTCAGAATTATATAATTATTTTAAAAGAAATGTTTTTCATGCTATTATTTTTAGTGGTCTGATTGTTATTATTCTAATAATTATCATATCATTTGTAGTCTCTAAAATATTAACTAATCCACTTATTAAATTAAAAAATGCTGCTTTAGAAGTAGCTGAAGGTAATTATGAGCAGGAAATTTCTAATAAAGGTGATGACGAGCTGTCTGAATTAGTTCAGGCATTCAATAAAATGACAAATAAGTTAGCAAGATTAGAAAAGATACGCAAAGAGTCAGCTTCAGATTTTGCCCATGAACTGCGCACACCAGTAACAACAATTAAAGGTTATTTAGAAGCTATAGAAGATAAGATGATTTCTCTTGACAAAAATAATCTGAAAGAGATGAAAGAAGAAACCGAACGGATTGTTTCATTAATAGAAAAATTGAACGAATTTGCAGAAGCTCAGAATAAAATTTTCAATTTACAGAAAGAAAAGGTTAATTTAACAGATATAATTAGGAATGTATTAAAAAGAAGAGAAAAATACTTCAAAGAAAAAAATCTGGAAATCGAATTGGATATCGAGAATGAATTAATTATTGAAGCTGATAGAGATAGTTTGTTTCAGATATTCAATAATCTAATCGAAAATGCTGTTAAGTACAATCAAGAAAATGGCTTAATAAAAATTAAATCAAAACTCAAAAAAGATAAAGTTGTAATTAGTATAGCAGATACTGGTATTGGTATTTCTGATGAAGATTTACCATATATTTTCGAAAGATTTTATAGAGCTGATAAATCACGTTCAACTAAAAATGGTGGAAGCGGAATTGGTCTTGCAGTGACAAAGGAATTAATCGATGCACATCAGGCAGAAATCTTTGTAGAAAGTGATGACAGTGGAAGCATATTTACTGTAGTATTTCCGATTTAATTAATAAAGAGGAATATCACTTTTTATATAGAAATAACACAATAACGAATAAAAAAATTATTTCAAATATTATGATTTAAGAGGAGTGATTGGATTGAATTTAACACGTGTCTGGAATTTGTTTACCCTTGGTGGACCTATGACTCTGCCGCTGCTTTTAGCATCTATTTTTAGTTTAGCAGTTATCATCGAAAAAACAATCTTTTTTGCAAAAAACAATGATAATAACTTCAGGTTAATTAAAAGAATCGAAATTTTAGTTGAAGAAGGTGACATTTTAAGCGCTTTAAATGAATTGAAGGGTAAAAAAGGGACTAATGCTAAACTTTTATCAACAGCATTGGCTCATAATAGTGAAGATCCAGCGAGATTAAGAGAAGTATTACAGGCAGTTGGAGAAGATGAAATTAAAAAGATGGAAAGACATTTGCCAATTTTAGATGTTGTTGCAATGATTTCTCCACTATTGGGACTTCTCGGTACAGTAATTGGTATTATCAGCAGTTTTAATATTCTTGGTACTGCTGCAGGTGCAGCTAATCCAGCCCAGATAAGTTCTGGTATTGCAGCTGCATTGATAAGTACTGCCTTGGGTTTAATTATTGCTATACCAACTGCTATATTTTATTCATATTTTGCTCATAAAGTTGAAAAAAGAGCTCATGATATGAACTTGAGTATGGTAGAAATTGTAGATGTTGTCAGCAGTAACAGGGGTGAAGATAATGTTTCGAACTACTCTTAAAAAGAAAAGTTCAATAAATATTATACCTATGATAGATGTTATATTCTTTTTACTTGTATTTTTTATGTTATTTACAACTTTTAGAACCAGTCCACAGGGAATTGATATGCAGCTTCCAAAAGCTGTCACTGCGACAAATCAGAGCAGTCAGAATTTCATTGTAGAAATAGATGAATCAGGAAATTATTTTTACAATGGTCAATCTCTGCAGTTAAATCAAATCATTGCAGAAGCGGAAGTTAAAAATCAAGAAAATAATGAATTAACTATTATTATAAGTGCTGACAAAGATACCAAATACGAAAATGTTGTTTCTGTTATGGACGGCATGAGAAATGTAGGTATCTCCAGGCTGGCACTGGCAGCTGATAAAGATGATAGTTAACAGGATGGTGAACTTATGCCAAATAAACATGATAAAAACAATCTATTTTTATATATAGGTATCTCAGTAATACTGCATTTGTTTATTCTATATTTTTTGCCAATTGGATTTCTTCAGGGAAATGCTAGGAGCGAAGGTGAGCTTAATGATTATGGATATGTACAGCTTGTTAATTATCAGCCTTCACCAGTGCAGGTTGATGAACCAGAAGAGGAAGCAGAAGTAGATCAAACAGAAGATGAAATTCAAGATATAGAAGATGATGAAAAAGAAGTGGAGACAGAAGATATTATAGAAGAACCCGAAGAAATTGAGGAAGAACAAGTAGTTGAGGAAAATATTGAAGAAGAAATTGAAGAAGAAGCTATTGAAGAAGAAAGAGAAATTGTAGAAGAGTTAACTGAAGAACCTCAAGAAAACATTGAAGAAGAAATAGATGAAGTAGTGGAAAATACAGAAGAAATAATTGAACAAGCTGAAGAAGAAGCAGCAGAAGATAATGTAGATGATGGTGTACAAGAAGAGGAAAATATAATGAGCAGTGAAGAAAGCGAAAGTGAGATTGAAGTAGAACAGGAAGAGCAGAACACACAGGAATCAGCTGATGAAGAACAGGAACAGCAGCAGAGCAGCGAAAGTTCTGAAGAAAGCAGTGAACAGTCTGTTCAAGAAGAAGAGGAAAATACCCCACCTCCACCTCCACCACCTACATCTGGTGACCTTATTAATCTTGTAGTAACTCCAGCTTTTCCTAAAGATTTAGTTGGAACAAGATCTGAAGGAAAGGTAAGATTAATTGCTGAAATATCAAGACAGGGTAATGTAGATAATATTACTATCCAGGAATCATCAGGCTTTGAATCTATGGATAGAGTTGCTTTAATAACTGTAGAAAGAGGCTGGACTTTTAAAGAATATCAACAGCCTTACAGAATTCCTGTTTTGGTCAATTATTACTTTGATGAATCAGATAATACACAGGTAGATATAGAACTTGGTGAAGTTGAATTTATTTCAGGAGGTGAGTAGAAAACAATGTTTAAATATAGTAAGTTTATAATAATAACAGCTGCAGTGCTTTTGTTATTTACTTCAGCTATTACAGCACAGGATGACTTTTTTCAGAGTGAAGATTCAAATAATAATTTACGTTTCGGCAATGACTATATTGTGATTGTTGTAAATCAAAATAATAATGCTCAGGGAAGATTTGCTGTTGAAACAACTGGAGGAGCACCTGCTAGAGATAATGATGATAATAAAGCGCTTATCTATGGTCGTCCTACTCCCTGGACTTCTTATACAACAATCTGGATAAATGATGAGAAATATGTTTTTGGTGGTGAAACTCAAAGACGTGCCGGAAAAAATGCAAAATATGGTGAGGTTATTCAGGAGCCAACAATTGAAGATAACCAGTTAATAACAAAAACTCGTTTTGATAATCTAATTGTTGAGCAAATTCTTTCCATTGTAAAAAGTTCTACAACAGGACTTGCTGATACTGCACAAATACAGTATAGAGTTATCAATGAAGGTGAAACAGAGGAAAAAATCGGCCTCAGAATAATGCTTGATACAATGCTTGGAGCAAATGATGGAGCTCCCTTTAGACTTGGTGAAGATACCATTGCTTCTGACAAATTATATTATGATAAACAGCTGGATAATTTTTGGCTTTCTTTTGACAGTATTTCAAATCCTCAGGTTACTTCTCAGGGTACATTTATTGGTCCAGATGTAAGTACTCCAGATAGAGTTTATTTTTCTGACTGGGGAAGTATGGCAGATGGTGTTTGGGATTTTGATTTCAACCCAGGTCAGGAATTTGTACGCAAAGGTGAATACGAAATTGATAGTGCTATGGCTATGTACTGGGTTCCTGAGGTAATAGAGGCTGGTGACAGTAAAACATATATTAGTAAATATGGTTTAGGTGGTATAACAATTGTACCCGGTCTTTTATCATTAGGAGTTACATCTCCAGCAGAAGTTATTTTTGATAATAATAATCAAAGTTTCCCTGTTGTTGCTTATTTAGAAAACACTTCTGATATTGAAGCAAGAAATGTTGAAATTAATTTAGAGCTTCCAGATGGATTTGAAGCTGATGAAAAAAGCCGCAGCCTTGGTAATATGGAATCTGGTGGAATAGCACAAATAACCTGGAATGTAAGACCAGACAATATTAGCAGCCTACCAGATCAGATGACTTATCGTGTTGTTGTAGATGCAGATAACACAGATTCAAATGAAGTTGAAAGAAGAGTTAAATTTGTCGGACCTCCTGTACTTGATGCTAACATTACTCTTATGGAAAATGTCGAAGTGATTGATGGGCAGCTGGAACCTAATCCATTTAGAGTCCAGGCAAGATTAAGCAATTCAGGAGAAAGTTCATTATATGGTGTTAAAGCAGAGTTAATTTTACCACCTGGCCTTTTAGCTGCTTCAAGTGAAAAACTGAGCAAACATCTGGGTATGCTTGATTCTGGAGAAAACATTAATGTAAACTGGGCTATTGAAGCCTTAAGAGTAGATGGTACTATGCCATTTGCAGTCAAAGTGAGCGGCATTAATGATTATGAAAAAACAATCGTTGAAGAAATAGAATTACCCAGGTTAGAACCTCTAATTTATTTAAGAGAAACACCAGGCAGAGAAGATGAAAATTATCTTTCTGTAGATATTGTTGCTGCAAATATAGGAGAAGCAGAAAAAATAGAATTTGATTTTAACTATAACAGCGAAAAACTTCTGCTTACTCATGTTTCACGTGGAGAGCTTTTTGTAGGTGATAATAACTTATTACCATTTAACAGACCAACTAGAACTGAAAATGGAACTTTATTCTTCGAGCAGGAGTTACCATTTAATAGAGGAAATGGAACTATAGCAACAGTTCACTTCAAGAAAAAGGAAAGTGATGCAGGTGAAATCTATTTAGATGATTTATCATTATTAAATAGTATGAGTGAAGAAATAGAAATAAGTCTTAGAAATATTTTAAAGGAGGAAACAGAATAATGAATTATAAAAAAATAATGTTAATCACATCAATTTTCATTTTTGCAGTAACTTCTTTTGCTGCAGCCCAGGAATTTGATGATGTACCACGAGACCACTGGGCATATGATAGTGTACAGACCCTTGCTGAAAGAGGTTATTTAAGTCTTTATGCAGGTGAGGATTTTAATGGTGAAGAAAGTGTAAGCAGATATGAGATGGCTGAAATAATTGCAAACTTACTTGAAAATATGACAGTTGGAGGACAGAACTTATCTGATGAAGATGTGGATGTAATCAGAGAATTATCACTAGAATTTAGAGATGAGTTAGTAGCAGTAGCCCAAAATCAAAAAGATTTTGCCGAAAGAATTAATAAAATAGAAGATGCAAATCAGATTCAAAATGAAGATATTGCAGATGTTAATGTAAGAGTTTCGGAACTGCGGGGAGAAGTTACAGAGATTGCTGA
This sequence comes from Halanaerobium sp., assembly GCA_018399955.1. Classification (GTDB taxonomy): domain Bacteria; phylum Bacillota; class Halanaerobiia; order Halanaerobiales; family Halanaerobiaceae; genus Halanaerobium. The sequence continues at coordinate 23,423 of JAGYNO010000009.1, read as the reverse complement.
TAATATAAATACTCTTGCTAGTTTATCAGAAGAAGTTACTGCAATAGAAAACAGAGTAGCTGCAATTGAAGAAGCTGGTGGAGGTCAAAACATTCAGGATTTAGAAGATACTCAGAGTGTTAACATGACAAAAATCAATGAGTTAGAAAATAGAATTGCAGAACTTGAATCTCAATTAGACACAGAAGATGCAGAGCTAAAAGCTGGTGGAGATTCAATTAGTACTGGATACATTATAGGTGGCCTTGCACTGCTTGCACTGCTTCTCTAAGGAGAATTTATAATGATAAAATTATCTATAAAAAATATTATATTCTCATTAGTCTTTCTGCTTATAATAAACACCCTTTTATTACCAGCTATTTATGAGCAGAAAAGAGTCCAGGCCTCATCATCAATAGAAAAAGAAGATATATATACTGGGCTTGGTTTAATGTTTTTAATGATAGTACTCTCTGGTAACAGCAGTGAACAAGAAAAGCGTGATGATTTTTACAAATATGAAAACTTTAATGCTGATGAAATGGAAGTTCTGGCAAGTATTATTCATGCTGAAGCACGTGGAGAGAGCTATCAAGGTAAAGTTGCTGTTGGAGCAGTAATTTTGAATAGAGTGTATCATCCATCTTTTCCAAATACTATAAAAGATGTAGTCTATCAATCAGGACAGTTTAAACCAGTAGAAAATGGTATGATTAATATAAATCCAGATGATGCTTCTTTTAAGGCAGCTTATGATGCTGCAGGTGGTATGGATCCAAGTAATGGCAGCCTTTATTTCTATAATCCAAAAAAATCTCAGAATCCTGAGTTTTTTGCTAAAAGAACAAAGATAGTTCAAATTGATAATCATGTCTTTTTAAAATAAAAATAATTCTAACCAATAAATAAAGCCCTGCAAATGTTTTCAAAACATTAGGCAGGGCTTTATTATTTATTTTTGTATATATTTCTTTGTTAAATCTCAGATAAATTAAGGCTGGCTGTAACAACTAGCTATCTCATTTTTTTCTTATTCAGTTTCTATGATATTTTTAACAGCAGTTATTTTTTCAAATTCAAAATCTTTTATTACTTGATACATATTTCCCCCTGGAGTAGTTTCAGGAATTTCTTCAGAATTAAGTGTATATACTTCGCCATTTTTTGCAGCAATTAAAATCTTACTGTCTTTCTTAGAGCTAACCGCTCCGGCAAGTACATATTTTTTGTTAGAAAATATTCTGATCCCTCTGCCATTTCTCTGCTGACTTTTTAATTTACTCATTTTAATCTTATTGGCTCTTCCGGATTCAGTAACTGAAACAATATAATTATCACTTTTATATTTACTAAAATTAATTACGTAATCATTTTTCGCTAAGTTAATAGCTCTACTTCCCATAGTATTACGTCCTGTTGTAGAAAAACTACTGCCTTTAAATCTAATTAAATAACCATTTTTAGATATTACAACAACTTCATCATCTTCTCCACATTTCTCTGCATTGATCAATTTATCATCATCAAGCTTTATTGCTCTGATATGGCTGTAATTTGTTTCATATTCTTCAGCTGCACTTCTCTTTATCTGACCGGACTCGGTGACAAAAGTATAGAAAGTATTTTCTTTATCTTTAATATTTATTATATTTAAAGATATTATACTTTCATTCATCGGAACCTGCAGATATTTGCTTAAATTATCCCCTGTAGCAAGACCATGATGTTCTTCAAGCTGATGTACCTGTAAATTATATACTTCACCTAAATCGCTAAAAAACAGCAGCTGGTCTAAAGAAGAACCACTTACTGTTGAAATCAGATAATCATTTTTTGCAGCACGCAGATTAGAGTAGTCATCATTTCTTTTAATTATACCCCTGTATGAAAGTGAAACAACTGCATTTTTATCTTTAATGAGGTCATCTTTCGTTATTTCAGCTTTTTTATCATCTTCAATAATCTCTGTGCGTCTGGAATCATTGAATCTATTTTTTATATCCTTCAGCTCTTGTTTAAGGAATTTTTTAAGCTCTTCTTCTTCATTAAGCAGCTTTTTATAATAGCTTATTTTTTCTGCTAATTTTATTTTTTCTGCTTCTAATTTCTCAATTTCCATACCTACAAGTCTCTGCAGCTGCATTTCTAGGATTGATTGAGCCTGTTCTTCGGTTATTTTAAGTTCTTTAACCAGCCCTGCTTTTGCTTCTGCTTTTTTCTTGGAGTTTCTAATTATTTGGATAACAAGATCAAGTTTATTTATAGCAGTTTTTAATCCCTCTAAAATGTGATATCTTGCTTCTGATTTTTTAAGATTATATTTAGTATGATTTTTAATGACTTCTTTTCTAAAATCAATAAAATGAGTTAGAATCTCTAATAAGCCCATTACTTTCGGTTTTTTATTATCTAGAGCTAATAGATTTATGCGAAAACTTCCCTGCATTGAGGTATATTTATAGAGCCTGTTTAAGGTGAGTTCGGGGTCAGCACCACTTTTTAGAGCAATTAAAATACGGATCCCTTTTTTATCAGATTCATCTCTTAAATCAGACACAGAGCTAAGCTTACCCTTATTGACAAGTTCAGCTATCTCTTCAATTAATTTAGATTTATTTAACTGATATGGAATTTCTGTAATGATAATATTTTTATGTCTGTCCTCAACTTCGATTTTACTTTTGGCCCTAAGTGTTATTTTACCTTTACCAGTTTTATATGCATCTATAATTCCATCATTTCCAACAATTGAAGCACCTGTAGGAAAATCAGGACCAGGCAGGTGATTTTTTATAATAGTATCTAATCTTGCATTTGGATATTCAAGCAGATGCAGTGCAGCATCTACTACCTCACCTAAATTATGGGGAGGAATAGAGGTGCTCATCCCAACAGCAATTCCACTTGAACCATTAATAAGCAGGTTTGGAATTTTAGATGGTAAAACTTCTGGTTCTTTAAGAGAACCATCAAAATTATCTGTAAAAGAAACAGTTTCTTCATCGATATTTTCAAGCAGTTCTTCTGCTATTTCTGTCAGCTTTGTCTCTGTATAACGCATCGCTGCAGCACTATCTCCATCAATAGAACCAAAATTACCATGGCCGTCAATCAATCTGTAACGCTGATTGAAATGCTGGGCCATTCTAACCATTGCATCATATACAGCTGAATCACCATGGGGATGAAACTTACCCAGAACTTCTCCGACAAGTCTGGCAGATTTTTTATGGGGACGATTGTGCAGTAAGCCTAATTCTTTTGCTGCATAAAGAATTCTCCTGTGGACAGGTTTTAAACCATCTCTTACATCTGGTAGAGCACGTCCGATAATAACGCTTAATGAATAATTTAAATATGCGTCTTTCATTTTATCTTCAATTGCAATTGGATAAATTTCTTCGCTCATTGTTTATCTCCTCTCGCTATTTTAATCAAATAAATATAATTAATTATTATTTCTGCTTACTTATAATATCATCCGGCTGCCGCTTTATGCAAATTAAAACTGGCAAAATAATTGGCTCTTTGTTATAATTAGATGTTGAGGGATGGTGAAGCTTTATGGAAACTCTTTTTGACAAAGTAGATTATAATGCTGATCAGATACAGGTACTTAAAGGTTTAGAAGCAGTGCGCAAAAGACCCGGTATGTATATAGGTAGTACTGGTATAAGAGGTTTACATCACCTTGTCTGGGAAGTAGTAGATAACAGTATAGATGAATTTTTAGCAGGCTATGGAGATAAAATAAATGTAATTATTCATGAAGATAATGAAGTTTCAGTAGAAGATTTTGGGCGTGGAATTCCAGCCGATATCCATCGAGAAACAGGACTTCCTGCTGTTCAGGTGGTTATGACAACCTTACATGCCGGAGGAAAATTTGATAATAATAGTTATAAGGTTTCTGGTGGACTACATGGGGTTGGTGTATCAGTAGTTAATGCTTTATCTGAAGAATTGATACTTACAACTCATTATAAAGGTTATAAATATCAGCAGAAATTTAAAAAAGGTGTTCCGGTAGATGATTTAAAAAAATTGGGTAAAACAGATAGAAGCGGAACCGTAATACGTTTTAGACCCGATTCTGAAATTTTTAATGCAGTTGAATTTAAATATGATAATCTTGCCCACCGCTTACAGGAATCAGCCTATCTTAACAAAGAACTCACTTTAAGTTTAAGAGATGAACGGGGTGAGGAAGTTAAAGAGGAAGAATTTCAGTATGATGGTGGTATAAAGGCCTTTGTTGAATATCTCAATACAGATAGAGATGTTTTGAATGAGGATATAATATATTTTGAATCAAAACCAGATGAATATGAAGTAGAAATTTCTATTCAATACAACAGTGGTTATAATGAAAGAATTTATTCTTATGCAAATAATATAAATACAGTTGATGGAGGTTACCATTTAACAGGATTTAAAACTGCATTAACAAGAGCAGTAAATAATTTTGCCAAAAATAACAATAAACTTCCTGCTAAAATATCGTCACTGAGGGGAAAAGATGTCAGAGAAGGTATTACAGCAGTTATTAATGTCAAACTCCCAGAACCACAGTTTGAAGGTCAAACCAAAAGCAAGCTCGGCAATAGTGAAATAAGGAGTATCGTGGAAACAGAAGTTTACGATTACTTAAGCCTTTATTTTGATACTAACCCAGAACTGGCCAAAAAAATAATTGACAAAGCAGTCCAGGCTGTTAGAGCTAGAAAAGCTTCTAAAAAAGCAAGAGAACTTACCAAAAGAAAAACTGCCTTGTCATCAAATGCACTGCCGGGTAAACTTGCAGACTGCAGCAGTAAAGAAGCAAAAAACAGTGAGCTTTTTATTGTTGAGGGAGATTCTGCCGGAGGTTCGGCTAAACAGGGAAGAGAACGTAAATTTCAGGCAATTTTACCGCTCAAAGGTAAGATTCTTAATGTGGAAAGAGCAAGACTCGATAAAATTTTAAACAACACAGAAGTAGCTTCGATCATTACAGCTTTAGGTGCTGGAATTGGAGAAGATTTCAGCCTTAAAAATTTACGCTATCATAAAATCATCATCATGACTGATGCAGATGTTGATGGTGCCCATATTGCTACATTGATTTTGACATTATTTTATAGGTATATGCCAGAACTGGTCGAAAATGGCCATATTTATCTGGCAAAACCTCCTTTATACAAGGTAACTAAAAGAGCTAAAAGCCATTATTTGTACAGTGACCAGGAATTAGAAAAATTTAGAGCCGAAAATGGAAACAGCAGTTTTTCTCTGCAGAGATATAAGGGGCTTGGTGAAATGAATCCGGAACAGCTCTGGGATACGACAATGGATCCTGAAAACAGAGTCCTGCAGAGAGTAGAAATAGATGATGATTTTGAAGCTGATGATATATTCACCAGATTAATGGGCTCAAATGCTTCTTTAAGAAAGGAATTTATCTTTAATAATGCTGAACTTGCAGAAAAAATAGATGTCTAGTGGGAGGTCAACTTTTGACTGATAATAATGATCTAAATGGAAAATTTAATAATAGGTATTTTAAGCTTTTATTAGCTTTTCTAATTGGAGTTATAGTCGGCTCAATTGCTCTCCTTTACAATAATTTTCTCGACTTTATGACTTCCTCAGTTGTAAATATAAGCAGTAATCTAAATTCACTGCAGAGGCTGAGCTTTATCTTAGTTCCTGCCTTAGGTGGACTGCTGGTTGGCTTTGTGATTAAATATGGGAGCCTCACAGCTCGCGGCCACGGTATTCCTGCAATCTTAACTTCAATTGAAACAAAAGAAAGACATCTTAGTTATAGAGACCTACTTACAGAGGGGTTTGCATCTGCGGTTACAATATCCAGTGGAGGTTCTGCGGGACGCATAGGTCCAATTATAGAAATTGGAGCAGGAATAGGTGACTTAATCGGTTATAAACTAGATTTGAGCTTATTTGATTACCAGACCCTTCTGGGCTGTGGTGCTGCAGCAGGGATAGCAGGGCTTTTTCATGCACCTTTAGGTGGGATAATGTTTGTAACAGAAATATTATTCAATAGAGTTGAAAAAAGTAGATTAATAATGGTAGCTGTTAGTGCGATTTCTGCTGATATGATAATACGCTGGAGTGGACAGGAATTATTTTTGGAGAACATAAATCTCGGTCAGGTCGGCAGTGCTTATAATTTTTTAACAGCTGCAGTGATTGGTTTTGCAGGAGCAGTATTTGCAGTTTTTTTCATACATACTTTAAAGTTCTTAGATAGAAAGTTTAGAGGTATTAAAATAAAAGAAGAATTAAAACCTGCTCTTGGTGGATTATTAATGGGATTAACTGCTTTTTTTATACCTGAAATAATGGGATCTGGAAATAGAGTCATTGTGGGTCTTTTTAATCAAATTGATCATAATCTCTCTTTTATATTTTTAATATTATTTTTTAAAGTAATCGCTACTTCTCTTAGTCTTGGTTCAGGTGGATCAGGTGGTATTTTTTCTCCATCACTTTTAATCGGCAGTACAACAGGGATTTTAGTTGGAAGTATTTTTGATAATTTTTTTCCTTATTTTTCTGGCTCAGCATCATTATATGCATTAATAGGAATGGCTGCAGTACTCAGTGGTGTTATCAGAGCTCCTTTGACTGCAACTTTTATAATACTGGAATTTACGCATAATTATTCTCTTACTATTCCGGTTTTAATAGCTTCTTTAATTGCAGAGAGAACAGCCAATTTTAGCGGCTTAAAATCAGCCTATTCTCCTGAATATTTTGAACGGTTTACAGACTGAAATTTTCACTTATGCTGAACGCGAACTTCTTAACTTGACATATTTAGCATTTCTGTTTTATAATTAAAGAAATAATTTAATTATATAAGGAAGGAGAATTTAAACCATGCAGAAATATCAATGCACAGTATGTATGTATATTTATGACCCTGAAGAAGGAGATCCTGTAGGTGGAATTGAAGCAGGTACATCTTTCGAAGATCTTCCAGATGATTGGACCTGTCCAGAATGTGGTGTAGGTAAGGATATGTTTGAACCATATGAAGGCTAATTATCAATAATGAAGTTTTTTATATTAAAATATCTTTAAAGAGCTGGGGTTAATACCCCAGCTTTTATTTTACAAGCAGAATATGATATAGTATAATTAGTTTGAATTTATAATGTTAAGAACAGTAGGAGTGAAAAGATGGATAAAGTTAAATATTATCATATTATTACGTATGGCTGTCAGATGAATGAACATGATTCTGAAAAACTGGCAGGTATGCTTGAAAATATGAATTATAAATATACTGATCAACTAGAAAAAGCAGATATAATTTTGTTAAACACCTGTATTATCAGAGAAAATGCTGAATTAAAAGTATTCGGCAAATTAGGTGAATTGAAAAGATATAAACGTAAAAACCCAAATTTAATCATCGGAGTCGGAGGCTGTATGATGCAGCAGGATCAACCTGTAGATGAAATATATAAAAAATATAGACATGTTGACCTAATTTTTGGCACACATAATATTCACCATTTACCAGAACTGATTAATAAGATAGAAAAAAATAGAGAACGTGTAGTTGAAGTCTGGGATGAAGCAGATGGGTTAATACCTGACCTTCCTTCTCAGAGAGAATCTGATTATTCTGCCTGGATATCTATTATTCAGGGCTGTGATAATTTCTGCACATACTGTATAGTTCCCTATGTACGGGGTAGAGAAAGAAGCAGACCGCTAAAATCTATTGTTAAAGAAGCAGAAAAACTTGCTGAAGATGGTGTAAAAGAAATAACATTACTCGGTCAGAATGTTAATTCTTATGGTAATGACCTTAAAGAAAAGGTTGATTTCCCTCTCTTATTAGAAGCATTAAATAAAGTCGGTAAATTAAAACGGATTCGATTTATGACTTCACATCCTAGAGATTTTTCTGACAGCTTATTAGAAAAGATAAAAAATCTTGATAAAGTCGTCAATCATATTCATTTACCTGTACAGTCTGGAAGCACTAAAGTATTAAAAGAGATGAATAGAGGTTACAGCAGAGAATATTATATTGAAACAGTAAAAAAAATCCAGGCAGAAATTCCAGAAGCAGCTGTTTCAACAGATTTTATTGTAGGTTTTCCAGGTGAAAAAGAAGAAGATTTTGAGCAAACATTAGAGCTTGTTAAAGAACTCCGCTTTGATATGGCATATACATTTATTTATTCTCCCAGAAGTGGAACTCCAGCTTCCCGAAGAGAAGATCAGGTAGCAGATAAAGTTAAAAAAGAGCGTTTGAACAGATTAATGGAACTTCAGAATAAAATTAGTTATGAAAAAAATCAGAACTTACTTGGTACAATCCAAAAAGTTCTTGTTACAGGACCAAGTTCCAGTGATGAGAATGTATATCAAGGAAGAACAGAAACAAATAAAATCTGTTTTATAGATAAAAGACCTGATCTCATAGGAAAAATTGTAGAAGTTAAAATTAATTCTGCAAAGAGCTGGACATTAAATGGTACATTAATTAATAGAGTAAAAATATAGTAATTATAGCCTGGAAGATAATTTAATCGATCTTTCAGGCTTTTAGTTCTTTTAATTTAAATGATGGAGGGATTGACTTGGCAGAATTAACACCAATGATGCAGCAGTATCAAAATATCAAAAGAAAATATCAGGATGCAGTAGTATTTTTTAGATTGGGTGATTTTTATGAAATGTTCGGAAAAGATGCTGAAAGAGCTGCCAGATTACTTGATATAGCACTAACATCCCGCAATAAAGGTGGAGGGGAAAAGATTCCGATGGCAGGAGTACCAGCACATTCCTCAGCATCATATATAGAAAAGCTGATAAAAAAAGGTATAAAAGTAGCCATATGTGAGCAGCTTGAAGATCCATCTGAAGCAAGTGGTATAGTTGAACGTGATGTAATCAGGGTAATTACTCCTGGTACTGTTATAGAAAATGAAATACTATCTGAAAATGAAAATAACTACCTTGCTGCGGCTTTTAAATATAAGGATTATTACGGATATGCATATACAGATATATCAACTGGTGAGTTTTATTTGACTGAATTTTCTGCTGATACAGATGACAAATTGCTTGATGAGATTAATAGAACTGCACCTCAAGAATTACTGACTGAGCAAAAAAACTCTGAGAAAGATTCATTCAATCTTCTTCAGGAGCAGTATGGTTTTACATTAAATATTATAGAAAACAAAGATTATAATAGCCTAAAAAAAGAACTGCTAGAGCATTTTAATGTTCAGTCACTTGAAGGCTTTGGTTGTGACGAAATGAATGCAGCAGTTTATGCTGCAGGCCAGATAATTGATTATCTAAAAGAAACTCAGAAAAGAACTATTAATCAGATAAGTACTTTAAAACCCTATTATTTAGAAGACTATATGGTTTTAGATTCTGCAACCCGCAGAAACTTAGAGCTTACTTCTACAATTAGAGATAAAAACCGTTCAGGTTCTTTGTTATCTATTGTAGATCAAACTATAACCTCAATGGGTGGACGTACTATTAAAAAATGGATTAATCAACCTTTAATAAATATATCTGAGATAAATAAACGCCATGATGCTGTAGGAGAATTTATCAATAATTTTAGAGTACTTAAAAAGCTGAGGGATAATTTTAAAGATATTTATGATTTAGAGAGAATCATGAGTAAAATCACATATCAATCTGCAAATGCACGCGATTTAGTAGCATTAAAAAACTCTCTAGCAAAGCTTCCCGCTGTTGAAGAGTTGATTTCTGATTTTGAAACAGAACTTCTCTCAGAGATAAAAGATCAGTTTGATTCACTTGAAGATATATATTCTCTGCTTGAAAATTCAATTATAGATGAACCGCCAACAACAATTACAGAAGGTGGAATAATAAAAGATAATTACTATGAAGAACTAGATAAATTAAGATCTTTAGTAAGTGAGGGTAAAGATTGGATTTCAGCCCTGCAGAAAGAAGAGCGTGAAAAAACCGGAATCAATACTTTAAAAGTTGGCTTTAATAAGGTATTTGGCTATTATTTAGAAATAACAAATTCTCATTTAGATAAAGTACCTGACCGTTATGAACGAAAACAAACTTTAAGCAATAGTGAAAGATATATTATTCCAAAACTAAAAGAAAAAGAATCGGAAGTTTTAGGAGCAGAAGAAAAGATTAATGATCTTGAATATAATCTTTTTGTAGAAATAAGAGAAGAAATTGCAGCTGAAGTTAAAAGAATCAATAAAACTGCCTCTTTAATTGCAGAATTAGATGTTTTGATGTCATTTGCAGACCTAGCAGTTGAAAATAATTATAATAAACCAGTAATCAATAGTGGTCACGAAATTAAAATTGAAAATGGCAGACATCCGGTGGTAGAAAAAATGTTCTCTGAACAATTTGTTCCCAATGACTGCTATTTAAATCAAGAAGAACAGCGTTTTATCATAATTACTGGTCCTAATATGTCAGGTAAATCAACTTATATGCGCCAGGTTGCTCTGATAGTATTACTAGCCCAGATTGGTGCTTATGTACCTGCAGAAAAGGCAGAAATAGGGTTAACAGATAGAATTTTCACTAGGGTTGGAGCAAGTGATGACCTTACTACAGGCCAGAGTACATTTATGGTAGAAATGAATGAAGTAGCAAATATAGTAAATAACAGTACAGATAAAAGCCTGATTATACTTGATGAGGTCGGAAGAGGAACCAGCACCTATGATGGGGTCAGTATCGCCTGGGCGGTAAGTGAATATATAAATAATCCAGAGCGTATTGGTGCTAGAACACTATTTGCAACACACTACCATGAACTTACAAGGCTTGAAGATGAGTATCAGGGAGTGAAAAACTATAATGTATTGGTAAAGGAAGACAATGAAGGGGTACACTTTTTACATCGTATTGTAGAAGGTAGGGCTGATGACAGCTATGGAATAGAGGTTGCCAGACTTGCAGGCCTGCCAGAAGAGATAATTTTAAGTGCCCAAAAAATCCTGATGAGATTAGAAGAAAATAACAAGATGCCGGTAAGAAAAAGAGAAAAGGCTGTTCAAGATGACAAACATCAGCAGTTAGCACTTTTTAATAATCAAGATAATTCAGTGTTAAAAAAACTGGATGAAAAAGATATCATGGATATGACTCCAATGGATGCTATGAACTTTTTATATAAATTAAAACAGGATCTTAAATCAGAAAATTAGAATTCGATTTTTAGAAGAGGAGAATGATTATGGGAGAAATTAAACAGCTGCCGCAAAATGTTGCAAATCAAATATCTGCCGGAGAAGTTGTTGAAAGACCTGCCTCTATAGTGAAGGAATTAATTGAAAATTCTATTGATGCTGATGCTGAAAAGATTGAAATTAGAATAGAGGATGGTGGACGCAAATTAATTAGAGTAAAAGATGACGGCCATGGTATTTTAGCTGAAGATATAGAAGCAGCATTTAGCCGTTATGCAACAAGTAAAATTAAAGAAATAGATGATCTTTATTCATTATACAGCCTTGGGTTTAGAGGTGAAGCTCTTGCCAGTATTTCTTCTGTTGCAGAGGTAGAAATGCTGAGCAGACATAAATCTGAAGATGCAGGTGTTAAAATTAAAATTAAAGGTGGAGATATTATAGATAAAAAACCTGCTGGTTCTATTGTAGGGACTGATGTTACTGTTAAAGATTTATTTTATAATACTCCAGCAAGATATAAATATTTGAAAACTACAACTACAGAATTTTCTCATATAAGCCGGATAGTAAGTACAGAAGCTGCGGCATCAAGTGATATTAGTTTCAAATTATATCACAATGGTAGACAGATATTATCTACTCCGGGTAATGGTAAGTTAAAAGACACCATTTATGCTGTTTTTGGAGAAGATATTGCCGATAATCTGCTGCCGATAGATATCGAAGATAGATATATCAAGCTGAGTGGTTATATCTGCAGACCTGAATTAACCCGCTCCAACAGAAGCCATGAACTTTTTTTTGTAAATAATAGGCCGATATATAATAATATAACTGCAAAAGCTGTAGAGAATGCCTATAAAAAATTAATTGATCCAGGTAGAAAACCGATTGTATTCTTATTTATTAAAGTTAACCCTATTTTAGTTGATGTAAATGTCCATCCAACTAAAAGACAGGTTAAATTCAGCAGAAATCAGATTATCTATGATGTAATTTCGAAGGGAGTTCGTAAAACTCTTAAAGAAGCTGATCCAACAACCCGGATTAAGCTTGAACAGAATATAAAAATTAGAGATGGAAAGAACAATAATCTAGATGATTCAAATAAATCTGCTGATAAAAAATTGACTGATAATGATAATCTAAATAATAAAAAAGAAACACAGAATGAAAACTTATTTAAAAATACTTTTAATAAGATAAATAGTACTCAAAGCACTAAATTCAAGAAAAATAATAGTGCAAATATTAATGATGGCCGAGAAAATAGTCAAAAAAACAAGCGGGAAATAAATATTGAAGAAAATTTAGCCGCCGGAGTTTCGGATAATATTAATGAAGAATATCTTATAAAGGGAAATGGAATTTCTGAGAGCAGCTTTAAATTTTTAGGCCAGATTTTTAACAGCTACCTATTAATTGAAACAGATGAAGGCTTAAAAATAATTGATCAGCATAATGCTCATGAAAGAATACTCTTTGAAAAATTAACTGCTGAATTCAATGAAAAAAATAAGGCTTCTCAGTCATTACTGATCCCAGTAAAGATTGAATTATCTCCTGAAGAAAGAGAAATTGTCCGCCAATATAAAGAAATAATTAATGAATTAGGAATTGAATTTAGTGATTTTGGCGGGAATACTATTTTAATTCAGGAAGTTCCTGTTTTACTGAAAAATAAGTCAACAAGAAATATCATAGAGGAATTGATAGCAGAACTTTCTGAAGCCGGAAAAGGTTTAAATGCTGCAGAAGTTGAGGAAAATATGATTGAATATTTAGCCTGTCGAACAGCAGTAAAAGCTGGTAAACCATTAAATAGAAAAGAGAGTATTCAGCTGATCAAAGACCTTTATAAAACTGAAAATCCTTATCGCTGTCCTCACAGCAGACCTGTGATGATTAATATTAGTAAGAAAGAAATAGAAAAAGGAATTGGTAGAAAATGAGAGACATAGCTGTATTAACCGGCCCTACTGCTGTTGGTAAAACAGAATTATCTTTAGCACTAGCTGAAAAAATTAATGGAGAAATTATCTCTGCTGATTCCATGCAGATCTATAAAGAGATGGATATAGGAACCGCAAAAGCTTCAGCTGCTGAAAGAAAGAGAATTAAACATCACTTGATTGATATTATAGATCCAGATGAAGATTATTCTGTTTCAAGCTTTCAAGAAGATACAGATAAAGCAGTAAAAGATATAAAAAAGCGAGGAAATTTCCCTTTACTTGTTGGAGGTACTCATTTATATATCAAAGCTGTTCTAGAAGGTTTTATGCTGCCAGATATTGAGCCAGATTTTGATTTGCGCCAAGATCTGGAAGAAATGGCTGATAAAAAAGGTACTGAAGAAGTCCATTCAATATTAGCTAAAAAAGATCCTGAGACTGCAGAAAAACTGCATCCAAATGATATTAGAAGAGTTATTAGAGCAATTGAAATATTTGAACAGACTGGTAAAACAAAAAGTCAGTTTAAAAAAGAGCAGGAAAAGCGTCCTCCCCGTTATTCTGCCTATAAGTTTGCTTTGATAAGGAGTAGAAAAAACTTATATCAGCGAATAAACAAAAGAGTAGATATGATGATGGATAATGACCTGATCGAAGAAGTAAAATATTTATTAAATAATTATAATTTAAGTGATACTGCTCATCAGGCCCTGGGCTATAAAGAAATAATCTCTCATTTTAATGGAGAAATTTCACTTGAAGATGCTGTAGAACAGATTAAAAAAAGAAGCAGACATTTTGCAAAACGTCAGCTAACCTGGTTGAGAAAAGAAAAAGGATTAATAGTTTTTGATATAGAAAATGAAGCTAGAGATATAATTTTAGAAGAAATGACAGCTATTATAAAAGGAGAAAAAGATTATGAAAGACAATATAAAAAAAGAAAGCAAATTGATTACTAGTGGTGGGGAATTTAAGACTCTGCTTAATAAAAACGAATATTTATTTGTGTTATTTTCAAATGAAAATTGTGGATACTGCAAAATTGCCGAAAATAATATAAAAGAGGTAATAGATTCTTTTCCTGAATTAAATCTTCATATTTTAAAATTAAGTACAGCGCCCGAAATTTTTAAAGAGTTTAATGTAAATTCTGCTCCGGTTATTAAATTATTTAAAAATAGAGAAGCTGTTTATACAGGCTTTGGTGTTCGTAAAGCAGATGATATATATTATCAGTTAAAATCATACTTTGGAAGTGGAAATTCGTATTTCAAAGAGCTGGCTGAAAATAATTAAATTTATCTTTGCAGGAATTTTCTAAATAATATTGAATTTATTATATAGAAGCTAAAAATATAAAGGAGGCTGCAGTTATGAGTAATAATATTAATTATCAGGATCAGATCTTAAGTCATGTTTATGAAAATCAAATCGAAGTTGTTGTTTACTTTGTCAATGGTTATCAGTTAAAAGGGAAAATTTCAGCCTATGACAATTTTACGATTATTTTAAGAAGTGATCAGAGAGATCAGATGATTTATAAACATGCAATTTCTACTATTGCACCTGTTGAAAAAATTAGTGGTCTCCTAGATCCAGATAATCATGAAGAAGAGTAAATTATTTATTCTTAATTAAAAAAGTAAATTTTAAAGGCAGTTGATTTCTTTGCAAAAATTAACGATTTATTTGCTGTTGATTGTTTTAATCTTAACTTTTAGTTTTAATATTAAAGCTGAATCAAATTATAATTGGCAGCAGTTAATTAAAACTACAAATGAACAGCTTGAAATTGATTCAAGTGATATTATTCTTAATTATACTTTAGCTGTTGCTTATGCAAATACGGGTGAAATAAAAAAAGCATATGATATTATCGATGTTTTTGGCAGCAGTGTTAGCAGAAAAGATTTTAACACTGCTGTTTCCTTATACCTGGATGACTGGAACAATTATATTAACAGAGATAATCTGCTGCTGCTTAATTATGCAGCATTTACAGATATTATCAATAAAAATTATGCTGATGCAGTAGATTTATTTAAATATATCATAAAAAATGACCCTGATAATCTTTGGGCTTATAATAATGCTGCAGCAGCTATGATCGAATTAGAAAGATATGATGAAGCCTTAGAATATGCAAATAAAGCCTTAAAGATGGAAGAAAATGAATATTCTCATCTCATAAAAGGGGTGGTTTATTATGAAAATGGAAATTATTTTCGAGCTTTGATTGAAGCAGCCAGTTCTCGTTCTTTGTTTAAAGCTCTTGCTGAAGATGAGTATAATGACTTTGTTAATAATGGGAATAATTAACAGTATTAATTGTTACAGTTATTTTATCCAAACTACTTTTTGCTTAGACTTAAATTAGTGATGTTCGTAAAGTATTGCAATTAGGGGGCAGCTATGTTATTTGATGATAATGGTAATTTCCGCATTCAACAATTATTTTCTTATCCAGAAGATGATTATGAGCAATTAAAAAAGGAAGCACTTAAATGCGAGCGCTGTCAGCTTAGAGATGGCTGTAATGGTGTGGTAATGGGAGAAGGAAATATTAATAAACGTATAATGCTGATTGGAGAAGGGCCTGGAGCAACAGAAGATAGAATGGGAAGACCTTTTGTTGGTAAAGCTGGTCAGCTTATGGATAAAATTTTAGCGAGTGTAAATTTAAAAAGGGAAGACCTTTATATTACAAATGTTGTTAAATGCAGGCCACCTAATAACAGAGTACCTCATAAAAATGAATTTGAATCATGTGTTGCGATATTGATGGCCGAAATAAATCTAATTAATCCAAAGGTTATAGTGCCTATGGGTTCAACTGCAGCTAATTTTCTGATCAGTCCTAAAGATTCAATAACTAGAATAAGAGGAAACTGGATCCAAAAAGGGAGTATATTTTTTCTGCCTACATTTCACCCTGCATATTTACTCAGAAACAGTAAAATGAAAAAGTACAGCTGGTATGATTTTAAACTAATAAAAAAAGCCGCTGATAGAATTAATGAATTATCCAGCAGCGGAAAATAATATTATTTATAATATTTTTAATTTTAATACACAAACTCAAATAAATCATCTTTTGATGCAATTATTTTTTGATTAAAATTTTTATTGATTAAAATTTCTATAAAGACCTATTACTTTCCCCAATATTTTAATATCTTTAGATTTAATTGCTTCATAAGCGGGATTTTCTGGCTGTAAGCGAATATAGTCATCTTCTTTAAAAAATCTTTTCACTGTAGCTTCATCATCTATCAATGCTATTACAATCTGCTTATTTTCTGCATAACTCTGCCTTTCTGCAATAACATAATCTCCATCATAAATACCAGCATTAATCATGCTGTCTCCACTGACTTTAAGCATAAATACATCATTATTTCCTACCTTTAGATAACTTAAAGGAACCGGGAAATAATCTTCTATATTTTCTTCTGCAAGAATAGGAGCTCCTGCAGTTACTTTTCCTACCACTGGTATTTCAATCAATTCCTTATCACTACTGCTTTTATCTTTATCATTATTATAAATAACTTCAATAGCCCTAGGCTTTGAGGGATCTCTACGTAAATAATTTAATTTTTCCAAAGTTTTTAAATGACTATGGACTGAAGCTGGAGATTTTAACCCAACCGCCTTACCTATTTCTCTGACAGAAGGTGGATAACCCTTAGATTTAATCTCTTCCATTATGAATTTCAAAATACTTTTCTGCCTTTTTGATAAATTCTCCATATTAATTCCTCCATTTCTATCTATAATTTATTTCAAGCATTTATTTTCCTTTATTATAACATAAATACAGCAATTAAACAAACAACCGTTCAAATAATACTTGACAATGAACATACGTACTGCTATAATATAAATAGATGAACATTTGTATTGAACAGCAGTTCTTTAAATCTTTGTATAGAGAAATAGGGGGGAGTTATGTATGGAAATCATTAATAGTTATTCAAAAAATTATAGTAATTCTGCTGAGAAAAAAAGACGAAAAAGTACTAAAAAGTTTTTTTCTAAAGTAATTATTGCTTTATTTTCTATTTTACTGCTTACTTTTTTAATTACAGCTTTATTTTCATTGATAGGATTTGGAGAAAATGAACAGGAATATATTAAGCATAAAGTTGAAGCAGGTGAATCACTATGGTCAATTGCAGCTTTTTATTATGAAGATAATATAGATATCAGGAAAGCTATATATCATATTAAAAAAACTAATAATATTGAAAGAACTATAATAAATCCAGGTGAAGAATTGATGATTCCTATTAATTAAACTTATAATTCCAACTAAATTAAACAATATAACTCTATTAAATTATTATATTTCAAAATAATTAATAAATATCTATTTAGAAAGGAAGACATGATAGCTTTATGAATAAAGCAGTTATTTATGCTAGAGTAAGTACAGATAAAGACAGCCAAAAAAGCAGTCTTAAACGTCAAAAAGATGAGTTATTAAATTATGCTGAAAAAAATGAGTTTAAAACAGTTAAAATCATTGAAGAAAAAGAGAGTGGATTTAATGAAAGCCGCCAGGGTATATTAGATCTACTAGAAATATTACAGCAGGATAAAGCAGAAATCGTTTTAGTCCAGGATAGTACAAGACTTGGACGAGGAAATGCAAAAATGGCTCTTATCCATCAGATAGAAAAACTGGGTGCACAAATACATACTCTGGCTGATAAAGGACCTATAGCACTAAATGATCTTGAAAAAATGATTTTAGAGATATTATCTGTAGTTGAAAGTTATCAACAGCAGTTAAGAAATAAAAATATTAGTAGAGCAATGAAAAAGAAAATAGAAAGTGGAGGATTTAATCCAGCAAATAACTTAAAAAATATTGATCAAGGTGGTAGAGATAGAAAAAATATTCCCTTAAAAGAAATCATTCGTTTAAGAGAACTGGAGCTCAGTTTTAAAGATATTGCAGCTACTTTAAGGGGCTTCGGATATGATGTATCTAAATCAACTGTGCACAGAAGATATCAAGAATATAAAAATAATGGAGAAGATATGATTTAATATAAAAATTTCAATATGAAAATAATTCGCCGGGCATATATTTTTAAAGCTGCCTGGTTTTTTTTATTTTTTAAAATCCCAAAAACTTAAGTAAACTTAAGGTATGGGATACAAAGAAGAAATTGAAATTTAAGTAAATTTAGCTATTTTAGCTATATTTTATAATAACTTCGTAAAATTATTATTTTACGAAGTTTTATTTCTAAAGAAAATACCGCTTTAATGTAAAAAGCTGTGTGATTATACATCAAAGCGGAAACTTTTGCCTTCTCGAGGCTCTCTTTAAACCATATTTGAAAAACTTTATCTATAATTTCTAATTTTCTTTATAAACTGCAATTACCTCTCCATAATAAAATGTATGCATATCTCTATCTGGATATTTCTTTTCTAAAATATCCTGGTCCAGATTTTCTTCCAGCATATCCTGCTTATATTTTATCTTACAGATAAAATGCAGATCATTATTTTTTATTATTGGAACTTCAGATTCTTCAACTTCTGTCAATTCTAAACCCAGCTCTTTAACTTTATTATAATTTCTTCCTGACTTTGTTCCACAAAACTGCAGTTCTTTTTTATGCTGGCCATTTAAAGGTACACTAATTGTAAAGTATTCACTGTTCTCTAAAAATTCATGTGTGTAGCGTGATTTTCTTACTGGAACCATTAAAATATCTTGATTCCAAATAAATCCAGCTGTACCCCAGCCCATTGTCATTGTATTAACTTCTTCATTATTTTTAGTTGTTAAAAATACTCCTGCAGCTAAAACTTCTTTATAATCATTTAATACCTGATTAAAATTTACTTTTTTCACTATTATCACCTCTTTTATATACTATATATACCATAAAAAAGCTGAATATAACTTTTAAGAAATATTCAGCCTTAATTTACAGATTAAAATTATAATGCTATAATTATTTTAATTTTCCATTTTCATGTAATTCCTTTATCTGAGCAACATCTTTATCTCCACGGCCTGAAAGATTAATAATTACAATTTGATCTTTATCTAAGTCCGCAGCTATTTTCATTCCACCTGCAATAGCATGAGCACTTTCTAATGCTGGTATAATACCTTCTTTTTCTGATAATAAATGAAATGCATCCAGTGCTTCTTGATCAGAAGCTGTAGTATATTCAGCTCGACCAGAATCTTTAAGAAAACTATGTTCAGGGCCAACTCCCGGATAATCAAGGCCTGCAGCAATTGAATGAGTGTGAGAAATTACATCATCACCATCATCATATAAAACATAACTTTTAAACCCATGCAGTTCTCCTGGTTTACCATAAGTTAAAGGAGCTGCATTTTCACCAGGTTTATCTCCCCTGCCTCCTGGTTCAATTCCCAGAATATTAACTTCCTCATCATCAACAAAAGGCGCAAATAAACCTATAGCATTGCTGCCTCCACCGACACAGGCAACTAAATAATCAGGTAATTTACCTTCTTTTTCGAGTATCTGTTCTCTAGCTTCTTTACCGATAACAGACTGAAATTCTTTAACCATAGTTGGATATGGGTTTGGACCAACTGCAGAACCAAGCATATAAAATGTACTATCTGCATTCTGAACAAAATCTTTTAAAGCTTCATCAACTGCATCTTTTAATGTCGCATCACCTGCAGAAACAGCTTTTACTTCTGCTCCGAGCAGCTCCATCCTAAATACATTTAATTCCTGACGTTTAATATCGACATCACCCATATATATTACACAATCCATATTAAATAGGGCACATGCAGTTGCAGTTGCAACACCATGCTGACCGGCACCTGTTTCGGCAATGATTCTTTTTTTGCCCATTTTCCTTGCCAGCAGAGCCTGGCCTAAACAATTATTAATTTTATGTGCACCAGTATGATTTAAGTCTTCCCTTTTTAGATATATTTTTGCACCACCAACTTCTTCAGTTAAGGTTTTAGCAAAATATAAGGGACTTGGTTTTCCAACATAATCTTTAAACAAATAATTAAGTTCCTCTAAAAATTCTGGATCATCCTTTATTTCATAAAAAGCATCTGTTAATTCAGCTAAAACGTCAGCTAATTCTGGAGGTACAATACTCCCACCAAAATCACCAAAAAACCCATTTCTGTTCTCTTCTCTACTCTTCTTTTTCATTCTCTCATCCTCCATCTAAATTTTTTTTAATTTAATAAAAGTTTAGCAGATTTATGCTGTAGTGTCAACCTTAATCAAAGCGTGAAATTCTCCAACCAAATAAAATACTTTTCTTGATTTTTCTATTTATTTTTTTAAAGGTCTGATTTAAATAATTTATTGTCCTGCTTACATATTTTTTTGCAAACATTACGCCCATCAACTGCAGCCGAAGGTATTCCTCCTCCAACTTCAGTCCACTGACCTATCATATATAAATTATCCAAACCTTTAATTTTTTTTGGAATTTTTTTCATTAAAGAACTTGGTACAGGTGCAAAACCTTCATAACTCCCCTGCCAGTTTGATGTATATCTCTTTACAGTATATGGAGTAGAAACATCTATTTTTTCAACTGCTGAACTGAAATTATTAATTCGATTGTCAATTATTTTCAATACTTTTTTAGCAATATCTTCTTTTACATTTTCGTATGTTTTGTAGTCTTTTTCAGCAAGCTGTTTCCAGTAATCTCCTTCCCAGGTATTTATTAAAACAGTAACAGCAGTTTTTCCCTGAGGAGCGAAATTAGGATCAAAATTATAAATGTTGAGACTGAGATTATTATGTTTAGAACCATCTTCTAACTCAAGAGTTTCATCTAAATTTAAAACTAGAGCATGTGGATAATCAGATAAATCTAATGCTGCACCAAAAGCTACATATATTGAAGAAGGAAAAAGTGGATACTCTTCATAAATTTTTTTAAATTGTGGTGTTAAATATTCACCATCTAATAGTTCAAATAATGTTGAATAACCATCTGCGGCTGAAATAATATGATCAGCATAATATTCTTCGCCATTTTCTAATCTTATTCCAACTGCTTTGTTTTCTTTAGTAATAATTTTGCTAACTCTTTTAGAATAGTATATTTTAACTCCAAGTTCTAAACAAATACGTTCGATATTTTTAGATAAGGCAAGAGAACCACCTACAGGATATCCTGCTGCTTTAGTATGCTGAAATGCCATTCCAAATAATAGAGATAATGATGACCAGGAAGAAGGAATAATTACTTTAAATAATTCCTGCAGTTGAGGATTATTCCATTTTTGAGCTAAATCTTTCATAGTCATTCTGGAATACTTAAGTATTTTAAGAAAAGGTTTAAAATTGTTTTTATAATAACTAATGTAATCAATTAAACTCCAGTTTTCTTTATCAACTGCATTTATTAATTGAGATAAAATTTTCATATCTTTAATAAATTTTTTAATTTCATTTATATCTTCTGGAGCAATACTTAAAAATTCACTTTCTAGGCGGTTTAAATCAGAATATAATTTTAATATCTCACCTGTTGATAATTCAACTCTTGTAAATTCTTCAAAATTTTTAATTTCAATATTTTTATTATTTTTATCTTTTAAAGCACTCAGTTCTTCCCATAATATATCAAATCCTGTCCCTTTTTTTGTTCCCATTAACCAGTGTACACAATAATCAAAAATATAATCGCCTCTTTTCCAGGAAGTACAAACACCACCTGGAAGACTGTGAGCTTCAATTGACGCTCCTCGGGGCAAGCCCACGAGGATTCCTTGTTCATAGAGAATTGCCTACTTAAAGCATACCAAACAGTAGATTAAGTTAGGTCTTATGCTCTCTCCAAAGGCGTAAATTCGGGTAAGCCCTACCCTAATGAAACTAATTTATACCTAGTTCTAATTTACCTTGTTTTAAAAGATTTTTACTAGCATTTATATCTCTATTGTGAGTTGCGCCACACTCACAAGTCCAAGTACGAACTGATAGGTCTTTGACTTTAGAGTTTTTAACACCACATTCTGAACAGGTTTGACTACTAGCAAAAAATCTATCTGCTTTATGTAATATACAATCATACCATTTGCTTTTATATTCCAGCATTGTGGTAAACATATTCCAAGAACAATCAGAGATGTGTTTTGCTAGTTTAGAATTTTTAAGCATACCTTTTATATTTAAGTCCTCTATGACTAGAAGTTGGTTCTCCTTCGTTAGTCTAGTGGATAGCTTATGCAAAAAGTCTTTGCGAACATTTTTGATTTTAATATGAACTTTAGCAATTTTCTTTTTAAGTTTATGCCAATTGTTACTGCCCTCTTCTTTACGAGCTAATCTTTTTTGAAGTTTTGCTAATTTATCTTGATATTTAGATAGATGTCTAGGGTTTAAAATATGTTCGCCGTCAGAAGTAGTCAAAAAATCTTTAATACCTAAATCCAATCCTAATTCACCTTGATTATCTTTAACAATAGTTACTAAGACTTGGCTAACATTAATTGATATATAATATTTACCTACTCTAGATTTAGAAACTGTAACATTATTCATTTTACCCTTAACTTCTTTAGATTTAGCAAACTTCATCCAAGATAGTTTTGGTAGTTTAATCTTATTTGCTTTAATTTCAATATTTGTTGTACCACTAGGTCTAATGAATTTTTGTGTTCTATATGATAGCCTAGCTTTTGTTTTAGATTTAAATTTAGGATAATTATATTTGCCACTAAAGAAGTTTTTGAATGCTCTATCTAAATCTTTAAGCGATTGTTGTAATGCTATACTATCTACTTCTTTTAACCACTCATATTCTTTCTTTAATTGAGGTAGTTGTCTAGAATATTTAGTATAAGAATTATATTCATCATCTTTAGCTTTAGCTAAAAACTCATTGTAAATGAATCTAGAGCAACCAATAGTCTTATCAATCAACTCCTGTTGTTCTTGACTAGGATAGATTCTAAACTTATATGCCTTGTTAATTGGCTTGAATTTCTTAATCACTATAATCACCTCGCTTTCTAATTAAAATTTTGATTTTGAATATATCTCTTAATAGTTTGAGAGCTTACATTACCAATCGTACTAACAAAATATCCTTTACTCCAAAGAGAACCACAACGAGCATAGAATTTCTTTAGTTTAGGATATTCTTTAAATAGTTTTATTGCAGAAATACTTTTTAAAATCCTAACTATGTCAGTAGGTGCTACTGTTGGTTTGGCTGATAGAAAAATGTGTATATGGTCTGGCATTACTTCTAATTCTAAAATTTCATATTGGTA
>JAGYNO010000089.1 GCA_018399955.1 Halanaerobium sp. | reverse complement strand
TTATCTTCTGGTACGTCCATAGCGTCTACTTTTGCTTCTAATTCGTCTACATCTTTACCTAAAGCATCTACGTCTGCACCTAGTACTTTAAGTTCAGCTTTTAATTCAAAAGTTAATGCATCAACGATATCTGCTACTTCTTCTGCCTGTCCATCACTAAGACTATCATTTGTGTTCTTAGCCATTAAAGACTCAACAATTGCAGTAACGTCTTCTGCTTGACCTGTAGTTAGACCTTCTGACATTGCTTCCATTTCGTTAGTAATGTTATCTAAAGCACGGCTAACCATTACAGCCATTTCGTAACGAGTCATTGACTGCTGACCTTTGTATTCGCCATCAGGATAACCTTCAACGATACCAGCAGCAACCAATTTGTTAATTGCATTATATGCCCAGTGATCGCTAGGTACATCTGAGAATGAACCATGTCCTGCAGCGAAAGTTGGAACACTTAATGCTACGACTAACATTAAAACCATCATTATTGTAAGTTTCTTCATTTTTTAAAATCCCCCTTGATTGTTTGTGTTTCTAATTTATTATAAGTTCTATTAACTTATACAATCACAGAGGACATCCGAGCGAGTTTCCTAGTTTCCTCTTCATCTGTCCTTCCGATTCTATATAAGTATACATAGAACTCCTATATCTCTACCACTCCGCAGCTTCGGGGGGCACCTCCTTTCCACCGCATTTTAGCGTCGAGATTATAAGCTTATTTGAGTTACATGTCAATGTTCACAGCAGTTCAACCTGCTAAATTAAATTATAACACCTAATTATCTTTTTTGCAAATCGAATAAAAATCAACTCGACCTAAATACAATTTTAAAACTCTTTATCTTTTTTGTCAAGTTTTTTTAAATATTTTTCCGCAATAATAACAGCAGCATAATCATCTAAGGCTTTATTCACCTTCCAGTCAATAAACTTCCTGATAAGTTTTTCATATCTGGACATCGGCTTTTCCGCCAAATAACGAATCTGAGCCTCTTCTGTTGTATACTGCTCATCTATCATCTCTATTTTCTTATCCGATATATCTAGATTTTCTTTTATTTCGTCTACTATATTATCAGCACCTGTACCACTGCCGAGCACTATTATATTTATATCATATTTATCGAAAACCTCTCTTAAATGTTTGACGAGTTCTTCTCTTTTAATTATGGTTTTCTCTTTCACTTCTGCAGTAATGCTTAAAACTGCAGCACCGACTTTACCCCTACCTGGATCTAAAGAAAGCAGCTCTTTACTCATTATTATTTAGCTCCTCAAGTTCAAAACTTAAATTATTTGTCAGCCTGTCTTCTCTCCAAATATCTTCTGCAGCATAGATATTTACCCTGACTATACCCTGAGCTTCCTTTATCTTATTTATTATATCATAGAACTGGCTGAAGTTGATACTCCCTACCTGACCTGAATTATCAGGCAGCAGTCCCTGATTAATCGCTTTTTCGTTAATTTCTTGAAGCAGAGATTCCATTTCATCCTCAATTGCCTGGCTTGAGTTTTCTGCATTTATCTCCCCAGATGTAATCAGTTCATCTTTTTCGAATACTTGAAAGTCTTCATTGAGCTGGAAGTTTGCATAGAGCCAGTCATTTTTTGGTACATTAACCCTTGCAATCAGAGAAACAATAACTCTGCTGTCCGGCTCCATATTGTAGATTATCTGGGCTGCATTTAGTATATCTTCTGTCTGCAGGCGGAGGGCCATCCCTGTTTCCTGATTCACTTCAATTTCTTTTTTAAGTGCCACCTTATTTGCTTCCTGTAAAAACTGATTCAATTCCGAGATCGTTTTCTGCTCACTCTGGCCGCCTTCTAGAACATCACTGTAGATAACATCACCTTTTTGGTAGACGATATCCTCACCCATGTAGTAGATTACTCCAGCCTGGAGCTGATTTGCAAGTTCTCTCAAGTCATCATAATCGGCCTCTAATGCTGCAATTTGATCCTGCAGTTCATTAACCTGGTTTTCAAGGCTTTCCCGCTGCTCACTCAATTCTTCAACCCGCTGCTGCAGTTCTTCTCTGTTTTTAGAAAGCTCATCAATTTCAACCTCTGTTTCTGCAATCTCCTGGTCTTTTTCTGCAATCTCTTTGTCCTTTTCTGCAATAATTTCTTCTTTTGATCTAATTTCCGCCTCTCTTGCTGAAATATCTTCCTGAAGATTAGTGAGTTCTTTATCCCTTTCTGCAAGTTCTTTATTTAAATATTCTAATCTGTAAAGTACATCATTAATATTAAATAGAGCCTGTCTTAATTCCGAATAAACCCCTAAAAGAACTGTGATTGATAAAACAGCGATTAAGACACCAGTAATAATCGTTATAATAATAGAAGAATAACGGGGGCGGAGACCAAAAAGTGAGACTCGCTTTTTTCCCATTTTCATCCCGATTCTATCACCAAGATAAGCAATCAAACCACTTAAAAATACTACTACACCAATAATTACAAATGCATTGATAATCTCCACCTCCCAAATAGTTTTATTATAATAATCATTTAATGTTTGGCTGTGTGATATAACAATCCTGAGCCAACAGTGAAGATAACTATATTCTGCAGCCAGGCACCAAACCAGGGTGCAATACTCCCCTGACTGCCGAGTGCATCGCCAACAGTCATCAGTATATAATAGATAAAGATGATGATAATACTTATCCCAAAACCGGTTGCCGAACCAGCCGAGCGCTGTGGTTTAATACCAAGCGGTGCTGCCAGCAGTGCAAAAATAAAGCTGGCAAGAGGAATAGAAAAGCGGTGGTGAAGCTCAACCTTTTCTTCATAAGCTGTTCTACCCTGCTCCTCAATCAGGGCAATGTGGTCTTCTAATTCTCTAATATTCATCTCATCTATATCTTTACCCAGTTTACCTGCCTGTGAGGGAGAATGAATACTCTCACGAGAGCGGTAACTGCTGAACTCTAAAGCTGGTGAACGGTTCTCTCTATCGAGAAAATAGACTGTGCCGTTGTAAAAATACCAGCCGTCAGATAACCATTCTGCGCTTTCTGCCTCAAGCACACGTGATGGACTACCATCTTCAAAACTCTGTACGACTACCCCTTCCATCCTGCCGCTTTCTGCATTAAAACTTTTTGCATAAAGCATGTAATCTGGTCTGCTCGTGCGGCTGTCTAAAGGGTTTAAAAAGAGGTCATACTGAGTATCCGGCCTCTGTTCACCATGTTTGAACTGATAAATTATCTGTTCAGCCTGATAATTAGCTCCTGGCACAACAAATTCAGTAATACCTACCGTAATCCCACTTGTTAATAATCCCATTATCAGAGCAGGTAATACCAGTGATAATATCGATATCCCACCAGCCCGCATGGCTGTTATCTCACTATCACCAGAGAGCCTGTTATAAGCCATGATTGTTCCAAGCAGTGAGGCCATAGGAAATGTAAGTACTATGATTTCAGGCAGACTTAAGAAAAAAAGCCTGAGCAGAGTTAAAGCTTCTACTCCCCACTCTGTATAATATTCTGTCATCTCAAAAATTAAATCTGTACCGACAAAAATACCTGTAAAAGCTGCCACACCGAATAAAAAGGGTGCAATTAATTCTTTATAGATATACTTATTGATGGTTTTCAATATCTGCACCCCACTATATTTTAAATTTATCGCCGAGATAAAACTTGCGGGCCAGCTCGTTTTCTGCAATTTCTGAAGATGTTCCTGATAATAATATTTTACCCTCATGCATAATATAAGCTCTATCTGTGATTGAGAGGGTCTCCCGCACACTGTGATCGGTAATCAAAACTCCGAGTCCTCTTTTTTTAAGGTAGCGTATAATCTCCTGGATATCATTAACTGCAATCGGGTCAACCCCGGCAAAGGGCTCATCGAGCAGTATAAAAGCTGGATCTGCTGCAAGTGCTCTTGCTATCTCAACCCGGCGTCTTTCTCCACCAGAAAGCTGAAAGCCTTTGCGGCTGCGCAGATTTTCTAAGTGGAACTCCTCTAATAATTCACTGATTATCACTTCTATCTCTTTTTTATCTAAATCTCTGTGTTCTAAAATAGCTTTTAAATTTTCGGCCACAGTTAATTTTCTAAAAATTGAGGCCTCCTGAGGTAAATAACCTATCCCCAATCTAGCCCGTTTAAATACAGGCAGATTTGAAATATTATGCTGATCAAAAAATATCTGACCACCATCTGGATTGATCAAACCCAAAATCATGTAAAAGGTTGTTGTTTTACCGGCACCATTTGGCCCCAAAAGGCCTACTATCTGACCTCGCTCAACTTTTAGATCTACCTCATTCACTACTTTCTCTTTATTATATTTTTTAATAAGACCTTCTGCCTTAATTGTCATCCTGATCTTCCTCCGCGGGCAGAGATAGTTCCGCCTGCCCTATAAGTTTTATCTCTTCTGTTTTCTGATTGATTTCTGCCGAATCTGAAGAGAATTTTTCTCCATTTCTCTCTCCTTTTACATTACCTTTTAATTCAACAAATTCACGCTCCAGATAAAACAGAGCCTGATCGGACTCAGCCCAGAAATCCTGATATTCTAAATAAACACTGCCTTCTGCTTCTACCCGCTGCTCACTCTGATAAAGCTCGATGAGATCTGCCTCGATATAAGAGTCTTCACCTTTAATACCCGCATTACCTTTAAGCTGATAAAATTCTTCTTCAATATTACCAGTCAGCTCATCAGCCCGGGCATTGTAATCACTGAAAAAAAGCTCTACATTATCTCTGAACTCGATTTCTCCATTATAGCTGTGGTAAATACCTTCCAAACGGGCGGTAACCCTGATCTCATCATAGATAAGCTCAACATTCCCTTTTGCAGAGAAAACCCGC
>JAGYNO010000088.1 GCA_018399955.1 Halanaerobium sp. | reverse complement strand
GGTAAAAGAATACATTCCTAAAATTGCACCTATATTATTATATATAATATGTAAAATACTTATTTGTTTTAATATTAAAAATATAATATAATGTAAATAAATAAGGAGGAAATCTAATGTTTGCTGTAAATAATTTACACAGCCAGCCTGTTCCTGGCTGGGTTGATAAATCAAATATTGATAATAGTAATTCTAATACTAAAAACATTAATAATAGTACATTAAATAAAATCGATTCAGCTTTTATAAAATCAGCTGTTAAAAATAATAAAATTGCTAGTAAAAATTTAAGTGAAGAAGAACAGCGTGAAGTTCAAAAATTGCAGCAGCGTGACCGTGAAGTAAGAGCTCACGAGATGGCTCATCAATCTGCTGGTGGTCAGTATGCTGGTTCAGCTTCATATGATTACACTACTGGTCCAGATAACAGAAGATATGCAGTTGGAGGTTCAGTAAATATTGATACTTCTCCTGAAAATTCAGCAGAAAAAACTCTTAAAAAAGCTGAACAAATAAAAAAAGCTGCTACTGCACCTGCACAACCTTCAAGTAAAGACCTTCAAATTGCAGCTAAAGCATCCAGAATGAAAATGGAGGCACAGGCAGAGCTCAATAAACAAGAAGATGAAAACAATAATAAAACTAAATATGATTATAATAATACTGAAAAAAACAATGTTAAAAATATATATCTAATTAATAAGAGAAATTCTTCTTATATGAATTCTTCTAAAAAAATTAATTTAAAAATCATAGCAGCAGCCTGATATTCAATTAATAAGATAATGGTACCTGGTATTTAATTTCCCAAGTATCAATAATATCTTCATATATTTATTAATTTTGCAGTCAAAATTTTTATTTATTTCAAAATATATTAGAAAGGAGTGTTTAATATTATGGCATCTAAAGTTATTTTATTTCATGTTGAAAATAATATTCTGCCTGATTTAAATGAGTCTGAATTGAAAGAGGTTAGAGATGGCTTTTATGAAGAACTTAAAAACTACCCGTCTGGAATAAGAATAGACACTTATGTAAATGAAGAAGGAGTAGGTATTTGTGATTGGATCTTACCTGATGAAATCAAAAATCCCGTTAAAACAGTAGAAGAAATTGTCGAAAAAGTGCTTGGAGAAAAACCAGCTGATCCAGTTATAAAAGTAAATAAAGTTATCTAATCACAGATAAAAATCATAAAAAATAAAAGTCCCACAAATTTGTGGGACTTTTATTTTAATCAAACTAATTTAATAAAAATTACTTAAGCTCAACAGTAGCTCCAGCTTCTTCTAATGTTTCTTTCATTTCTTCTGCTTCTTCTTTGCTCAATGCTTCTTTTACATTACCAGGTGCATCATCAACAACACCTTTGGCTTCTTTCAAACCTAATCCAGTTAATTCACGAACTGCTTTGATTACTTTGATTTTCTTAGCACCAATATCAGCAAGGAATACATCAAATTCTGTCTGCTCTTCTTCAGCAGCTCCACCAGCGGCAGCTCCACCAGCTACTGCAACAGGTGCTGCAGCACTAACACCAAATTTTTCTTCTAATTCTTCAACTAACTCAGATAATTCTAGAACACTCATTTCTTCAATTGCCTGCATAATTTCTTCCTTATTCATTATAATAATCCTCCTCAAATTTTTTAAGCTTTTTGATCTCTAATTTGTCCTAACACCTGAACCAAACCACGAATGTTACCCTGAAGTACATTAACCAATCCAGTAAGGGGTGCTTTCATACCTGCAAAAGCTTGAGCAAGTAAAACTTCTCTGGATGGAATTTCTGCTAAAGATTGAACTTTCTCTCTAGAAATTAATTCTCCATTTAAAATCCCTGCCTTAATTTCTAAAACGTTATGATCCTTTGCAAATTCTACTAAAATTTTAGCTGGAGATACAGCATCTTCGCCAAAAGCTATAGCTGTAGGCCCTGAAAAATATTCAGTCATATTATTCATTTCTACATCATTAGCAGCAATAGTAGCCAGAGTATTTTTAACAACATTAAAATCTACTCCCGCTTCTCTTAACTGTTTTCTTAATTCTGTCATCTCAGCTACATTTAAACCAAGATAATCTGTTATTACTAAAGATTTTGAACTATTAAATTTCTCAGTTAATTCTTTGACAACGGCTTCTTTTTCTGGTCTTGCCACATTTTCACCCCCCTCAAAGTATGAGCTTCATATAAAATGAAAAAACCTCCTATAGACACTCAGGAGGTATAATTGCAAAAATATCTTGCAGAAAATTCACCTCGGCAGGAAATTTAAGCTTTACGCCCCTGCTGTCTTCGGATAGTTTATTTTCTTTTCTAGATAAATATAACACAAAATTATTACCAAGTCAAATTATTTTAACGTCCAATAAAAGCCATGGTTGCAGCTGGATCAATTTTAATTCCAGGTCCCATTGTGGGTGAAATTGCAAGAGTTCTAAAATATCTTCCTTTTGCAGCTGCAGGACGTTCTTTAGCAAGAGTGTCCATAATTTTGTGATAGTTATTCAAGAGTTCTTCAACTGTAAAAGAAGCTTTACCAATAGGAAGATGTACTATACCTGTTTTATCAACACGATATTCTATCTTGCCGGCTTTAAATTCTTCAACTGCTTTATCCAATTCAAAGGTAACGGTTCCAGCTTTTGGATTAGGCATTAAACCTTTTGGGCCCAGAATTCTACCGAGCCGACCAACTACACTCATCATATCTGGTGCTGCTACCGCCAGATCAAAGTCTAACCAGCCGCCTTCAATTCTTTCTGCTAATTCTTCTCCACCTACATAGTCTGCCCCAGCTGCTTCTGCTTCTTTAGCCTTTTCTCCCTTAGCAAAAACTACTAAAGTAATTTCCTGACCTGTGCCTTCAGGTAATACCACAGTACCTCTTATATTCTGGTCAGCATGTTTTGGATTAACTCCTAACTTTGCTGAAAGTTCAATTGTTTCATCAAAGTTTGCAGTTGCTAGTTCTTTAGCTAATTTAAAAGCCTCTTTTACATCGTATAATTTTTCTTTATCAACTTTTTCTGCTGCTTTTTTATAACGTTTGCTTTTTGCCATTATATTTCCTCCTTTGTGGTTATAACGGATTTAATCCTTCCACTGTATTTAAAGCAAGCTTATATTATTCGTATATTTGATAATTTACTCAACTAAGATTCCCATACTTCTTGCTGTACCTTCAATCATACTCATTGCAGCTTCTATACTTCCTGCATTTAAATCCTGCATTTTAGTTTCTGCAATCTTTTTTACAGCATCTTTACTTACCGTTGCTACCTTGTTTACATTTGGTTCTCCAGAAGCTGTGTCAATACCTGCTGCCTGTTTCAATAGTACTGCAGCTGGTGGAGTTTTAGTTATAAAATCAAAAGAACGATCTTGATATACAGTAATTTCTACAGGTATCAATGTTCCTTGATTTTCTTTTGTTTTAGAATTAAATGCTTTACAGAACTCCATAATATTTACACCATGCTGACCTAAAGCAGGTCCAACTGGTGGTGCAGGATTAGCCTGTCCTCCAGGTATTTGTAATTTTATTTGAGTCATAACCTTTTTGGCCATTTTAAAACACCCCTTTCATTCTAATTGATTATTTTCAATTTTTATTAATATTATTAAATATTTAAGATTTTTGTATTTGTGAAAATTCAAGTTCAACTGGAGTTTCACGCCCAAACATTGAAACAAGAACCTTTGCTTTCCCCTGTTCAGGATGAATTTCTTTCACGATACCATCAAAATCTTCAAATGGACCATCTGTAACTACAACTTGATCTCCAACATCAAATTCAACCGAAATCTTTTTAGCCTTTTCTCCCATGCTGCGGAGAATTTCATCTATTTCTTCCTTTTCAACAGGCAGCGGCTTAGTTCCACCACTAACAAAACCAATTACACCAGGCGTATTTTTTACTACATACCAAGATTTATCATTCAAATCCATCTGAAGTAAAATATATCCAGGGAATATCCTTTTCTTAACAACTTCATTTTTCCCTTTTTTCTTCTCTATCTTTTCTTCAGTTGGTACTACAATACGGAAAATACTTCCTTCCATACCTGTACTGGCTATTCTTTTTTCAAGATTTGCCTTGACTTTTCTTTCATGTCCTGAATAAGTATGGACAACATACCATTTACTTTCTTCATTCATATTTAAGGATTCTATTAGAGAATCCTCACCTCCTCAATCAAGTAATTAATGGAGTTATAATATTAGCCAGTGTCAGATCTATTAATCCAATAAATGCGATAAGTGCAATTACTGTTACCAAAACAACGAGAGTATTTGAAGTAATCTCTTCTTTATTTGGCCAGTTAACTTTTTTAAGTTCAGATTTAACCTGTTTAAAAAATTTAGTTATTTTACCAAAAAATCCAAGTTTTTTTGCCATTTTAAATCACTTCCTCAACTGAAATATTAGTTTACTTTGTTTCACGATGGAGGGTGTGCTCCTTGCAGAACTTGCAATATTTTTTTAGCTCTAATTTATCTCGAGTATTCTTTTTATTTTTTTTGGTAGAATAATTGCGGTTTTTGCATTCTGTACACTCTAATGTTATGATATCTCTCACCGTAAATCCACCTCCTCAATCAAACAAATGCTGTTTGATTATCTATAATTATATACTAAAAATAATAATATCAATAATTCAAGCCCAAAAATGGTTTTAATCTATTATTTCCATCTAAATAAGAGCAAGATTATGATTTGCTTTAATTTGTCATTATATTTATTAAAACAGCAACTAGAATAAGCCGGGAATATAGAAAAATATTTAATATTATTAAGTCACAGCCTTAATTAATTTACCATATATGCTGGTGAATGTCAATATCTTTTAGAAAAAAAGCATGTGCAGAAAACTGCACATGCTTATTGAATTAACTTTAAATTTTAGCAAATTTTATTTCTAGCTGAAAATTTAATTTTTTTGTTCAATATATTGAATACTAAATACTATTTACTCAATAATTTCAGTTACAACTCCAGCTCCAACTGTGT
>JAGYNO010000087.1 GCA_018399955.1 Halanaerobium sp. | reverse complement strand
ACTGTAAATACCAGAAAGAATTCTTGCATCCCAAACTGCACCTTCAAAAAACTCTAATAAAAACATAATAATAAAGTTTATTATTACAAAAGACCAATATTCAGTTCTATGTGCCCGCCCAGAAAAAACAGCATATTTTTTAATAGTTTTTAAATACCACTCCATTATAATATCTCCCCCTTAATATTAATAGATTAAGATCAAACAAAATATAAACAAGTTATTTATATATTTATCCATTTAAGAAAATTTACCTTTTAAAACCACAGATTTCAAAGAAAAAACCTCCCAGAAAATATCCAGGAGGCTAATTAACATATTATATTTTAGTTATACTACTGTACTACTACATCTACTTCAACAATATCTCCATCTTGAACCTGCCAGATACCAATTGCACCAGCTCTGTCTCCTACTTCATCAAAATATACTGGTCCAGAAGCACCTTCATAGTTAATTGTTTTACCTTCTGCGATTAACTGTTTTGCTTTTGCCCATTCATTAATATTTACAGTTTCTCCATCAGGATCTAATATTTCATTTACAGCTTCTTTGATTGCTGGTCCTTCAGCTGCACCAGCTTTTTCAATTGCAAGTGCTAATACAAAAACAGCATCATAGGCTGTATCTATATATGGTTTAGGAGTTGACTCTCCATACTCTTCCATATACATCTCTTTAAATAATTGAGGTCCTTTTCCACCAGGTAGTGAAGTTGGAGTTGTTCCATACATACCTTCTAAATAACCTTCAATACCTTCTGCAATTTCAGGTGCTTTTAATCCATCAGTGAAGACAAATTCATCAAAAAATCCATTTTCTAATGCCTGCCTAATAATTGTAATACCACCATCATCAGTATATGCAATTACTACTAAAGCATCTGGATTTCCTTCTGCAGCATTCATTAGTTCACTTCTGTATGATACCTTGCTTGGTTCAAAAGCTATTGATTCTGCTACTTCTCCACCTCTTTTTTCAAACTGATCGATAATTGCATCATTTAATCCCTGACCATAATCATTATTTACATAAATAATTGAAATAGAATCATAACCCTGATCAGCAGCTAAATCACCAGCTACAATACCCTGTAAAGCATCAGATGGTACAGTTCTAAAGAAATAACCATCATCTTCAATATCAGTTAAAACTGGAGTGGTTGCAGATTGAGAAATCTGAACTACCTCATTAGGAGTAGTTACACTTTCTACAATTGGGACTGTAATACCACTTGACATTGCACCAACAATTGCTGGCACATTGTTAATGTTAACCAATCTCTGTGCAGCATCTACACCAACCTGAGCCTGTGTTTGTGTGTCCACATTAATCAGCTCTAATTCCAGCCCATCCAGCAGGCCCCCATTCTCATTGATCTGCTTTTGCGCAAGCAGTGTACCATTACGAGAAACCTGGCCATAAGAAGCTAAACCACCTGTAATAGGTAATACAGTTCCTATTTTTACTGTTTCCTGGGCTAAAACACCAGCAGAACCTAAGATCATAACAAAAACTAAAAACAAAATTGCAGCTTTACTTTTTAATTTCATTTTTCTCCTCCTCATCTTCTCACTTCTTTTTTTATTTAAATTCTATTTAGTAAGTAGAATTTAATTCTTATTATATTTCTTTTCTGGGAATAATCCATCAGGCATATTAAGTAAAACTATTTCTAAAAATACACCAATTAAAATGACTCTTAATGTAGCAGCCTGGGTTGTATAAGCAGCTGGAAGCATTCCAGTAATAAATTCTGTTCCAGTCCAGATGCCCCATGTAATTAGTGATCCAATCAATACACCAAAATTGTTTCCACTACCACCGATAATAAGCATTATCCAGACAATAAATGTTGTCTGCATTGGTTTAAAAGCTTCAGGTGATACAAAACCAGTGAAATGTGCATATAAGGCTCCACCTACACCCATCATAAAAGCACCAAATACAAGTGCTTCCATTCTATATCTAAATACATTTTTACCTGCTGCCTTCGCTACTTCTTCATCTTCTCTAATCGCTCTTAATACTCTCCCCCAGGGGGAGTGAATACCCTTCTCACTTAGATAATAAAATACTGCAATCACAGTAAGTACAATAATTAAAAATACAATATTATAATATTTACCAGCAAAATCTCTTAGTGGTTTAGGAATACCCGAAATTCCACGTACTCCATACGACAACCATGCCTCATTCGTAAAAATTAACCGTATTATTTCTGCAATACCAATTGTTGTAATTCCCAGATAATCTTCTCTTAATCTTAAAGTTGGAATACCAACCAAAAGTGCAAGAAATGCAGAAATAAGACCAGCACCAAGGAGTCCAATAATAATCGGTAAATTAAATCCTCCAAGATAATTAGCTGAGGGCTCAGTAGTTAAAATTGCAGTTGTATATGAACCTACTGCCCAAAAGCCTGCAATACCAATATTAAAAAGTCCAGCAAAACCCCTCTGCATATTCAATGCTAGGGCCATAACTGCATAAATACCAGCAAAGGTTAAGAAAAAGATGAAATAAGATAATATTCCTGTTAAATTCATAATTTACACCTTCCTTCCCATGATACCGGAAGGCTTGATCAAGAGCATTAAAATCATGATTGCAAATGCAATTCCTGGCTTATAAGATGCTGATATAAACATTGTCGATAATTCCTGAGAAATTCCTATAACAAGTCCTCCAAACATAGCCCCATATGGACTTCCAATTCCTCCTAAGATAACAGCTGCAAACATCGGCAGCAGTAAATTCCAGCCCATAATTGGTATTAAATGAGTGTCCATTGCCAGCAGTATTCCTGCTGATGAAGTTAAAACACCACTCATTACCCAGGTCCAAAATATCACCTGCTGAGTGTTAATTCCAGTAATCTGTGCTAAAGCTGTATTATCTGACATTGCTCTCATTGCTTTACCCAATTTTGTCTTACTCAAGAAAAGGTGAACACCTATAACAAGTACTGATGATAATATTAGAATCGTAATTTGAGTCGGTTTTATTCGTAAAAGACCATTAAATAAAACAACTGGCATCTGAATTGATCTATCATAGAACTTAAGCTGTGGTCCCCAAAACATTTGAATTAAATTTCTAATAATTAAAGCTGCTCCAACTGCAGAAATCATTATTGTAACTGAATCTCTTTCTTTTAAATGCCTGTATAATATCTGATTTAAAAGATTTGCAGTAAGGGCAGTTAATAATGCTGCTATAACAAAAGCTATCGGTAATGGTAAAGCTAGCTGTACTGTAAATAAATATGCAAAATATGCTCCTAAAGTCATTAAATCTCCATGAGCAAAATGTCCAAAGTTAAGAATACCATAAATTAAAGATAAACCAATTGCTCCTAAAGAAATAATCGAACCAAGAATCAAACCATTCAATAACAACTGTAAGGCCATAGACACTATCCTCCCAAAAAGAGCTGAGCAACTTCTTCATTCTCCAATAAAGCTCTTCCACTATCTTCATATTTTTTTTCTCCTGCTGCCAGTACATATCCACGATCTGACATAGCAAGGGCTTTTTTCGCATTTTGTTCAACCATCAAAATTGTAACACCTATATCATTTATATCTTTGACTTTATTTAAAATTAAACTTATATACATCGGTGCTAAGCCGGCTGTTGGTTCATCTAATAGTATTAATTTTGGTTCCATAATTAATGCTCTACCAAAGGCCACCATCTGCCGCTGACCACCGCTTAAAGTACCTGCTCTTTTTTTTCTCTTTTCTATTAGGGGAGGAAAAAGATCATAAATTAAATCTAATCTTTCTTTTAATTTTTTCTTAGAAACATATCCTCCGAGTTCTAAATTCTCATGAACTGTCAAAGATGGAAAAATATTTTCTGTCTGAGGTACAAAAGATAAACCTTTTTTAATCATTTTTTCAGTACTCACATTATTTAAAAGTTCTCCCTGATAATTAATTTCGCCACCCATAATATCTACTAATGCAAAAATAGATTTTAAAAGAGTGGACTTACCAGAACCATTTGGACCGACTATTGAAACAATCTCACCTTCATTA
This sequence comes from Halanaerobium sp., assembly GCA_018399955.1. Lineage (GTDB taxonomy): Bacteria > Bacillota > Halanaerobiia > Halanaerobiales > Halanaerobiaceae > Halanaerobium. The sequence continues at coordinate 1,048 of JAGYNO010000087.1, read as the reverse complement.
ACATAAAGGGAAAGACCATGAATTATCTCTATCTCACCATAGCCGGCACGAATATCATTTATTTCTAACAAAAAGACCACTCCCTAGGCTGTTTTCTCTCCCAAATATGCTTTTAATACCTCAGGGTCACTTTTAATTTCATCTGGTGTACCCTCAACAAGATGTTTACCATCACTCATAACTATCACTCTATCACAAATGCTCATAATTAAATCCATATTGTGTTCTATTAATAATATGGTCTTCCCTTTTTCCTTTAGTTTTAGAATATTTTCTGCAATTTTATTCATCAGGGTTGGATTAACTCCAGCACCAGGCTCATCAAGCAATATTACTTCTGGATCAGCCATCAATGCTCTACCCATTTCTAATAGTTTCTTTTGGCCACCTGATAAATTTGCGGCTAATTCATCTTTTAAATGAGTTAATTCTAAGAATTCTAAAGTTTCATAAGCCTTTTGATAATTTTGTTTCTCTTCTTCTTTAACCTTTTCAGCATTAAACCAACTATTAAACAAATTCTCTCCACTTTGTCCATGAGGTACCAGCATTAAATTCTCAATTACAGTCATTTTTTTAAGAGCTCTGGGAATCTGAAAGGTCCTTGCTAATCCCATTCTCGCTATTTTATGTGTTGCATAATTATCAACTTTCTTATCTGCTAGAAATACCTCTCCTTTATCCAGCTCTAATGAACCAGAAATAATATTGAAAGTTGTAGTTTTACCGGCTCCATTTGGACCGATTAGACCAGTAATAGTATTTTCTTCAATTCCAAATGTTAAATCATCAACTGCTCGAAAACCATCAAACTCTTTTACTACATTCTTTACTGTTAACATAAAAGCTCTCTCCTTTCTACTCGTTTATACATACTTGCTTCTCACTTGAATATTTCTTTTGTGCTTTATGTTATTGTTTCTTTAATATTAAACTCTTTTTTATTGAGTGTCAAGTAATAGCTTAAATTACAGCAATTTATACTGCTATACAATGATACAGCAATATAATTTATCACTTTTATCTATAATTTCTATTATTAAGTATT
>JAGYNO010000086.1 GCA_018399955.1 Halanaerobium sp. | reverse complement strand
GTTAAAGATGGCAGAATAGTAGGTGAGGGTTATCATAAGTTTTATGGTGGACCACATGCTGAAGTTTATGCTCTAGAAGAAGCAGGAGAAGATGCATTAGGAGCAGATATTTATATTACTTTAGAGCCCTGCAGTCATTATGGCAAGACACCACCATGTGCGAATAAACTAGTAAGTGCTGGTATAAAAAGAGCTGTTGTGGCAGTTATTGATCCGAATCCAGAAGTTGCAGGTAGAGGCTTAGATATCTTAAGGGAAGCTGGTATAAAAGTTGATTTGGGTCTCATGGTAGAGCAGGCTAAAGAATTAAACGAAGTTTTTATTAAATATATAACAGATGATTATCCATATATTTACCTCAAAAAAGCTCAGACTTTTGATGGCTATATTGCTTCAAGTACAGGTGATTCAAAATGGATTACAAACAAAAAAGCAAGATTAGAAGGACACAAATTGAGACATAAAGTAGATGCAGTGATGGTAGGGATTGGTACCGTTTTGGCAGATAATCCTTCTTTAACTACGAGACTAGAAGATAATAATGGTGTTGATAGTCTGCGCATCATTTTAGATCCAGAATTAGAAATTCCACTTTCAGCAAAAATTATTAATCAGAAATCAGAAGCAGATACTTTGATTATAAGTGGAGAAAAAGCAGCTGAAAAAAACAATTCTAAATTTAATAAATTAAATTCTAAAGAACAGGTAGAAATTATCACTTTTTCTTTAGATGAAAATAATTTTTTAGCAATAAAAAAAATATTAAAATACCTTCATCAAAAGAAAATAAGCAGTATTTTAGTTGAAGGAGGGGCAAAACTCAGCCATTCTTTTCTGCATAAAGGGTTAATTGATAAATTATATTATTTCATTGCTCCAAAAATATATGGAGGCAGTGATGGTATCGCTTCTTTCTGTGGAAAAGGACCAGAATTAATGAGTAAAGCAAAAAATATTGAAGTTTTAAAAAGTAAAAAACTTGGAGACAACTACTTATTTATAGCTAAATTAAAAAAATAGTTTAAAGTTCTAGAGCTGGAGGTGACTATTATGTTTACAGGAATTATCCAGGAAAAGGGAGAATTCTTAAGAAAAATAACAGGAAATAAAAAATATCAGTTAGAAATAAAAGCAGAAAAAGTTTTAAAAGATATAAAAATAGGAGATAGTATTGCTGTTAATGGTGCTTGTTTAACAGTTGTGAATTTTGGAGATAATTATTTCAGAGCCGATGTTATGCCTGAGACATTAAAGGCAACTAATCTGGGAGATTTGAAGGTTGGGTATGAAGTTAATTTAGAACAGTCATTAAGATTAAGTGATTTTATTGGCGGTCATTTTGTAACTGGACACATAGATGGAACTGCAGATGTTAAAAACATTAAAAACCAAAACAATGCTAAAGTGATAGAACTTTCAATTTCCAAAGAACTTGAAAAATATATTGTTAAAAAAGGTTCAGCTGCTGTCAATGGAGTTAGTTTAACTGTAATGGAGATTGATGATGGTGTTATGACAATTTCATTAATTCCAGAAACCTGGTCAGAAACAAACCTTGCAGAACTAAAAAAAGGAGACAAGGTTAATATAGAAACTGATATGCTTGGCAAATATGTTTATAAAATGTTGAGAAATAGCAAAGACAATAATAAAAATATAACAAAAGATTTTCTTGCTGAAAATGGATTTATCTAGTAATAAAAATAGAGTCAACAGTATATAAAATATATTAATATCAAAGATTGAAATAGAAATTTAATTATCATTAGAGAGGGGATTAAAATGGATAAGATTGAAGATGCCATTGCTGATATTAAAAATGGCAAAATGGTAGTTGTTGTAGATGATGAAGATCGTGAAAATGAGGGGGATCTCCTCATGGCAGCAGAAAAGGCAGATAAAGAAGCAATAAATTTTATGATTAAAGAAGCAAGAGGTCTTGTTTGTACACCTGTTGAAAAAGATATTTTAGATAGACTTGATCTGCCGATGATGGTAGAAAAAAATACGGAAACACATTCTACTGCATTTACAGTATCTGTTGATCATCTCGATGTTACAACAGGTATTTCAGCTCAAGAAAGAGCTTATACAATCCAAAAAATGGTTGATGAAAATTCACGGCCAAATGATTTTATGCGGCCTGGGCATGTTTTTCCACTTGGAGCAAAAAAAGGTGGAGTACTCCGCAGAGCAGGTCATACAGAAGCTGCAGTAGATCTTGCAAGACTTGCAGGCTTAAAACCAGCAGGGGTTATATGTGAGATTATCAAAGAAGATGGAGAAATGGCAAGACTTCCTTTTTTAGAAAAATTTGCAGAAAAACATGATTTAAAGCTAATTTCAATTGAAGATCTAATTAAATATAGAAAAAGAGAAGATAAACTTATTCATTTAGCAGCTGAAGCAGAACTCCCAACTGAATTTGGAAGATTTAAAATTAAAGTATTTACAACAGATGTTGATGATAAAGAACACATCGCTATAATAAAAGACAATATAGAGGGAAAAGAAGATGTGCTTGTTAGGGTACATTCTCAGTGTATAACAGGCGATATATTTGGATCAAAGCGCTGTGATTGTGGTGAACAGCTGGCAGCATCACTGCAGCTGATTAATGATAAGGGTGAAGGTGTTGTACTCTACATGCGTCAGGAAGGTAGGGGAATTGGTCTTGTTAATAAAATTAAAGCCTATAATCTTCAGGATCAGGGAATGGACACTGTAGAGGCAAATATTGCACTAGGTTTTGAAGCAGATCTTAGAGATTATGGAATTGGAGCTCAAATATTATCTGAACTTGGTTTAACTACAATCAAGCTTTTAACTAATAACCCAACAAAAATTGTGGGGCTGGAAGGTTATGGTCTGCAGGTAATAGAAAGAGTTCCTTTGAAAATAGATCCAAACAAAGAAAATGAATTTTATTTGAAAGTTAAAAAGAATAAGATGGGACATCTGCTGGATTTCGATCAATAAGAAATTTAATTTTTAAATATTATTAGCTTTAAAAAATATTAGTAAAGGAGAATGATAATGGTTAAAACATATGAAGGTCAATTAATAGGTGATGGAATTAAAGTGGGAATAGTTGTGGGGCGTTTTAATGAATTTATATCAAGCAAGTTACTTGATGGAGCTCTTGATGGTCTTAAAAGACATGGAGTAGCAGAGAAAGACATTGAACTTGCCTGGGTACCTGGTTCATTTGAAATACCATTGACCGCACAGCGAATGGCTGCTTCTGATAAATATGATGGTATTATAGCGCTAGGTGCAGTAATTCGTGGAGAAACACCTCATTTTGATTATGTTTCAGCAGAGGTATCAAAAGGTATTGCTAAAGTTGGACTGGATGAAGAAAAGCCTGTTATTTTTGGAGTTTTAACAACAGATACAATCGAACAGGCTATTTCGAGAGCTGGAACTAAATCAGGGAACAAAGGTTATGATGCAGCAGTATCACTGATAGAAATGGTTAATCTTTTTAGAGAGATTGATTAAATAAGTAATAATTATATTAATAAGAGAATAGGAAGATAATGAAAATAAACCCAGACAAATTCTGTCTGGGTTTATTTGTCAGATAGAATAAATTTTAATAGCTGAGAACTTGTAAAACCGAGAATTACTAAAACTATTGTCCAGGCAAAAATTCTTTCAGTCTGAAGATTATTTCTGGCCCAGTAAAGACCTGCACCTATACCAGTTTCTAAGCTTAAAAGCTCTGCCATAGCTCCAATTTTCCAGGCTCTCTCACCAGTAATAACTGCTGCTGATCTAAGGTATGGTTTAATGGAATAAATATATATATTTGTAAATATGGTTAATGGTTTTAATTGATAAACAGCTGCCATTTCCAGATATTCTTGACTGGTATTTTTAATACCCTCCCGGCTGTTTATAACAAATATTGGTAATATAGAAATGAATATTGTAAAAATTACTATTTTAGAATTTAAACCAAACCAGATTATTGCAAGCAGTATCCAGGAGATATTAGGTATAGTCTGAAGCATAGAGATGAAAGGACTTAAAAATATATCAATCTTTTTATTTAAACCCATTATTATACCTATTATACTGCCGGTTATAAAAGAAAGTAGATATGCAGATACTACTCTAAAAAATGAATAAGCTATGGTTAACCAGAAAGAACTGCTAAAAAGCATTTTATAAATAGTTATAAAAGTTTGTTCTGGAGAAGGAAGAATAATCGGGTTATATCCTAGCGAAATCAATTTCCAGATTAATATCAATATTAATGATCCCAAAATACTGTAATAATATTTTGGACTATCAGTATTTTTTAGACTTTCTTTAGTTTTTAATGTAGAATTCTTCATCAGGAATATTCCCACCAATCGTTTCTTTACTATAATTCATTAAGCTCTGAAAATATTTTTCTATTTCATCTTTAACTTCAATGCTGTTCTGATATTTTAGATTTAATCTTTCATAAGACTCTAAAATAATTTCTTTATCAACTTCTAAGAATTGCTGCCCCAGTTCAGCTGCAGCATTTCTATTATTGTTAAGATAATTAAGAGCATTTTTATAATTTTCTTCAAGTTTATTTACAAGTTCTGGATTTTCTTCAGCAAACTCTTTTCTAAAAATGAGGGCTGATTGAGGGATTCTAAAAGAATAGACTTGATTCCATTCCTTCTGCAGGTCAAGTACAACTTTTGTATTATTATTTTTTAATAAGCACTGTGTAACAAAAGGTTCTCTGAGAACAGCAGTTTCTGCCATATTGTTTATCATAAGCTGAGTGACTTCTCTCATTTTCCCTCTTTGTATCTGAAGATCCTTTGTAATATCTAAATTGTTTTTCTGCAGAAGTTCCTGAAAAACAATGTCTAATGGTCCACCTTTATCTGGAACATATATATCTTTACCTTTTAAATCATACCAGTTTTCAATATCTTTTCTGCTGCTTATAAGATAAAAGATTCCCCATGTATGGATACCTGCGATTTGGACTTTTACACCCTTATTATAAAGTTTTGCCGCTTCATTAGTAGATATCAGTGCAGCATCAACTTCTTTTTTCATAAGTCTTGAGATAACGACATTTCTACTTCTGTGGATACTTGTTTCAATTTTTAAATCATCAATGTTTTGCTGTATATAAAAAGCTGGTAGAGAAGA
>JAGYNO010000085.1 GCA_018399955.1 Halanaerobium sp. | reverse complement strand
CACAAATGAGTAAATTAGAAAATTTAAAGAGGATGAGAGAAACAGGAATCGTTGCAGTGATTAGGGCAGAAAATGCAGAAGAGGCTTTAAAAATTACAGAAGCAGTTAAAAAAGGTGGGGTAGAGGCTATTGAAATTACAATGACTGTACCTGGGGCAGTTGATGTTATTAAAAAATTGACAGAAGAATACAGCAGTGATGAAATGCTGGTTGGGGCTGGCTCTGTTTTAGACTCAGAAACGGCTCGGGCATGCATATTGGCTGGTGCTGAGTATATTGTTTCTCCGGCTTTTGATAAAGAAACTGTAAAACTGTGTAATCGTTATCAAAAAGCTGTTATGCCGGGCTGTATGACAGTAACCGAAGTTATAAATGCCATGGAAGAGGGAGCAGATGTGATCAAGGTCTTCCCTGCCACACTTTTCGGGCCAAAAATCATTAGTGCTGTTAAAGCACCTGTACCTCAGGCACCTTTAATGCCAACTGGTGGAGTAAGTCTTGACAATGTAAAAGATTGGATTAAAGCTGGCAGCTGGGCTGTTGGGGTAGGTAGTGCTTTAAGTAAAGGTGCAAAAACTGGAGATTATGACAGGGTAACAGAAACAGCAGCAGAGTTTATCAGGCTGATCAAAGAAGCAAGAGAAGAAATAGCTTAAACTAAAAACTAACAGGAGGATTCTATTTATGTCTAAAAAAGTTGTAACATTTGGAGAAATTATGCTGCGTTTAACACCACCTGATCACGAGCGTTTTATTCAGGCGGATAGTTTTAATGTAATTTATGGTGGAGGAGAAGCAAATACGTCTATTTCCTTAGCTAACTATGGACTTGATGCTTATTTTGTAACAAAGCTGCCGGATAATCCAATTGGCCAGGCTGCTTTAAACGAAGTTCGCCGTTTTGGTGTTAATACTGATTATATTGCACGTGGTGGAGAGCGTTTAGGAATTTACTACTGTGAGAACGGTGCAAGCCAGAGACCATCTAATGTTGTTTATGATCGGGCTCACTCTGCGATTGCAGAAGCAGAGAGTGCAGATTTTGACTGGGAAGAAATTTTTGCTGATGCTGACTGGTTTCACTATACAGGAATAACTCCAGCTCTGAGCGAAAGAATGTCAGATGTTACCTTGGAAGCTGTTAAAGCAGCTAAAAAGCATGGAGTTAAAGTAAGCTGTGACTTAAATTATCGGGCAAAGCTCTGGAGCAGAGAAAGAGCCGGCAAAGTAATGGAAGGCCTGATGGAATATACAGATGTTGTAATAGCTAATGAAGAAGATGCAGAAATGGTATTTGATATTAAAAGTGGTTCTGACATCACCGGTGGAGATATCAATGTTGAAGGCTACAAAGATGTGGCTAAACAGCTGATCGATCGCTTTGATCTCGAATTAGTAGGAAGTCATTTAAGAATAAGCCGCAGTGCTTCGCATAATGGCTGGTTAGTTGTTCTTTTTGATGGAGAAAACTTTGTGCAGTCAACCAAGTATGAAATTACAATTATTGATCGTGTAGGTGGTGGAGATTCATTTGCAGGTGGATTGATTTATTCATTGGTCACAGGTAAAGAGCTTCAAGATGCTGCAGAATTTGGAGCAGCTGCTTCCTGCTTAAAGCAGTCGATCCCTGGTGACTTCAACCATGTAAGTGTAAAAGAGGTAGAAACTCTTGCTGCTGGTAATGCTTCAGGCAGAGTTAAAAGATAAAGAAATATAAAACAGAAATTACATTTAATTATTAGACCACAGTATCTGCTGTGGTCTTTTTGTATAGTGTGAATTATCCAGCATAAACAAACATTTGTTTGATTATTTTTCACTATTATTATATAATTATTATAGGAGACTAAATAATACTGTTAAATTGAATTAGTTTCAAATATCAACATTATATAATACCAGGACATTTGTCCGGGCCTATTCTACCTAAATCTTAGTATTCCAAATTAATCAGTTCTCAAGTACTGATAAGTTGATTTAAATATGCTATAATTAATAGTTAGAATACAAAGTTAAACTAAGGAGGCGGTAATTTGAGCGGGTCTGATATGACAGTAATTAAACGTGATGGTCGTGAAGTAGAGTATAAAAGAGATAAAATAAAGACAGCTATTCACAGAGCGATGATTGAATCTGGAGAAGATGCAGGTGAGAAAGACGCGGAGAAGGTGGCTGTTGAAGTAGAAAACAGTCTAAAAAAAGAATTTTACAGTAAAGATAAAGTTCCAAAGGTTGAGGAGATTCAGGATTTAGTTGAAGAAAAATTAATGAAGTCTGCTTATGTGACTACTGCAAAAACTTATATTTTATACAGGAGTAAAAGGCAGCAGTCAAGATTGAAAAGAAAAACTGAAGAAAAAGAGAATGTGCTGTTAACCAATGATTTTTTAAGCAAATATAAGCATCAACCTAACCCATTTCCAACTGAGTTAGGAGAATTTATTTATTATAGAACATATTCTCGCTGGCTAGAGGAAGAACAGCGCCGCGAGTACTGGTGGGAAACAGTTAAAAGAGCTGTAGAATATAACTGTTCTTTAGCTCCCACTACAAAAAAAGAAGCCGAAAAACTCTATGATAATGTTTATCATTTAAAGAATTTTTTGGCTGGAAGGACACTCTGGACAGCTTCTACAGAGTCAAGTAAAAAATACGGTATGTCAAATTATAACTGCAGTTTTACTGTAGTTGATAGCTTTAAAGCATATCAAGATATATTTTATCTTTTGATGATCGGTTAAGTAGTAGCCGCTTATTACAGTAATGTGATAATGAAAAATCTTGTGAACCCTTACTCAGGGGTGTACTGTTAAGAGCAGTGCTAACGGTATCAGTGAATAAATAATAAACTGACTAAGAGAGCCTGTTGTCCCAAAGGGATAGATGGTAATACCGTGCCAAATCATTCTATATTTTTTGATTAAGTTTTAGAATGAAAGGTGTAACGACTATCCAGAAATGGAGTAGGGTAAGAGATGAGTACTTATCCCAAGTGCAAGATCCCCTTCGTCAGGGGAAAGATATAGTCTGCACTGCAGTGAAAACTGTGGAGTATGCGTCAGGTGTAGGATTTCGTGTATTACCTCGTGATGTAGAACAATTACCGAAGATTAGAACAAATATTGAGGTAATCCATAAATATTATGAGCCTGTTCCAAAAGATGAAAGAAGAGAATATACCAACTTTGAATTTGATGGAGAAGATGTAGTAACTGTAAATGTTGGAGATAGTAAAGAAGGCTGGATTCAGTCTTTAGAGTATTACTTTAAGTTTTTGGTTGATCATGCATTCCGTTCTGTTAAGAGGATTATATTTAATTATGATTCAGTACGTCCTAAAGGAGAAAAGCTTAAAACATTTGGCGGGACAGCTTCCGGCCACCAAAGCTTAAAGAGGATGTTTACTAAAATAGATAAGCTTCTTAAAGAAAAACCGGATAGAGATTTAGATGATATAAAAAGAGTTAAGCTAAAACCAATAGATGCGATGGATATTTCTAATATTATTGCAGAAAATGTTGTTTCTGGGGGAGTTAGAAGATCTTCACAGATTTGCTTGTTTAGTGAAGGTGATAAAGATATTTCTCAGGCAAAAAGTAATTTATATGTAAAAAGAGATGATGAGTGGGTTATCAATCCCGAAATATCACACCGCCAGATGAGTAATAACAGCATTTTTTATGAAAGTAAACCATCTAGAGAACAGATGAACTGGCATATTAAGCAGATGCGTTTTAGTGGAGAACCAGGATTTATAAATGCTGTGGAAGCCAGCCGCAGAAGAGAGAACTTTAAAGGTGTTAATCCCTGTGCAGAAATTTTATTAGATTCTAGAGGAGTCTGCAACTTAACATCACTTAATGTTATGGGTTTTGTTGAAGATGAAGGTAATTTAGATAGAGATGCTTTATTTGAAGCTCAGAAGCTTTCAGCAAGATCAGGTTATAGGATGTCATTGATAGAATTTGAATTACCAGAATGGGATCAAATAAATAAAAGAGATAGATTAATTGGTACTTCTGTAACTGGCTGGCAGGATATGAAAAATGCAGTTGGACTTGATGAAGAAGGAGAAGCAGTACTTTTAGCAGAGCTGAGAGATGCTGCTAAGAAAGCTGCAGCTGAAATTGCAGAAGAGGTTGGAGATAATGAGCCTCTACTTGTAACTACAGTTAAGCCAGAAGGTACTCAGACTCAGATGCCTACAGTTTCCAGCGGCCTACATTATTCTCACAGTGCCTATTATTTACGCCGAGTCAGGATTTCAGCTTCTGATCCGCTGGCCCGGGTCTGTGAAGAATTAGACTATTCAATTCATCCGGAAGTCGGCCAGGATCCTGAAGATCCAGAAACTCTTGTTATCGAATTTCCTGTTAAGGCTCCAGAAGGTCAGGTTAAAGCTGATATTGATGCACTGGATCAGCTTGAAACATATAAAATGTTTATGAAAAACTATGTAGACCATAATGCATCGATTACTGTACATGTAAAAGATGATGAATGGGATGATGTAGAGGAATGGCTCTGGGAAAACTGGGATGATGTAGTTGGTATTTCTTTCTTATCATATAATGATAATTTCTATGATTTAATGCCTTATGAAGAAATCACCGAAGAGGAGTATCAAAAAAGAGTGGAAGAGATGGAAAGATTTAATCCTTCACTGGTTTCTAAATACGAAACAGAGTATCTCGAAAGAGAAGTAGAAGATGCTGCCTGTGATACTGGTGCGTGTCCGGTTAGATAATGAAATTTAAGATAATGCAATTAAAAATAGAATATTAAATACTAAACTCCTATCAATTATAATTTTGATAGGAGTTTTTTTACCCCAAATAGTCTTTTTTTCTGTCATCAGGTGAATTATCAAAGGTCTTTTTTAGTTCTTTGTATTCATGATCTAAATTTCTATATCTGATTTTAATATTTTCCAGTTCCTGATCACTTCCGCCCATTGCACCTTCAATATAAGAATAAATTGTCTCAAGGGCCGAAGATATTTCATCAAGCTTTTTCTGTTTAACTTCATTGCTTAACTCAGAATCATAATCCTGTAGTTCTTCTTCAACAAATGCAATATTGTTTTTAATCTTTTTAATCATTTCTTTCTTCAATCGACTTCCTCCTTTGGAAATTTATATAATTAATATGAGTTTGAACTTC
>JAGYNO010000084.1 GCA_018399955.1 Halanaerobium sp. | reverse complement strand
ACCAACTGCCATAAAAACTAATAAATAATGGAAAATACCTCCAGCCAAAATAAAGAAATGAAAAATTTCGTGAAAACCAAAATTAGCTGTTATTACAGGTTTTTTGATTATATAAAAAACTGCACCTGCTGTAAATGAAAGACCACCAGCAAACATCAATAATAATGAAGATGTCGGCATTGTCAGAAAAAGTTGATGAAATGCAAAGATACCCACCCACCCCATAAAAAGATAGATAATTGTATATAAAATCCTGGGTGTTTTAAAATAAAGGAATTTTAAGAAAAAACCACCAAAAACTAAACTCCACTGCAGAATTATTATGACCCACCGCATCCATCCTTCTAAATATATATATGCTACTGGAGTATAAGAACCCGCAATCATAACAAAAATTGCAAAGTGGTCAAGTTTTCTCCAAATAGATTTTTCATCTTCCTCTTTTTTAAAGGCATGATATAAAGAACTAGCTAAAAACAAAAACATAACAGAAATGCCATAAACCAATGCTGCAGTTAATTTGCCTGGACTATCTAAAGCTCTAAAAACTAAAAATATAACTCCTATAAAGGCAAGTAAAAAACCAATAAAATGAGAATAAAAAGATACTTTTTCTTCATTACGCATTAAATTAAACCTCCAATCTAATTATTTTATTCAATTATATCATTACTGTAAATCCACAAAAGCAAAACCAGTCACAAATTACACATTGAAGGTCGTCTTTTTATTATATTTTTTTAACTATTCACATAATTATTATAACATCTTTAGATGATAATATCAGCAAAAATAATAATTTATATCTGTTCATTAATATTCAAAACCCGATGAAATTATTCACCGGGGAAAAAATAATAATTATTATAATCATTATACTAAAATTTAAATAAAAATTTTAAATGTTATTCAGCTAATTCTAAAGCAATTTCCATCATATCTGTAAAAGTCTGTTCTCTTTCTTTAGATGTTGTTTCTTTTCCAGTCACCAATGAATCACTAACAGTAAGGATACTTAATGCATCAACACCATATTTAGCAGCAAGTGTAAAAAGCTCTGCGGTTTCCATTTCTACTGCTAAAACTCCATACTGCCTCCATTTTTTCCATGCCTCTGAATCATCATTATAAAAAGAATCACTGCTGAGTATTGTACCAACCTTTACATCTATTCCTTTTTTTTCTGCAGCCTGATATGCTTTTAAAAGAAGTTTAAAACTGGCAGCTGGGGCATAATCTTTGCCATCAAAACGTAATTTATTCATCTGGGAATTACTGCAGGCTGCTTTTGCTAGAATTACATCTCTTACTTTAGCATCTTTATTAAATGAACCACATGAGCCAACCCTAATTAAATTTTTAACACCATAATCACGTATAATTTCATTAACATAAATTGATAAAGAAGGCATCCCCATTCCTGTACCCTGAGTAGATACTTTTTTTCCCTTATATCTACCCGTAAATCCATACATACCTCTGATAGCATTATATTGAACTACATCATCTAAATATTTTTCAGCTATAAATTTAGCTCTTAATGGATCTCCTGGTAATAAAATAGTTTCTGCAATTTCTCCCCTTTTGGCACCAATGTGAATACTCATTTAAATCCTCCTCTTATAAATTTCTTTATTTGTCTAGATTAAAAAATTATATAATCTTTAAAAAATATTTTACTTTCTATATATTAGAATATCACATAATTGACTAATAATAAATAAAAAAACACCTTAAATTACAGGTGTTTTTTTATTTGTATTCTATTATAGTTATTTTGTTTTAATAATTGCCTAAATTTTTAAATGCATTAAGCTCAACTCTGTTATTTTTTTCTAGTTTCGCTTCTTTAAGAAATTTGTACATTGTGTTAAACATTATAAATCATCCTTTCTTATCATCTTATATTAATTATTAGGATAAGTTAATAATAATTTTTTCTTATTCACTTATGAAATTATATTACTTATATTAAAATTAATTATATACTTAATTTTATTATTGTCAAGTTTTATGCTTAAATTGTAAACCATGAACACTTATCTTTTTTGCATTATTATTAACTATATATTAATACAGTAATCATCATGAGCTTCCAAACATCATTAATGTGATAAAAGATAATAAACAAGAGCTAAATGTTTTAGAATATTATTATTCCAGTTCACTTAAATCAAAAGGTGTTTCCTGATAGACATAATAGTTTAACCAGTTGACAAAGAGCAAGTTAGCATGGCCTCTCCAGCGGACAAGAATTTCTTTTTCTGGATCATCATCTTTAAAATAATTTTTTGGTGGATCAATATCAAGACCCTTTTCTATGTCTCTTAAATATTCTGTTTCTAAAGTTTTAGCATCATATTCTGAATGACCAGTTGCAAATACCTGTCTGCCATTATTATTTACCATTAAATATACTCCAGATTCCTCAGATTCAGATAGTATCTCAATTTCATCAACTTTTTCTATATCCTCTCTTCTTGTTTCGGTATATCTAGAATGAGGCACATAAAATAAATCATCAAAACCGCGCATCAGCTTAACATGTTTTTTATTTTTTGTATGTGGAAAAACTCCGAACATCTTTTCTGACAGTGGATGTTTAGGAACACCAAAATGATGATAAAGAGCAGCCTGACTTCCCCAACAAATATGCAGTGTAGAAAAAACATGATGTAAGCTCCAGTCCATTATCTTTTTTAATTCATCCCAGTAGTCTACCTCTTCAAATGAAAGTTTTTCAACTGGTGCTCCAGTTATTATCATACCATCATAATTTTGATCTTTAATTTCATCAAAAGTATTGTAGAACTCAATCAAATGTGATTCATCTGTATTTTTAGAATTATGACTAGCTGGATGAAGTAAATCCACATCCACCTGCAGAGCTGAATTTCCTATCAAACGAAGTATTTGTGTTTCAGTAATAATTTTTGTAGGCATTAGATTTAATATTAATATTCTTAGAGAACGAATATCCTGATGAGTAGCTCTCGACTCTTTCATTACAAATATATTTTCATTTTCAAGTGTTTCTACTGCAGGTAATTCATCCTGTATTTTAATCGGCATTATACTCACTCCTCTTCTGCTTTATGCCATAATATATTTACTTATTAATTATTTTTGTGAAATATCTAAGGCCTGATTAAGATCAGCCTTTAAATCCTTTATATCCTCAATCCCAACTGATAATCTAATTAACCCTGGCGTTATACCTGTTTTAATTAAATCCTCTTCGCTTAACTGCTGATGGGTTGTACTAGCTGGGTGAATTGCTAATGACTTTGCATCACCAACATTAGCTAAATGTAGGAATATCTCAAGATTGTTTATGAACTTTTCAGCAGTTTCTTTTCCTCCTTTTATTCCAAAGGTCACCATACCTCCAAATCCATTTTCTAAATATTTTTCAGCATTATCATGAGAATCATGTTCTTTAAGTCCAGGATAATTAACCCAATCTACCCGCTCATCATCCTGCAGAAACTCAGCCACTGCCAGAGCATTTTCTGAATGCCGCTCCATTCTTAAACTTAAAGTCTCCAAACCTGTGATAGTTAAAAATGAATTAAAAGGACTTGGTGAACTGCCGAGATCTCTAAGCAGCTGGACCCTTGCTTTAGTAATAAAAGCAGCTTCACCAAACTCTTCCTGAAATTTAACTCCATGATAACTCGGATCTGGCTCTACAAGCCCAGGAAATCTACCTGTATCCCAATCAAAACTACCTCCATCTACAATAATACCACCTATGGAATTCCCGTGACCTGCTATATATTTAGTTGTAGAATGAACAATAATATCTGCTCCATGTTCTATCGGTCTAGATAAATAAGGTGAAGCAAAAGTATTATCAACAATAAGTGGTACTCCTGCCTGATGAGCAATATCTGCCAATTTTTCAAAATCCGGAACATTTAAAGTTGGATTAGCTATTGTTTCAACATAAAGAGCTTTTGTTTTATTACTAACTGCTTTTTTAAAACTTTCAGGATCATCTGAATTAACAAATTTTACATCAATCCCAAAATTTTTAAAAGTATGTTTAAATAAATTATGTGTACCACCATAAATTGAACTCCCACTAATAATTTCATCACCATTTTTACAGATTGTCAATAGTGCGATAACCTCTGCAGCCTGACCAGATGATACTGCAAGTGCTCCTACTCCTCCTTCTAAAGCTGCAATTCTTTTTTCAAGTACTGAATTAGTAGGATTTTGAAGCCTTGTGTAAATATCCCCTTCTTCTTTAAGAGCAAACAAGTCTGCAGCATGTTCAGTACTATCAAATAAATATGAAGTAGTTTGATAAATTGGAACTGCAGCAGATTTTTTACTTTTTTCCGCCTGATAACCATGATGTAAAGCAATTGTATCAAATTTTAGATCC
The DNA here is from genome assembly GCA_018399955.1 of Halanaerobium sp. Taxonomy (GTDB): domain Bacteria; phylum Bacillota; class Halanaerobiia; order Halanaerobiales; family Halanaerobiaceae; genus Halanaerobium. Next base: position 1,013 of record JAGYNO010000084.1, on the reverse strand, counting down.
ATTTTTATCCTCCTCATGTTCTCTTTAATTTAACTTATCCATAAAATATCGTTAAATAGGCTGTAAATTAAAAAACCCCACAACCTATAAGTAGGAGTGGGTAGTTAATAATTTACCTACTTATCTTTCAGGTTCTACCTGCTGGAATTAGCACCGGGCAGTAAAAACTGCTGGTTGCTGGGCTTCAAAGGGCCAGTCCCTCCACCTCTCTGGATAAGATTTATTGTTTTTTTAACTTTAACATACAAAATTATCTCTGTCAAGTAAAAAAAATAAAAGCCCCAGTAAAATGGGGCTTGAATAATCAATCTCTGATTTTTATTTATATTTTTAAAAGTAATATTTTAACCTTCTATAATTTTAACAAGTACTTCTCTTTCTGCTGGACCCATAAAGTCTGTTAAATAAATTCCTTGAGTTGATCCTAAAAGAAGCTCTCCTCCATCAATGATAAATGATATGTCTACACCAAGTACACTTGACTTAAAGTGAGCAGCCGAAACATTACTTTCAATATGGCCAAAATCATCATCAAGTTTATTAATCTCAAACTTGATATCACCTGCAATATCTTTATTTCCCTTACCCATCATCGTAACAGCAGCTTCATCATGAGGAATAAAAATCTGCAGCAGTCCAGAATCAACACCATTTTCAGAAACTAAATCTTTAATCTGATCAGTGATTTCTACAAATTCAACCTCTTCAGTAGTTTCAACAGTTAATTTTTTCAACATAACTTCAGCCCCCTTTGACTAATCCTTGTTCAATAATATTTATGTCTTTAAAAGCCCAAAACAGTCTCTAATTAAACAATTATAAGGGAAATTAGTAAACAATTAAAAGTTTGTCGAAAATTTAATCTGTTTATTTCATCACATCTTAATTATAGCATTATTTTTTTTTAGTATCAAGCTATATAGGTAATTTATCTGTTTAATAAATAAATTATAAACATTTTTAAAATTAACTTATTTAAAATCTCTATATCATTATCTATAATTTCTATATTA
>JAGYNO010000083.1 GCA_018399955.1 Halanaerobium sp. | reverse complement strand
ATTAGGAAATAATAAAGCTTTTGTTATTTATAAAAAAGAAGAAAATTATGAAACGGCAGGTGATGACATTGAGGCAAAAAAGCATACGGATCATGAGTCTGCTGCTAGTGTTATTGATGATATTCTCGACAATAGCAATAGCGAATGAACCGCTTCAAAATATTAAAAAGACAGATGAAGGATATTTGCTTACTAATCAGCAAATTATCGAGCTGGCAAATTACATCGAAGAATTAAGAGCAGAAAACGAACGCCTACAAGCAAAAGTTGATTCTGCAAATGAATTAATCGTTGAATACAAAAAGCAAATTGATAATTATGAGCAACAACAAGGTAATAACTTTTTTCAGCGACTTGGTGATGGTGTTACAGGCGCAGGTATTGCTTCACTATTGATTATATTATCGCAGGGGATTGATTGAAGTGTATTGGATTTGGTTTTAAATTGGTGCCGAGTTGGTGCCATAACAAATTTGCAAAGAAAAAGCCCGGCAATTAAGCCGGGTTATTATCAAAATATAAATCAAGCGCTTCTCTTATAATTTCTGCTTCTGATTTTCTAGTTTTATATGATTTTTCTTTTAATTTTTCTTCTTGTTTTTCTGTGATTTGAATGTTTTTTCTTTTCATGTTTATTCCTCCAATGTAATTAATTTTTGCTGTTTCATAGCTTTTTCTCTTTTTTCTTCATATTCTTCCCAACTTTTACTGAACTCATGATTTGCAAAAGCTTCCTTGAGACCTGTAATCTGTTTTAATCTGATAACTTCATCTAATTCCATGCCTAATTTATTACATATTTCTTCATCGGACCAACCATCTTTTGAAAGTTCCAATACTATATCGCTCATTCCTCTAATTTGATGAGTACCTCTGGCCCTATTGTGTCTGATAGTCGATCCCATTCTCTCATCTAAAGGTTTATCAATTATTGTAACTGGGATTTTATCAGAATTAAAGTGATTCTTGATTAAAGTGTACCTGTGAAATCCGTCAACAACTGTGTACTGGTCATTATCTTCATTGTAATAAGTTACAATTGGTTGAGTGACACCATCTAATTTTATTGACAGCTTAAGTAATTTCATTTCTGGCGTTGCTACTTTATTGGGATTATAATCATTGGCTACTACTTTTTCTGCAAGTACTAGCTTAGCATCCAGACAAGGAAATTCTAAATTCATTATAACTCACCCCTTTCCCATCTTTTTAAATCAGCGCCATATTTCCCATCTCCAAGCATATTGCTGTATTTTTCTTTAAGTTTGTTTAATTTTTCAATATCTGATTTAGTAGATGAAAAACTCAACCTCTTCATCCAGAAATCATTTTTTTCTAAAGCTCTGGCTATTCTTCTCCATGAAGCTGCTTTCTTTTTACTTTCTAAAGTTTTACTAGCGGTATCCGGTATATCTTCAGTTGGAAGATTTTCTTTATCCTCATACCAACTCATAAAAGTTTTTATCTTATCATAGTAGTGATTTTCTAACTCAGGAGCATACATTCTGATACTTTCAAGCAAGTAAACTGCATATTGCTCCCAGGTAATGCTTTCTGGCTTCTCTGACTTGATGTTACCTAAAAGACTTGTGCGAGCATATATGTTCCCAAAATTGACCCCATTAACCCGCTTAAGCACTTTTTCCCAGGTCTCAGGCTCTAAAGCTTTAAATTGATTGAGTCCATCCCGTTGATCGTCACCATAGGGTTGGCATAAGCGCTGCTCATAGATAGATAATCCATTCTTATACATAAGCTCATATATTTCATTGAAGTCTAAATCAAACTTGCTTATAGCGTGCCAGACATCCTCTGCGGTCCAATCATAGAGCGGGAAAAAGTTATATACTGGAATGGGTTTACTATTTACTTTAACTTGAGTTGTCCATCCATAATTTTTATATTTTGTTTTTCTATCACTAATAATAGTGCGAAATCTGTTTAAACTTTCATTGGATCTAATCCCAATTCCTGCAGCTGATTTTCCAAATTGATCAGCATACCATTCAGCAAATAATATTATAAATTCTTCAAATTCCATCTTTGGCCTAAACCAATCCCACTCACAATTATCTTCATTAATAACCCACTTATTTTGAGGCATTGGCCGGACCCATTTATCCTTAGCCTGTTTACCCCAGCAGGTCCATCTCGGCTGTATTATAGACACCGCATTTCTTAAGTTGAGAGGCAAAGCAACCCAGTAGACTCTGTTTATATATTCTTCATTCTCAATTAATCTTTCAACAAAGTCAATGGTGGCTGTGTATTGAGCTTCTAAATCTATATAAAGCATATCTATTTTTTTATTATGCTCTTTAGCTTTCTTTAAAGCCAGCTGCCACATTAAACCGCTGTCTTTTCCGCCTGATACAGAAAAATAAATATTATCAAATTCATTAAATATAATATCATATCTTTCAAGTGCTGCTTGATACACATTCTTTTCCAGATACTTTTTTGGCATTGTTTAACCACCTTTCCAGATCATCTTTATCTTTAAGTTTATCAATACTTTTTCTAAAATTATTAACTATGCTTTGCTTTGACATTAGCGAGTCTTGTATTCTTTCATCAATAGTATTGTTGCAGACTATATCTATAATATGAACATTGTTTTCCTGCCCAGCTCTATAAATTCTATCTTCTGACTGGTACCTGGTCGCCCAAGTGAAGTTATTAGAATAATAAATAGCATAGCTGCAGAATTGTAAATTAAGGCCAAAGGCCCCACATTCTTTGTTAGCAACAAGAAACCTTGCTTTACTCTCAAAACTATCTAATTCATTATTTCTTTTATTCTCAGAAAGTTCTCCCCAGAACTCAGTAACTTGATCAGCTCCAAACTTCTCGCTTAATACATCAACTATCCCATTGATTTCATGTTTATATTTACACCAGATAATTATTTTTTCTTCTGGCAAATCTTCAATAATGCCAAGCAGCAATTTAATTCTGGGGTTGCTTTTTGGTTTATCAAATATTTTTTTGTTATGCTGAGTTAAACCAGAAACTACTTTTTGCAAAGCTGTAAATAACTGAAACAAGCTGTAAGATTCAAATTTGGAATAATCTAAACTGAAAAGTAAATCTTCCATAGTTGATTGGTATATAATTTCCTGTTCTCTGGTCATGTTATAATACCTTGTAGAGTAGGTTCTCTTAGGTAAATCTAAACACTCTGACTTTTTGATTTGGTAAGTGTAGGGAGCTAATTTTTTGCTTAGTAATTTCTTATTGAAAGCTTTTAGAACCCTGCCTGTTTCCGGCTCTAACTCTAAATGATTGGCAGCAAAACTATAATAACTTGTATATCCTAATATTCGCTGATCAAGAAAATACCACTGAGCAAACAAATCTTCTTCACCGTTTGAAAGCGGAGTCCCATTAAGTATAAGTTTATAATTTGCCTGCTCTCCCAGGCGCCATATATTTTGAGTCCTTTTAGCCTGAGGATTCTTAATTAAGCTGCTTTCATCAACAATAATAAAACATTCTTTATCCTGTACCAGTTCGTAAAGCCTGAAATTAATTCTATCTGATTGTGATGTGCTTTCTATCCCTGCTATAAAAATATCAGAATCCCAGTCTTTTATCTCATCAGGCTGCAGCATTTCATGGTTAACATTTAAAGTATGTTTATTTATCTCCTTTTCTATTGTTTGTTTAACACTCACAGGACACAACCACAGCAAACAATCAACTTTACCTATTGACAATCTGTTGAGGCCTAGCTCCAGAGCGGTACGGGTTTTCCCTGTCCCTGTGTCCATATATAAAGCCCCAACTTTTAAGCCTGATAATTTCTCAACTGCTTTTTCCTGGTGGTCCATTAACTCAGTCTTTAAGATCAGAAATAACACCTCCTGGTTCTTCCCGTTTTTCTTGTTCTGCTTCCAGCTTTTCTATAGTTTCTTCTATATCTCTAATTCTTTTCTGCAGCTTCATTTTCTCTTCTTTAAGCTGGCCGATATTAATGCCGCCTATTATTTCAACCGCTTCTGGATATTCTCTGAAAAATCTTTCTGCAGCCTTTTTAGGTACTGACCTGAGTTCAACAATAGTTCCTTTCTCAGCTCTAACACAGTTACCTTTATTAATTAGCTTGCCTTCAATAATTACAGTGTGGTCCGCTAATTTGATATCTCCCCATTTTGCCCTGGCAAACTCATAACCGCAGGCAATAACTTTGTAATCATTATAATACTCGAAAATATCATTATAACAAAATCTAACATCTACTTTCTCGCAGCTTTCATAATCATCAGTTCCGTAGATATCAATTAATACTGATCTAACTGCAAACTCATCACGAGGATCAAACATCCAGACTTTATTTTTCTTACTCCACTTACCGCCTCTCATGTGAGCAAAAGAAACGAATTCAGGGTTATAAGGGGATATAACTTCAATTATCCCCTCTTTTACAATTACTTTAATCATTACAACCACCTACAAATTAAATTATGTTTTTTCATTATTAATATCCTCCTTTAATATGTGTGAGTTCTATCTTCTTTAGTCCGGCCAGACGGGGTCATATACACTGTGATTATGTCAGTGTTGCATTCTTTGCTTGAATCATTACATTGAACTGAAAATTTATCTACAACTACATTTTCGCCAGTTTCTCTAGCTTCTTTTTCAGCTTCTTCATATTTTTGCTGTTCTTTTTGTTCAGCCCTTTCTTTCCGTTTATATGATTTAGTTTCTTTAACCATTTCTAATAATTCATCTAAAGCTATTTCTTCTCCTTCTTCAACCGGTAATTCTTCAGCATTGATGTGTTCGGTTGCGCCTGCAAATTTTGCAGTTTCACCTAATAATGATTTTAATTCCATGACTTTTTTTCTTTGATTAGAAGTTAATAGATCTTTTTGCTCAACTAAAATTGGTTTGGTTATGCCCCAACTGCTATCTAATTTAGCGGCTTCAACTTTAAATATTAATTCTGATTTTCTTATTTTTTCTTTTTCTTTATTTTTCTCGGCTAATAAATTATCATAATATTCATCTATTTCTTCAATAATATCTTCAGGAATTTTTACCCCTCTTGTTTTCTTACCATTTAATGTTTTAGTTGAAGGAAATCCAATAGCTTTGTGCTCTTTTAAATATCTTGCTTTACGAAACATTCTATTTTCTTCATCATGTTCATTCTCTAACTCGCCGATCACTTTCCATCTGTAAGTCAAATAATCGTCGCTAGTGATGTGTCCATCTGCAAAAACAAATTTTAAACCTTTCTTTTCAAAACTAAATTCTTTCATTATTATTTCCTCCTTTTATTTTGTCACTTCTTAACTACTAATTATATTATAACATCATTACACCATTATGTCAAATATATTTAATTATTTCACCCTTTATAATCCCCGTCATAACAACAATCTTAAAATTAATTTAAAAAACTTAAAATTATACAAAAAAATAAAGCCCCTAAATAGAGGCTTAAATAGATATGCCATTCGCTGTAAAGTGTTTGTGAACGAAAATTTATTATTATTTATAAAATATACTTGACAACCAAACCTTGAAGTAGGGC
>JAGYNO010000082.1 GCA_018399955.1 Halanaerobium sp. | reverse complement strand
GCCAGCGCTTTGACTTCAGTCTGCTCAGTTTAGGTGATATAAAAAGTAGGCTGCAGTACATTGCTGATCAGGAAGGATATCAGATTGAAAAAGAAGCTCTAGATATCCTGGCCCGTAGTGCCAGAGGAGGCATGCGGGATGGTATCAGTTTACTTGACCAGGCTATTTCTTTCAGTGACGGCAGTCTAAGTACTGAAGAAATATCCAAAATGCTGGGCAGGGTTAATAAAGATAAATTAAGAGCTTTTTTAGTTCATTTAAATAATAAGCAGAGCCAGAAGGCACTCGAGACATTAGATAAACTGCTGGAATCAGGTCTAGGGATTGAAAGATTTAGTGATGAATTAATATCTTACTGTAGAGAACTACTTTTAATCAAAGAATGTGGAGCAAAATCTGGCATTTTAGAATATTCTTCCAACTATTTAGCTAAACTTGCAGATACTGCTGCAAAAATGAGCACAGTTCAGATCACAAATATAATAGATGAATTTGCATCTTTAAAGCAAAAATTGCGCTCAAGTGCAAGGGCGCGTTTACAATTAGAGATAAGTATTATAAAATTAAGTAGTAAGGTGGAAGGAAGTTCTGTTGAACTAAGATTGAGAGAACTTGAGTATAAATTGGATAATTTTTTAAAGAAAAGTTCTGCTGAAGCTTCAGGTACAAGCTTTGATTTCAAAGAGAAAAAAAGTTCTGAAGATATAAAGACCCAGGCCGAGACTGAAGAAAAAAAGATTTCGAAGTCGGCAGAAAGAACTACAGGAGCAGAAAAAGCTGAAAGACCCCCAGAATCACAAATTTCTCAAAGGGAAGCACCACCTGAAAAGGCCGAAACAAAAAAGAGCAGACAGAATTCTCAGGGTTATTCTGGAGATCTATCTTTAGAAAAAGTAAAGAAATACTGGGGTAAAGTACTTAATAATATTAGAAAAATTGATGTGTCAGTTCAAGCACTGCTGCGGGAAGGAAAACCGGCAGCTGTAGAGGGCAAAACAATAGTTGTTGCTTTTGATAGTGATAAAAAGTTCCACTACAAAGGAGCTGTATCAAATAAATCACTTATCAATAAAGTTTTAAGGAAAATATTAAATGAAGCTGTTGAGCTCGAGTTTGTACATGGAGAGTATAAAAAAAAATCTCTAAATGAAAATTCAAAGCAGGTACAGACAGCTGATTTGAATAATACAAAGAAAAATAAATCAGCTGGGTATAGTTCAGAAAAGAATAATGCCGGCGGTACTTTGGCCAGCAAAAACAACAATAATTCTGCTCAAGATAATAAACAGCTGGTTAATAATAATTTTCAAAATAAAAATGCAGAAAAACAGAGCAGAGAAAAAAGTTTAAGTATAGAAGAAATTGCTCGTATGTTTTCTGGGAAAATAATTGAGGTAGATGAATCAATTTTAGAAAAAAGAGGAGGCAATTAAAATGGATATGAATAAGTTAATGAAACAAGCACAGCAAATGCAGTCAAAGATGGCTAAAATGCAGGAAGAATTAGAAAAAAAGACTATCGAGTCAACTGCTGGTGGTGGAGTTGTAAAAGTAGTTGTTAATGGTAAACAGGAACTTGTTGATTTACAGATTGATCCTGATGCTGTTGATCCTGAAGATGTAGAAATGCTGGAAGATTTAGTGCTTGCAGCTGTAAATCAGGGAATGCGTGAAATGCAGGAAATGGTAAACAAAGAAATGGGTAAAGTAACTGGTGGTATGAACTTACCAGGGATGCCGTAATGAATCCCTATCCCAGGCCGATGGGAAAGTTGATTGGTGAGCTGAGTAAACTGCCCGGTATTGGGCCTAAAACTGCACGCCGATTATCTTTTTATATTCTCGGACAGAGCAAAAATGAAGTAAAAACACTGGCAGATGCACTCCTGGAAGCTCGGGATAAAATAAATTATTGTTCAATCTGCAATCACTTAACAGAGGGAGAACTCTGCTCTTTTTGTGAATCAGATGAGCGTAACCTCTCAGAAATTTGTGTAGTAGAAAGTCCACGAGATGTTGTAGCAATGGAAAAAACTGGCGAATATAATGGGCTTTATCATGTTCTGCATGGTGCAATTTCGCCCATGGATGGAATTGGACCTGATGAAATAAAAGTTCGCAGTTTGATTCCCCGTCTAGAAAGTGGAGAGGTAGAAGAAGTTATAGTTGCTACTGATCCCAATGCTGAAGGTGATGCAACTGCAATGTATCTGGCAAGGTTAATTAAACCATTAGGGGTTAAAGTTACAAGAATAGCCCATGGAATTCCTGTTGGTGGAGATTTGGAGTATGCAGATGAAGTAACTTTATCTAAAGCTCTCGAAGGTCGGCGGGAATTATAAATTAAATTAGCTAATTTTAAGAAGCCTTCAGGGGCTTCTTTTTTTAGCTAAAACAGCAGCCAAGAAAAATTTATGTGGACTTCTGTATTGATTAGAGAGCTTTACAGTGAATAATTACAGCTTTTGATTTGATCAAGCTTGAAGATCCTTGAGAACTTAAAAGCTTGACAATTGGGGCAGGCTTTGTTAAAATACATAAAATATTAAATAGTCAATAAGAAGGCAAGAATTATTTTTTCAGGAGAATATTACATATAACTATTGATTAGTACCAGAAAACCGAGCAGGAGGTAAATTAATGGAAAAGATTATTAAAGAAGGATTAACTTTTGATGATGTTTTATTGATCCCACAAGAGTCGGATGTAGTTCCAAAAGATGTAAGCACTCGTTCAAAATTAACAGATGATATTTATTTGAATACTCCTATTATTTCTGCAGGGATGGATACAGTAACAGAGGCTGATATGGCTATCGCAATGGCCAGAGAAGGTGGACTTGGTGTTATTCATAAAAATATGTCTATTAAAAGACAGGCTGCTGAGGTTGATAGAGTAAAAAGATCTGAGAGTGGTGTCATTATTGATCCCTTTTATCTATCTCCTGATGCTTTAATAGAAGATGCAGAAGCTTTGATGTCAAAATATCACATATCTGGAGTTCCAATTGTTGATAAAGATAATAAACTGGTTGGTATTCTGACAAACCGTGATCTGCGTTTTGTTGAAGACTATGACCGACCTGTTTCTGAGGTTATGACAGAAGAAAAACTCGTAACTGCACCTGTTGGTACTGATTTGGAAGGGGCAAAAGCACAGCTTAGAAAGCACAAGATAGAAAAACTGCCAATAGTTGATGATGAAGGCAAGTTGAGGGGTTTAATTACAATCAAAGATATAGAAAAAGCAAAACAGTATCCTCAGGCTTCCAAAGATAAACAGGGAAGGCTCCTTGTAGCTGCAGCTGTAGGTACAGGAGAAGATACAATGGCTAGAATTGAGGCACTTGTTGCTGCCAGGGTTGACCTTATTGTAATTGATACAGCTCACGGCCATTCCCAAAATGTAATTAATGTAGTTAAAGAAATTAAAAAAGCCTACCCAGATTTAGCAGTAATTGCTGGTAATGTTGCTACACCCGAAGCAACTGAAGCTCTCATTAAAGCTGGAGCTGATGTTGTAAAGGTTGGTATTGGCCCAGGTTCAATCTGTACAACAAGAGTAATTGCAGGAGTAGGAGTACCACAGATTACTGCAATTTATGATTCAGCCAAAAAAGCAGAAGAATATGGTAAAACAATAATTGCTGATGGTGGGATTAAGTATTCTGGAGATATAAGCAAGGCAATTGCAGCTGGGGCTCATTCGGTAATGATCGGCAGCCTGCTTGCAGGTACAGAGGAAAGCCCTGGTGAATTCGAAATATATAAAGGAAGAAGCTACAAAGTTTACAGAGGTATGGGTTCTGTTAGTGCTATGAAAAAAGGAAGTAAAGATCGCTATTTTCAAGAAGATGAAACAGAAGTCGAAAAATTTGTTCCAGAAGGCATAGAAGGTAGAGTGCCTTATAAAGGTACACTTGCTGAAACTATTTATCAGCTTGTCGGCGGTCTGAAGTCAGGTATGGGATATTGTGGAACACCTGATATTGAAAGTTTAATCAATGATACTAAATTCATTAGAATTTCTTCAGCAGGTCTGCGTGAAAGTCATCCACATGATGTTAAAGTAACTAAAGAAGCTCCTAATTATAGTGTTGATTAAATGAGGTTTGTAATCCATTTTTGATAGTTCTGGATGTTCAATATGAGGATGCACTCATGTAGCTGATTTTACAGACATAACACCCATTTAGTATTAACATTAAAATTGTGGTTAATCATAATAACCGTAAACAGTTTAACTATAATTAAACAGGGGGAGTAAAAATGACTGAAGAAAATATAAAACACGAGCAGCTCATAATTATTGGTGGAGGTCCTGCTGGCCTTACTGCTTCTATTTATGCAGCCAGACAGGGAGTAAATCCTTTAGTATTAAATGGACCAGAACCTGGAGGCCAGATAACAACAACTTCAGAACTAGAAAATTATCCTGGTTTTCCCGAACCAATAGGTGGATTCGAATTAACTCAAAAGATGACTCAGCAGGCACAGAACTTCAATGTTAGACTTGAATTTGAGAGTGTAGAAACTGTTGATTTTTCTGATGATAAAGATAAATTTTATATAAAAACTGATATGAATGAATATCAAGCAGATGCGGTAATCATAACAACAGGTGCAGAACCGAGGACGCTCGGACTTGAAAAAGAAGATAAGCTGCGCGGCAATGGTGTCTCATACTGTGCAACATGTGATGCAGCTTTTTTTAGAGACCAGCCGGTTGCAATCGTTGGCGGTGGAGACACAGCACTCTGGGAAGCTACCTTTTTAGCTAAATTTGCTTCAAAAGTATATATAATTCACAGGCGTGATAAACTTAGAGGTGCCAAGATTCTTGGTAACCGGGTAAAAGCTAAAGAAAATATTGAGATACTCTGGGATACAGAAGTTAAAGAATTAATCGGAGATAACAAACTTCAAGCTATAAAAGTTATTAATAATAAAAGTGAAAAAGAAACAGTGATGGAAGATGTCAATGGTCTATTTATTGCAATTGGACATAAACCTCGCACAGAATGTCTGGATCGGTTTATAGAAACTGATGAAGGTGGTTATATCATCACAGATAAACATCAGCGGACAAATGTTGATGGGGTGTATGCTGCAGGTGATGTTCAGGATCCGGATTACAGACAGGTAGTAGTTGCAGCTGGTTCTGGAGCAAAAGCTGCTATTAAAGCATCAGAATATATAGAAGAACACAGTGATAATTTATCTGAAACAGAGAATATCCCTGTACAGCCAATGCCAAAAGAAACAGCTAAATCAGAAGCAAAAAGCAGTGATGATAAAAGCAGAGATGGTAACTTAAATTTGACTTTAAATATTGATTAAAACTTTTTTAGGACAGCTAATTTTTATCCACTTCTATAAAAACTCTAACTTTATTTTAAATTTAAATAAAAGCAGTTTTTAGAGTTCAAAACTGCTCTAAATATTAAGCCGGTATTTATTTCTTGAAGTTCAAATTTAGGAAATAATTAACCGGCTCTTATTTTATTGCAATAGCAATTTTATTATTATATAATTATTATATATAAAGAAAAAACTTAGAAAGTCGAGAGGGGCTGGC
>JAGYNO010000081.1 GCA_018399955.1 Halanaerobium sp. | reverse complement strand
CAGTTGGTTGTGCAAGGTATATATATAATCATTTTCTTGCAAAAGCTAAAGAAGATGAATATAAAACATATACTAAATATTCTAAGCAACTAACACAATTAAAAAAAGAATTGCAGTGGTTAAAAGAACCAGACAAGTTTGCTTTACAAAATGCTCTTAAAGATTTAGATAAAGCTTTTAATAATTTTTTTAGTGGCAAATATGATTTTCCACAGTTTAAATCTAAAAAGAATATTAAAAATTCTTATCGTACTAATAAGTTTAATAGAAAAAATGGAACTACTAATATTGAGATTAAAAATAACAAGATTAAATTACCTAAATTGGGCTGGCTTAAATTTAGTAAATCTCAAGAAGTAAAAGGTAAAATACTTAATGTAACAGTTAGCAAAACAAATACTGATAAACATTTTATTTCAATAGCAGTTGAAGAAAGAATAAAAAAACTAGAGAAAAAAGATAATGCGATTGGTATAGATTTAGGCTTAAAAGAGTTTGCTATTATTTCTGATGGTCAAAAAATAGATAATCCTGGAGTATTAAAGAAATATGAAAAGAAAATAGCTAGACTTCAAAGAAGTTTAGCAAAAAAAGAAGAAGGTTCAAATAATTGGTACAAGACTAAAAAGAAACTAGCAAAAGTTAATGAAAAAGTAGCTAATATTAGAAAAGATTTTCTTCATAAATTGTCAACTAAACTAATTTGTGAAAATCAAACAATTTGTTTAGAAACACTTAAAGTGAAGAATATGCTTAAAAATTCTAAATTAGCCAAATCAATATCCGATGTTAGTTGGAGTACATTTGTTGAATATCTAGAATATAAAGCAGAATGGTATGGCAGAGAGCTGGTTAAAATAGACACATTTTTTGCCAGTAGTCAACTATGTAATAACTGTGGCTATAAAAATAAAGAAGTTAAAGATTTAAAAATCAGAAAATGGGAATGTCCTGAATGTGGAGAAGTACATGATAGAGATATAAATGCAAGCAAAAATATCTTAGATGAAGGTTTAAAAATACAAAAGGTAAGTTAGAGGATATACTGTTGGGCTAACAGGATTTTAAGCCTGTGGAGATGGTGGATTACAACTTCTAAGAAGCAGGAATCCTCGTGGGTTTGCCCCGAGGAGAATCAATAGAAGTAACTTGAGCAAAACAACTATTATCTAAATACTTAAATCGAAGCTCAAAAAAAAGAAATTAAAATACAACAGGGAGTGTAAATATGAACAGTAAAAATATTTTTACAGGACGCTGGCAGGTCGCTGTTTTAGCAATAACAGCCTGGCAGATGTTTATGGGCTCATTATTCTTGTTTTTAGTATCTTCAGGCGGCAGCAGTCTGGCCAGATTAAGCTTCAGTCCGATCTCAATAGCCTTATTATTCTATCTCGCATTTATTTCTGCATCTGCTTTTTCTTTGTGGTACAGCTTGATAAAATACAATGCTCTCGGCTTTATTTCAATTTATAAATTCATGATTCCTGTCAGTGGAGTTTTTCTTTCTTCGGTTTTTCTGCCCGAGGAATCTATAAACATCATTATAGTTGGAGCAATGCTGCTTGTATCTCTAGGTATAATTACGATAAACTATCAGCCTGCTTTGTCCTGCAAAAGTGCAGGAGTCTGTGTTACGGCAGCAGTTATCTCTCCTGTAGGTAAAGTAGTAGATGGAGATGAATAGATAAGATTCCCAAGCGGCATGGAAGAGATGGGAGAAGTCACCAAAAATATCTATGATACACTCACAAAGATACAGCTTGGAGATATAGAGGCAGCTGATGGATGGATCAGGAAGATCGTTTGATATTTTGAAAAAATTTTTTCTATGTTCTTGATTTTAATGGTTTAAAAATTCAATTTGTTGAAAATAAATAGATATCAAGATATAGATAAGGATTAAGACAAATTAACTTAAGAAGAATTGCAAATAATGCTGAAGGTTTTTAATAATCATTAAGGGAGGACAATGTGTCTATGTATAATTTAGAGAGATATCACAAATTAAAAAGCATGGTGTCAGCTTTGAGAAGAGTAGAGCTGGGATTTTTTCCTTCTGAACTCTATTATCTGGAAAATTTATCGGAAAAGTATGAAGTTAACCTCTATCTCAAACGTGATGATCTGAGTGGATTCAGTACTTTTGGCGGCAACAAAATCAGGAAATTGGAGTTTCTCTTTGGAGATATCTTCAATCAGGGTGCAGAACATATCTTTACATTTGGAGCCACCCAGTCAAATCATGCTCTGCAGACAGCTCTGGCATGCAGGAGATATAATCTTAATCCAATTCTCTACCTGGTTGATGTAATTGGTGAGGGTTTGGCTGAACCGAAAGCAAATATTTTGCTTGACCAGATACTTGATGCGGATATCAAACTGATCGAAATGAGGGAAGACGAGGATGAATTTGAGGCAATGGGCCGGGCAGAAGAGCTTGCCCTCAAACAGGCAGAAGAGATCTCTGAGCGGGAAAGCGACTATTATCTGATTCCTCCAGGTGGGGCTTCTCCGATCGGGACAGTTGGTTTTATCAATGCCTATTTAGAGCTCAAAAAAGAGGAATTTCTGCAAAATCTGAATTTCAAAAACATTTTTCTTGCGGTTGGTACAGGTGGTACTCTTGCCGGCTTGTCAGCTGCCAACAGCTATCTCGAAGATGAGATCAATGTGCAGGGAATGAATGTTACTTTTAAAGATGATCATTATCCGGCAGAGATGGCAGAATTGGCCTCAAAAGCCTTAAAGTCTGCCGGAATTGAATTTGAAGTTAAAGCTGATGAGATAAATACAGATAATAACTATGTCGGTGACGGATATGAGATTCCTTCGACAGAAGCAAATAAAGCACTTAAATTATTTGCAAAACATGAGGGTATCTTCCTCGATCCAGTCTACACGGCTAAGGCAGCCGCCGGCATGCTCGATTATCTTAAGCAGGGTAGAATAGAAAAAGGCTCAGATCTATTGTTCTGGCATACCGGTGGAACCAATGCTCTTTTCGCGGAGAAAAAAATTCTGGGAGACCTGGTGTAGAGCACTTATTATTAAGGTGTGGAGATTCACAAAAAGCTTAATAAATGATATAATTAATTATAGAAATATTTGCACAATTTTAATTAATAAGATATCTATTTAGACCCCATTTAATAATTAAGAGTTGATCAGGTGACCTTATTAAAGCTCAAGCAGCTTAATTAACATAAGGCTGATGATCCAGCATATTTAAAAAATATGCTTTTTTTAAATATTTTCAATAAATCATCAAAAAATTAAAAAGAAGGGGTGGAACTATGTTAGGATATCAGGGAAAGGTTTTAGAGGTCAACTTAAGCAGCGGCAGTGCAGAAATCAATGAGATTCCGGAGTCCTGGTATACTGAGTATATCGGTGGAGAAGGTTTTGCTGCAAAGGTTCTTTTTGATCGTTTTGAATCCCTTGATGAAAAGATGGATCCGATGAGCGAAGATAATCTTCTCATTCTGGCGGTTGGTCCTCTGACGGGAACTAAAGCTCCCTGCAGCGGCAGACTCTGTTTTGGATTCAAATCACCTCTGACTGGAACTTTGGGCATGTCAAATGTTGGTGGACACCTGGCACCTGTAATCAAAAAAGCAGGTTATGATATGGTTGTTATCAGCGGTAAAAGTGAAAAACCTGTTTATCTTTATGTTGATGAAGAAAAGATAGAACTGAAAGATGCAGACTTTCTCTGGGGAAAAAACACTGAAGAAACAGAAGATCTGATCAGAGAGAAGTATCCTGACAGAAAATTGAGAATCGCTGAAATCGGACCGGCCGGTGAAAAATTGGTCACATTATCATCTATCATGGTCGATAAGCATCGTGCTGCAGGGCGAGGTGGACCTGGAGCTGTGATGGGATACAAGAATCTGAAGGCGATAGTTTTTTCTGGAAATAAAAAGCTGGAAGTAGAAAATGAAGGGATGATGGATAAGTTTGCAGCTCAGGCAAGAAAAGAGCTGGATGATGAAGAATTCGTCCGTGAAGAATTAAAACCATTTGGAACTCCTTCTTTTACTGATTCGATCAATTATCTGGGACTTCTGCCGACAAGAAACTGGCAGAAAACCACCTTTGATGCAATGGATAAACTCGGTCATGAAGCTTATCATGAGACACTGGATGTTAAAACCTGGGCATGTTATGGCTGCCCGATCGCCTGCGGCAGACATACAGAGATCAAAGAGGGAAAATATAAAGGAGATTCAGGTGGTGGCCCAGAATACGAAACAATAGGTGCATTTGGATCAAAATGCGAAATAGATAATTTAAATGCTGTAGCAGAAGCAAACTACATCTGCAACAGGATGGGGCTTGATACAATTTCTACAGGTCAGGCAATAGCCACAGCGATGGAGTGGTACGAAAAAGGTCTGATCAGCAGTGAAGATACAGATGGAATCGAATTAGAATTCGGTAATGATGAGAGCATGGTTGAAATGGTTAAAAAGATAGCTGAAAGAGATGGTTTTGGAGATCTTTTAGCTGAGGGTTCTTTTAAAGCAGCAGAAAAAATTGGCTCAAATGCACTTGATTATGTAATGCATGTTAAAGGTATGGAAATTGCTTCCTGTGGTGTCAGGGCCAGCAAGGGAGAGAGCCTCTCACATGTAATATCTCCACGTGGTGCAGATCACCTGAGGCCATATGCATCTGTTATCGATGCTTTTGGCTACAAGGAGGAAGAATTAGAGATTACCGGAGAAATATCTCCATTTGAAGATGATAATAAGTACTGGGTTAAACCTTTTATGGAGCTTTCTCAGCTGACAAATCTGCTCGGAGTCTGCCTCTTTGCAAGCATAACCCTTGCGGTTAAGGGCAGTACCTGGACAGGATTATATAATGCAGTCACCGGTCAGGACATGTCTTTAGAAGATATGCTCAAAGCTGCAGAGAGAGTAATCAATTTAGAGAGAATGTTCAATGTCAGCAACGGATTTGAACGAGAATCAGATTATCTGCCGGAAAGACTGCTCAAAGAACCTGCTCCAGATGGCCCTGGTGAAGGTCAGACAGTGGATATGGATATCATGCTGGATGATTTCTATAAAATAATGGACTGGGATGTAAAAACAGGAGTACCAAAGGTTCATAAGCTAAAAGAATTAGGAATACTTTAGGAAACTATTTAATTGATTAATTTAATTGGGCAGCTGTCAAAAGCTGCCCTTAAAGAGCTAAAAAACAGATAAAAATTCAGGTGATATTATGCTGACAATTAAATGTTCTAAATGCAAGACTAAACTTTTTAAATATAAAAAGATAGGACAAGGAAGGGTTCTGCGCTGCTGGAAAAATAAAATAACTAGGGTTTATGATGGTGAAGTGAGAGGAAACAGTTTTGTCTGCAAAAGCTGTGATAATGTGATTGCAGAATTAAAGGATGATTATCTCGATATGAACAGTGACTCTTTTACTTATACCGGAACCAAGATTAGAAAATAAAAATTTGATTTAAAAGATAAGTGCAAAAAGAATAAAAGGAGAAAATATCATGGCTAAAAAAATGTTTACAGATCTGGGTTTTAAGATGATGGTTTGGACCTTTAAAATTGGTGATATTTTTAATCCGCCTGGAGATATTTTAGATGAATTTAACATTTCTAAAG
>JAGYNO010000080.1 GCA_018399955.1 Halanaerobium sp. | reverse complement strand
TTCTATTTCTACCAAAATAGTTGTAGTAAGCAGTGTAGAAACTGGGTGGAAGAAAATCAGATAAATAAAGATATTGATCGAGCATTTCATGGAATTGTGGTTTATCATTTTGAGCCCAATCTTTGGCCTGTTCATAAAGATCACCGAAAGACAATTGTTTTTTAGAATTAAAAGACATTATGATTTCCTCCTTTTAGTGTGTGGTATTTTTAGTATCTCTAACTATATTATATTTCAAGGGGGAAGTCACCAAAATTTTATGTCATGAGTCCTGTTATTTCGGGCTTTAGACATTATAAAAACGACTACAATGTTTAAATTCAAAGGAGGGGTATATGAAAGAAAATTAATAGATTATCAAATCTGACTGTATTGATGTTAATTTTATTGATCTTGGTATTGTAAAAGCAAGTGGTTCTGTAATCTCTATTAAATTTAATATAGGCATTCTATTCATTAATATGTCTAGTTCATAATGTATTAAAATATTATTTGACATTCACAATAAAACTCGATATATAAAATTTTTAGTGTTTTATTTATTCAAAAAATATTTAAAAAGGGTGGTTAATGATGTCTAAAGTAAAAATTTCTGAATTAACAAAAGAAGAAGCAGCAATGTATATGGATTTTTCTCTTCTACATCCACAATATGGTGATGATCACATATTACAGGGAATAAAAGATCAAAAAAAATATAAAATGGGATCTTTTTATGTACTTGGTCACTGGATTCCTTTAGTAATGGATGAATTGGGAGAATGGTCCAAAGAAAACAATAGGCAAATAGGATCAGTAGCAGCTTTTCCATATGGTGCTGCAATGACTAAAAGTAAAATTAATCAGGTAGAAAATCAATTAAAATTAGGTGTTAACGTAATTGACCTTGTAGGTAATGTATCTTATCTTAAAAATAAAGATTTCGATAAATACTCTTATGAATTAGATGAATTTGCAAAAGTATGTAAAGCATATGATGCAGAATCAAAAATAATCATTAGAAATGGTTATTTAACAAATGAAGAAATGGAAATAGTAACTGAACTTGTAGCTGAATCAGATGTAGACTATTTAAAAACTTCAACAGGTACAGGACCTGCTGGAAGACCAAATATTCATGATATTAAATTGATTATGGATAAATTAAATGAGTTAGGTACTAATACTAAATTTAAGGTAGCAGGAATAAAAGCACCTAAAGTATTATTAGCATATGAATTTATAAAGATGGGTGCAGATAAACTTGGTACAAGTGGTGCAGTTGACATGGTTGAGTCATTACCTATCGTCCAAGAAATGATATTCCAAAATGATTAATTAAAAAAATTAACATCCGCAAAATCTTAACAAAATAAATTGTCTTAGTTTATCTTAAAAAGAATTATTATACGAGGAGGTCTAAATTGAATAACTCAAATGAAAAGTATTTAATGGGTATAGACCTTGGAACTACTGGAGTTAAGTCTGTAATCTATGATTTAAATGGTACAGAAATCTCTAAAGCATCAAAGAATACTCCAACAAGATATCCAAGAGCTGGCTGGCTTGAACAGGATGCAGAAGTTGTAATAGAAAATGTATATGCAACTAGTAAAGAAGCAATAGAAAAATCTAATTTAAATCCTGAAGATGTTGCAGCTGTGAGTTTTACTCACATGTGCACTACTTCAGTTCCAGTTGATAAAAACGGAGATTTTTTACATCCGATTTTTATATGGCAGGATACTAGAGGTAAAGAAGTAATCCCAGAAATAAAAGAACGTTTAGCTAAGCATGGTATGACAGAAGAAGATGACTATGAAATAACTGGTATGCCAATCGCTTCATTATATCCTTATACTAAATGGCTATGGTTTAGAAAACATGAACCTGAGTTATATTCTAAAACAGATAAATTCATTACTATGCAAGGATTATTAACCCATGCATATACAAAAGAAGTTTACTATGAGGATAAGCCTGATATTGCTTATCAAAAAATTGCAGATGCAAATACTTATGAGTATAAAAAAGAATTAGCAGACATATATGACCTCGATTTATCTCTTTTTCCTGAAAGGAAAGATCCTGGAACTCTCGCAGGACATGTTCCAGCAGAAGTTTCAGAATTAACAGGACTTAAAGAGGGAACACCGGTTTTTGTAGGAACTGGAGATAATCGTGCAGCAACAGTAGGATCTGGTGTTGCTGAAGATGGAGAAATATTGGTGACTATTGGAACTGCTGCTGTTGCATGCGCTTATTCAAGTGAACCGGTAAGACATGCAGATGGAAAAATTCAAATTCTTGGTCATGCGACTGGTGATTGGCAGGTTGAAGCAAATGCAAATGCTGGTGCAAGCAGCTTGAGATGGTTTAAAAATAAATTTGCTCAACTGGAAGATGCATATGCAGATCTGACTAATGACAGTGTCTTTAATATACTTGGGAAACTTGCTGCACAGTCACCTGCCGGTGCAAATGGTGTACTTTTTCTACCTTGGTTACAGGGTGCTTCAACTCCTAGATACGATGATAATGCAAGAGGAACTTTTACAGGTTTAAGTTTCTCTCACGAAAAATCTGATATTATTCGAGCTGTTTTAGAAGGAGTAGTTTATGAAATTAAAACTATGCTCGTAGAAGTAGAAAAAACAACTGGAAAGCCAGCAGAAAAATACAGAATAACTGGAGGAGCTGCAAACTCAGATCTTTGGAATCAAATCCAGGCGGATATTTATGGTAAACCCGTAGAAACAACTAAAGCTACTGAGGGAGCTGCAATCGGTGCTGCTATGTGTGCTGGAATAGGATTAGGTGTATTTGATGATTTCAGAGATGCTATAGATAATATGGTTCAAGTTGAAAAAAGATATGAACCAAATTCTAAAAATAAAGAAAAATATGAAAAACTATTTAAATTAACTCAAGTAGCATATGATAATATGTCTGGTGAACTATTCAATAGTCTTGCAGATTATCAGGATAAAGAACTCGAATAGTTATTTGAGTAAAGGAGGTACTTAATTTGGAAAGTGATAGAGTAAAAGGAGATGTAGCTGTAGTAGTTGGTGCAGCACAGGGAATAGGAAAAACAACTGCCATAAAATTAGCTGATAACGGCGCTGAAGTGGCATGTTTAGATATTAATAAAGAAGGAATTGATGAAACAGTAAAAGAAATTGAAGAAATTGGTGGTAAAGCATTTGGTGTTCAGATGGATATATCTGATTCTCAACAGGTAAAAGAGGCCATGAAAAAAGTCTATGACAAAACGAGTAAAATAAGTATTTTAGTTACTACAGCTGGAATTGCAGATTTTACACAAATAGAAGAACTTGGTGATGATGCATGGCAAAAAGTACTTGATATAAACTTGTCAGGTTATTTTTACTGCTTAAGAGAAGCTTATCCTTATCTTAAAGAATCCGGCAAAGGAAGAATAGTAATGTTTGGTTCCAGTACAGGATTCAGCGGAAGCAGTTTTGCCGGTCCTCATTACACTGTAACAAAGGCAGCGGTTCCTGGATTAGTTAAATATGTTGCCAGAAGATGGGCAAAAGATAATATTCGAGCAAATGCAATTGCACCAGGATTAACTTTAACAAATCTTGCCAAAAATCCAGATGGAACCTTATCTAGACCTATGGAGCAAGTAGAATCAGATGTTCCTCTTGGTCGTATAGGTTATCCTGAAGACCAAGCAAACGCAGTCATGTTCTTAGTATCTGATGAATCTAGTTATATGACCGCTACAACTTTACATGTAAATGGTGGTAAATATACTTATGGAACTTAGTGATTTTTGAATATTATGTGCTTTCACTCACTCTTTAACTAATATTGGGACTAATATTAGTCCCAATATTAGTTATTTTATTATTTTATTCTACTAATATGTAAAGGAAGATAATAATGTATAAATTAATTGTTTCAGATTTAGATGGCACATTACTAGATGATTCTCATAGAGTTTCTAATTATACAAAAAAAATTTTTTCTAATATACAAGATAGAGATATCAAATTTCTTATTGCAAGTGCTCGGCCCCATATTTCAGCACTTAAATATTATAATATTCTAAATTTAAGTACTCCATTAATATCACATAATGGAGGCTTAGTAAAATTAAAAAATGATAAAACAATATATAAAAAAATAATTCCAGAAACTTTGACTCAAGATATACTAAATTATTTAAAAAAATCAAATATTCACTTTAGTTTATATTATGAAGACTCTATATATATAAAAAAAATGACTCCTGAAGCTAAAGAACTACATTTAGATCTTGAATCAATCCATCCGATAGAAGTGGGAAATTCGATATATAATTTAGAAAAAAGTCCCATTAATATAATTTTAAGTGTACCCGAAAAGTTAGTGCACAAAACAGTCACAGATTTAGAAGATAAATTCAAGAGAAATTTAGCTATTAAACAGAGTGAAAAAAAATTTATTAGTATCTCTTCACTTCAGGCAACAAAAGAACTTGCCTTAAAAAAAGTTCTAGATTATTATAAAATTAATAAAGCTAATATTATAGCCATAGGAGATAATTATAATGATTTAGGCATGCTTAAGTTTGCAGGATATTCTTTGACCATAGAAAATTCTCCTGAAGAATTACAAAAAATATCAGATGAAATTGCTGGTAATAATAACAATAATGGACCTGCTAAAAAACTAACAAATATATTGTTTACTGAATAAAATATGATTTTGTTTCCACTCTAATTCTAGGACACTACATTAAGTTAAAAACAACTTCAAAATCTAAATATTAATTATGATAATCTCAATAACTGACATAGAGAATAATATCATAAAAGTAATGTACAATAAGTTGTATAAATAAGTTTCAATGATTTCCAAAACAAAAAAGAGGATTCCTGCTTTGAGTGGTTGAATATATTTATTGCAGAAAAAACAATCTGCTCTTCGCCGGTAAATATAAATTTTTTTATTATTTTTTAATTTCCCGCTCTATTTTAAGGCTAAAATATACTTTCTAAATAAGGGCTTCACTTCTTATTCTCTCTGGTCAGAGATTAAGTCGTGAAGCCCTGTTTATATTAATTAAGGGTATCTATTATATTTTCAACAAACTATTCAATTATCACATCATTCAGTTTAATTAATAATTATGGACGTAAAGACTTGAATATATTGATGCTCTCATCCCACGGTCTTCAACAGAAGCAATAAAAGAGGCTGGGGTTGCATCAGTTACCGAATTATAGCCGAGAAAGCCTCGCTTATGTTAATGGGCGGGGATGAATCGGCTATTTTAAATTTTAGTCAAGTTAGAAATTAAAGATTTTATAAAAACTCTTGAAATAAAACATATGTTTGTGTTATAATATAGTTAATATTCAGTAGTTTTTGTTGCGGTTGCAGGTAATGTGAGTTCTGCTGATTTTAAAGAGCTTAACCTTCCCTCTGCTGTTAAAAATCAGAACATTAGAGAAGTTAAAGCACTCTATAAACGGTTTTTAAAGTCTAACTCTAAAAAAGAAAATATAGAGTTTAAAGAGAATCAACCTATTTGTTATAATAATCAGAACTATGATTTATATGGGCACATAATTTCAATACCACTTTATACTAGTAAGTGTGAACGGTTTGCCTTTCCGGTTAAGCAGACTGAAAGGTTTGAAAAGCTGCAGCAGTATATCGATAATAGCTGC
>JAGYNO010000008.1 GCA_018399955.1 Halanaerobium sp. | reverse complement strand
ATCTTAAGAGATAGCCTTTTTTAAGATGATTCTTTGAAGAAATCAAAAATAGTAATGGAGGACTAAATCAGAAGTAAAAAGAACAAATAAGAAGAGTAAAAATACCAACTACGAACAAGAAGTTGAGAAAGATTCGTCAGAACCTTGTTTTATTTTGTCTATTTTTTTTGTTTAATTTTAATCAAATATACATTCATGATTTTTTTTGTTTTTGCTTTCAAAACACATTTTGAGCTGCTCTCTGGTAGTTCTACTTTTAGATAATGATGGGAAATTTTTTTGATCAAAAAAATCTGCAGCAGATGTTTCAATATTTTCTTTAAAATTAAAGCTTTTCAAATTACATTCTACAAATATTTTATATATACCATATGGATTTGGAGGAGTATTATGCCTTTTTCTATCTAATATTGCTATTACTCTTCTTGGTTTTATTTCAGCACCTGCCTCTTCTTTGGCTTCTTTTATCAAATTTTCGCTTAAACTCAAATCAATATCAGCCCATCCTCCAGGTAAAGTCCAGAGTCCGTCAATTTTCTCTTTAACCAGTAATATTTTATTATTTTTAAAGATTACCGCTCTAACATCTATTTTTGGTGTCTGATATCCTTTTTCACCAGCAAATAGATTTTCTATCTTCCCTTTTTCCAAATCAGTATAATCATTCATTATTTCTACACTAATCTTACGGATCTCTTCAAATCTTTCTATATCATATTTATCATTAGAATACTCCAAACCAGCTTGGGCTAATGCCTGAAGCTTTTTTGCATACTGCAGCCATTTAGGTTCTTCCGGCATTTAATATCATCTCCTCTTCTTTACCTTTAATCCAATACTAAATTATTATTAATTAAATATTTTTAAAAATATTTTCAAGATATTGGCACCAGCTATCGCAGTACCCAATACACTACCAAGATTAGCAAGAACAACAATCAAAAGAATCCTTGTAACTTTATTTGTCCAGATATTTTTAAAGCTTATACCTTCAGATAAACTCTGAAAGTCTTTAACCTTTGGTTTGCGAAGATAAGCCTCGGCAAGTCCAGCAAACCAGCCGGCTGCTAAGGTAGGATTCAATGAGCTTAATGGTGCTGCAAGAAAAGCTGTAACAATTGTTAAAATATGACCTCGTGCAATTATAACCCCAAGTGCCGAAAGCGAGCCATTCCAGAGTATCCAGGTTTTTGTAACTTCAATTCCGGTGGCCACATTATTAACAAATGAATATATTATAATAAAAGCAACCAGAATAGGAATCCCCCAAGAAATTATTTTAGTCCAGTTCTTTTTAGGAGGAGTTTCATTTAACTTTTTTAAATCCTGTTCTCTAAATAATTCTTCTTTCACCCCAGGTACATGTGCCGCTCCGAGAACTGCAACAATTTTATCTCCTTGAGCATTTTTTATTTTATTAGCTAAATATTGGTCTCTTTCGTCGACTAGATGTTTTTTGATGCCTGGAAAACTTTCGCCCATTTCAGATAAGATGATATTTAAGGAATCACTAGATTTAAGCTGATCTAACTCCTCTTCTGTTATCTCTTCATCTACAAACAGCATCGTAATTATTTGAAACATTAATTTAATTTTTTCAAAGAAACTGAGCCCTGCCCAAACCCGTTTAAAGGTAATCTGAATATTTCTATCAGCAAGTACAAGTTCAGCATTTATATTTTTTGCTGATTGAATCCCCTGTCTCATTTCCTGACCAGCTTTTATACCCAGTTTTTCTGCCATTCTGCTCTGAAATGAACTTATTATCAAATTAACAAGTAAAAGCAGTGATTTCTTCTGTTTAATTACTTCAAATATATTCATTTCACTCCACTTATTTTCATCATCTATGGAATTAAATCTTTGTTCATCAAGTTCTACGCATACACTATCAGGTAATTCTTCTTCAATTACTTCTTTAACCTGATCTGCACTTTTTTTAGAAATATGTGCAGTTGGAATCAATATTATTTCCTTTTCTTGATACTTAAGCTTTACCAAATTATCATCATTCACAAAAAGCAGCTCCTTTTGAATTATCAAAACTGTATTATTTTTATTGCTATTATTTTAACTATTAATCTTTACAACAAAGATTAACAATATCTATTATATCATCTAAGAAAAAGTTATCAAAGTTAAAAAGAACAAAAGCATCAGCATTTTACGCTGATGCTCAGGAATTATAATTACTATTTAAATCAATTTTTAACTTTTTTTATTTATATTTTTATGTTGACTTAAATATTCAACAAGATCTTCATATTGATTTTCCATCTGTTTTAATTTCAAATAATCAGTTTTTTCAACTATTTGACCATTTTTAACCCTTATCTTAATTGTTTCTAAGCATTTGTGGATTTCTTCAGCTTTCTTTTCTAAAGAGTATTTTTCAGCTAATCGATCAGCATCAATATCTAATTCTCTAAGTTCTTCCACAAACTTTTCGATATCCGTAAGCCAATATTCAATTTTCTCAATCCTATTAATTATAAAATCCATAAATTATGCCCTCCTCAATTAGTTATAAAATATTTAAAATATAATAAAATAATAGAAATATAGTTTAAAAAATTTATTTAACTATTAAAACAGAGGTTTGTGCATACCTTAATCCTTTTTCTTTAAAATACTGTGCCTCTTCTTCTAAATTTTTTTGAGTCATTTCTTTAATTTTATCTTCTTTAACTGCAGCTTCAATGACATTAACCAGGGTAATTTCAGCATCATGAGCAAAAAGTTCAGCAGCTTTTTTTGCTGCTTTTTTATAACTATCAGATCCGTCAACTCCAACTAAAATCTTTTTCACTATGATTTCCCCCTTTTCTATCTGCCTCTATATTTAAATTTCGACACATTTAAAAAAATTCCTTGTTTTTTAAAAATATTGTACTTATGTTATCTATATTTCAAAAATTTTACATAAGTTTCAAGTAGTGAATTCAAATTATATTATCTTATTGGATTTTTAAAAGAACATGGTAAATCTACACTGCATTTTCCACATACATCAGTAAGAGCTAAATCTGAATGATAATCATCATTTTCTAATAGAATTTCATAGCATTTAAATCTATCAAAGGAATCTAACTTAAGAGAATTATTAACACATCTTTCAACACATCTGCTGCAATTATATCCGGCTTTATTTAGACAGTATTCTTTTTCATCTCTCGGTGATGCTTTAACTTCTATATCACTAATTATTGTGCCTATTCTCCCTGCACAACCTTTTTCAGTGATTAACATATTGTTAATACCAAAGCTCCCTAAACCGGCAATATAAGCTGCATGACGGTGTGACCAATCACTCATTAGACTTTCTTCATCAAAGTTGTGGGTAGCTGGAATAATTGAAGACTTATACCCTGCATTTTCTAAAATATTTTCAAGATGATTATTTAAGTCACTGATAAGCTGATTTGTTTCTAGATAAGCTAATGCCCATTTTCTAGAACTGAATTTTCCATTCACATTAGAATCTATAATATCTTTCTTAAAAGGTATAAAAAATGCAATAACTGTCTTTGCACCTTCCAAAATATCTTTTGGCAGCACATGACTTTCACTTACAGCTATTTTTAATTTATAAAACAAATCATCTTCAGCATCTGCAAAATTAACTAATGGTTCTCTCCACCCAGTTTTAATATTTTCTTTGTTCTGATATTCTTTAACAAATTCTTTTATTGTTCTTATAATCTTTTCTTTTACCATTAACCTTACCATCCTTTTATTTATGTATTAATTTGTCTAAAAAATAATATTGCAGTTTAAGATATTAAATTCAATAATTACAATTCTATTTTAACATAGATTAATTACAATTTTAAAAAATTAAAACTCCCAGGTAAAAAGTCGGTTTATTGAATCAGACTTTCTACACTGGAAGTAATATAATAAAAAATAATTCTAAATTATAACTGCTTAAAAAACAAAAATCTAATCAGTTATTTATATCTGCGAATTTCTGCTTTTATATTATTAAGGAATAATATATTATCCTTCTAACTTTTTCACGATTTCTTCTGCGGATTTAACTAATAAATTATGAGCAGGATAAAAAGATTGATATGGTTGAGAAGAATAACTAAAACCAAGTAAATCATCAACTTTTATTCCATATTGAACGGCCATTGTAATCTTATCTATCTTATCGGTAACCGGTTCACCACTGACAACCTGGCCGCCTAATACTTCTCGGTTCTCCCTATTTACAATAACTTTCATCTTTACCTTTTTAGAAAAGGGCATGATTGGAAAAGCAGTTGTAAATTCTGCATAACCGCTCACTATATCGTAATCTTCTGCTGCCTTTTTCTCAGTTAAACCACTACCTCCAACATAATAGTCTCCTACTTTTGTTGCCGTACCATTATAAAATCCTTTATAACTTCTATTATCTCCTAATAAATTATTTGCCAGAATTCTTCCCATAGGCACAGCATTTGTGGCCAGTTTGCCAGAAATAACATCCCCAGTAATCCCACTTTCAAACTGAACACAATCACCTAATGCATAAACATCCTCAATATTTGTTTGAAGCTGATCATCTACTAAGATACCATCTCTGCCTAATTTTAAATCTGTATCAGTTAAAAAATCTAGATTAGCCTTCATTCCAACTGAAAAAATAACTAGATCAGCTTTGACAGCCTCACCACTGCCGAGTATAACCTCTTCGACTTTATCCTCACCTTTTAATTCAACGACTTTGTTATCCAGGTAAAGATTTATCCCCAAATCTTTTAGTTCAGCTTCAGCTTCTTTAGACATTTCTGAGTCGAGCATATTAGGTAGAACTGTTGGCATCATATCAATTAAATTAGTCTCTATACCTCTTTCGTTAAATGCCTGAGCAAGTTCAATACCTATTGCTCCTGCACCAACTACAGCGGCACTTTCCAATCCTGAATCAACAATATCTAAAATTTTCTTTAGATCTTTTTCACTTTTAAATGTACTTACATTTTCTAACTCAATTCCATTTATAGGCGGTAATATTGGACTGGCCCCAACTGCAATTACCAATTCATTATAGGTATATTTATCTCCGTTTAGAGTTTTAACAACTTTGTTATCAAAATCAACTTCTACAGCAGTATCTCTTATTAAAGCTGCACCAGTTTCTGTAACAATTTCATCTTTTTTAAGTGTTTTTTCATAAGGTAATAAATTTTCAATTACATACGGCATTGCACAATAAATCATTGAATGATCCTCAGGTCTAATAATTCCAATATCTCTTTTAGCTTGCATATTTTTAGCAATCGTGATTGCTGCAGGTCCCCCACCAATAACCAATACATCATGTTTTTCCACATTAACCCCTCCAGATTGTGATTATTATATCTAATTATTACGATATAGATTATATAATATTTATTAACATATGTCAATAACTTTGGAGATTTATTTCATTTAATAATTAAAACTGATGTATTTGCATGCCTTGCGACTTTATCAGTTGTGCTGCCAAGTAAAAATCTTCTGATCTTTCCCTCTCCTTTATCAGACAAAATAATCAAATCATAATTATTGTCTTCACTATATTGACAAATAATATCTGCAGGATAGCCATATTTAATAAGAGTATCTATTTCAATGTTTTTATCTTTAAAATACTCTGCCACTTCTTTTGTAATCTCTACCGCTTTTCTATGCATATCTTTTTTCTCTTTTTCCATATATTCTTCAGTAACCTCAGGAAATCTTGTTTTGTATTGCGAATCAATCGAAACAGACTTTAGATCTTTAAGAACTGTCATAATTGTTACCTTTGATTTGAATAATTCAGCAATTTCAGACGCTTTCAATGCAGCTTTTTTAGATTTTGCCGAGCCATCAACAGCTACCAAGATTTTCTTCATTTTTAAGCACCTCCTGTATTTGTATATTTATCGATAGTCAAAAAAATACCTTTAATGCCTAAAATATATTTTAAATGAAAAAGCCTGACAAATTAATGCCAGGCCTTTATATATAATCTAATATTTTTAAATGAAATGATTTATATAATCATCTTAAATGGATTAAGTTATTGATGCCTCATATATTTTAACTACTGCATCTTTGAGGACATTATCAAATTCTTTATCTGACTGATCAACATGTAAATCCTGGAGAAGTGCACGAGAAAAACTTGCAATCATATTATGATTTTCAGCAAGTTTATCTACTGCATCTTTCTGGCTGTAACCTCCAGATAGAGCTACTACCCTGACTACATTTGGATGCTCAATAACTTCTTTATAAAAATCTGCTTCACTTGGAATTGAAAGTTTAAACATGAACTTTTCATCATCTAGATCTTTGAGAAGCTTCATTATCTCTTCTTTTAATATTTTTTCTGATTCAGCTTTATCTTCACTGTGAATATTAACCTCTGGTTCTAAGATAGGAATAAATCCTGCATCATAAATCTTTTTTCCATATTCAAACTGTTGTGCTGCAATTTCTTTAATTCCTTGTGGATTAGCACTATGAATAACAGATCTCATCTTTGTCCCAAAAATATTATATTCTGTAGCTTCTGCAAGCAAATCATCAAGTTCAACCATCTTTTTCATCAGCTGAACTCCATTTTCTTTTTCTTCTTTGCCCTCATCAACTTTAAGTATAGGAAGTATTCCTTTTTCTTCCCAGAGATAATCTGCAGTGTATTTACCTTCCATTTTGTTATTCATAGTATGCTTAAATAAAATTGAACCTAGAATGTGTTCTGAACTGAATGAAGGGCTTGTTATAACTCTAGTCCTCATTGCATGAATTAGATCAAACATTTCTTCGTCTGTCTTATACTCATCCTCTGCAATTCCATATCCTTCTAAAGCTCCAGGTGTACTTCCACCACTTTGATCAAGTGCTGCAATAAAACCCTTACCATTTTTCATTAAATCAAGTTGTTTTTGATCCATTAATATGCACCCCATTTCATTTTTTTGGTCATATTCTCATAATTAATTATATAATTTATTCAGTCTAATTACAAATTATCTATTTTTTATTATATAATATTAATAAGCATTTTCTGTTAAACTATTGACACTCATTAGAAGATAAAAAGGAGGTTATTATGAATTTAAAAGAAAAAACTATTGAATTAAAAAATTGGGCAGTTGTTGGTGCAACAAATAAAAGAAGAAAGTTCGGATATAAAATATTTAAAAGCCTTAAAGAAAATGCTTATAATGTTTATCCAGTTAATCCTAATTTGGAAAGTATTGATGGAGAAAAATGTTATGATGATTTAAACAAAATTAATGATAAAATTGACGTAGTCGACCTAGTTGTAAACCCAAAGATCGGCATCAAAATCATGGAAGATATCAAAAATAATAATATTAAATATGTCTGGCTGCAGCCTGGAGCCCGAAGTGCAGAAATAAGAAGATTTGCAGGAGAAAATGGTATAGAATTTATTAATGGCTGTATTTATGCTGAACTGCTCTAATTTACTAGCGCATTACCACTTTATTTTTACCGCTTTCTTTTGCCTTGTAAAGGCGTTTATCTGCTCTGCTTATCAAATCATCTCGATTATCTTCAAATGAATAAGATGATACACCAAAACTATTATTGACTTTACTAAAATCATCCAAATCACACATAATTACAGAAAATTTATAATGTATATTACTATTTGCTTTTACAAAAAGATAATCTAGATTCTTTTCTATTTCTCTTCTATTATATAACTTAGTTAATTCATCTGTAATAGATTTTGATCTGAGTTTAGTATTGATTTTATTCATTCTCTCATTTCTTTTATTTAATGATAAATAATTATCTTCAATTATTTTTAAATGGTTAAACTCATTGATAGATTTTTTATAATGAATAATTGAAACCAGCCAGGCAATAAAATTGTTTACAGCTACATCTGTAAAAACTCTGCTGTATTCACTAGAAGGCCTGTAATGAACTATTAATGAGATCAAAAAAACTGATCCTGCAAAATAAACTATAAAACTTTGTTTATATTCTAAAACCAAAAATATTGCAGCACCATATATAACAGCAATATATACAGAGGGTAAATAGAAAATTTCCTGAGCTATAAGTATACTCCTAAGGGAAATGACTGTCACTGCTGCAAGAGAAACTGCTATTTCGAAAAAATAATTTAATTTAACTGCAGCAAATTTGTTTTTGCTATTAAGATAAATAGCTCCTGCAAAAAACATGAACATAAGCAGAGAATTGATATAAAATATTTTTTTATATAAAATTTTCTCACATAAAAATTGAGCACATAAGATTTGTTCAACAATAATAAATACTGATAACAATATTATTACTTTATTATTTTGTTGAAATTTAGATTTTTTGTATTCTTTTACATTCACAGCTTTAAAACCCGATATCATCCTTTTTCTAAAAGCACCTATGACAGTCACCTCCTCATTAAACAAAATAATTGTTGGAGATAAATTTTATTAAAATCTTAAAGCTAAATCTTCATTTAGAGAATCTAGTTCTGAATAATTTGGTAGATTATTCTGATAGGGTACTCCAGCTTCTCCCTGTATTAATGGCAGTACATAATCTTTGAATTCCTCATTAATTCTATTATTCTCTTCATTTATATACTTATCTGGCAGCAATTTTACTTTATTAGCAACTTTTTCAGCAGGTATTTTAATTATTTCAATTTTATACGGATCATTAGAAAGCCTTTTTAAAGCTGTCATCAAACCAGATTCGCCCAGCAGTGCAGCTTCTACCGCTTTTTCACCTAATAAATAAGCCTCTTCAATATCTCTTCCTGAAGCACAATGTGCAGCAGCTCTCTGCATTACATCAAATTTAATTGCTTTAACCCGATTACATAAATTACCTTTAATAAATGGTGCCAGTACCGAAGCTGCACCACCCATTTTCTTATGGCCGAATTTGTCATGTTCAGTACTTGAATCTGCAGATATATATTCACCATGCTTATCTTTTATACCTTCTGAAACTACTACAGTTACTGCTTTTTTCTCTTCCATTTTTTTCTTGACATCATTTACAAAGTCACTTGTGCTGAATTCCATCTCAGGTACATAAATTAAATCTGGAGTATATAATTTTTCTGTTGAAGCCAGTATGCTTGAGGCTGCAAGCCAACCTGTGGCTCTTCCCATCACTTCAACTATATGTACATTTTTAATATCATAAACAAAACTATCTCTGGCAATCTCCATCACAGAAGTAGCAATATATCTAGCTGCACTGCCATAACCTGGACAGTGATCTGTGCCAACAAGGTCATTATCAATTGTTTTCGGAACTCCCATAATTTTTAAATCGATATTTTTTTCTTTTGCATAATTATTTAATTTATATACTGTATCCATAGAATCATTACCACCAATATAAAATAAATATTTAATATCTAATTCTTTCATCAAATTAAATAGTTTATGATAATCGTCCTCATTTTCATCATAATCTTCAATCTTGTACCTGCAGGTACCGAGTATTGATGATGGTGTATTATTAAATAAATTTAATTCTTTACTATTTTTTTGGGATAAATCAATTATATTACCCGCAAGAGCTCCCTCAATACCGTATCTCATTCCATAAATATTATCTATATCTGAAGCTTTCACTCTATCAATTATTCCTTTTAGACTGGCATTAATTACTGCTGTCGGGCCACCTGATTGTCCTATCAAACAATTATTTTTACTCATTTTATCCCTCCAATTCTAGTTTTTTAGTTGATAAAAAATGCCTATTAAGTCTAATTTAGATATGACTGCTCAAAACTCTACTTTTCCAATTCAAAATAGAAATTACTCTAAATTCATTAATCAGCTAAAATATTTGTTTTGCTTTTTGCAAAGTTGATTAATATAATATTTTGCTTATATTTATATAATTAGTTATTATTTCAATTTTTCCTTTTTTTTAAATAATCTTTTCCT
Source organism: Halanaerobium sp. (assembly GCA_018399955.1). Lineage (GTDB taxonomy): Bacteria > Bacillota > Halanaerobiia > Halanaerobiales > Halanaerobiaceae > Halanaerobium. Next base: position 33,008 of record JAGYNO010000008.1, on the reverse strand, counting down.
TAAAATATACTGATCTCCAGCTATGTTTAAGTGCTTAATATTTTATTCATAACCTCACGCATAAAATTAATAATTTGTAGTAATCTCTCTTTTTGTGCATCTGGAAGTAAAAGACTTTCATTTTCCTCTGCTTTTTTATGGCCAATTTTTTCAAAAACAGCTTCATTATCTTTTTGAACCGGCATTTTTGCAAATAATTGGTCTTTATATAATATCTGTGGTATCTCATGTAAAAATAAAACAGGGTTTTCTAAATCCCTAAGCAGAGAAACTCCTAAAAATTCTTTTGGCTTTTCTTGATGTCCTAAAATATCTAATAATGTTGGGGCAATATCTGTATGTGAACCGGTTTTCAGATATTCTCTGCTTTCAAATTCTGGATAATAAATAAAAAGTGGTATATTTTCTGGTTCTTTTATATTCCCATTAATTTTATAATTATCTCCAGAATTATATTCTGCCTTATTAATATCAGCAGTATGATCAGAATAAATAACAAATAATGTATTATCAATCAATTCCTTTTTTTCCAGCTCTTCAAAAAACATTTTGAGAGAACTATCAACAAAGTACATAGAATTAAAATAATTTTTAACAAGTGGGTTTTTAATATTTTGATATTCATCTATCTCATATTCTTCAGGATAAAAATCAAATGGAGTATGGCTGCTAACTGTAATAAAAAAAGCAAAAAAAGGTTTTTTGGCATCTTCTAAATAATTTATAGATTGTTTGAAAAAATCATAATCATTTATGCCAAGATAAGTATCTTCTCCAATCTCACCACTGCTTGCAGAAAAATCACTTCTGCTGTAGAATTCATCGAATTCCATCTCTAAATAACCTTTATCTCTATAAAAGAATTTTTCTTCATTACCATGAAAAGCAAAGGTTTGATAATTTTTTTCATTTAATATTTTAACAATAGAATTAAATTCAGCCATATCATTTGTTTTAAAAGCATAGTTTCTATTAATTGGATAAAGGGATGTTAAAAATGAAAATTCTGCATCAAAACTTCCATTTATATGTTGAGCATAGATATCATTAAAATAAAGAGATTTTTCTTTTAACTTATTTAAGAAGGGTGTTATTTCCTTACCATTATGTTCAAAATTTATAATTTTTTCATCTAATGATTCTAATTGAATTACAACTATATTTTCTATATTTTTAGCTGTATATTCTCCTGTTAATTTCTTATCTGTTTCTATTTTATCATCTTTTACATCAACTATATTCTTTTCTCTAATTTTTAATAATCTGTATTCTGTTATATATAGAGGAGTAATCCCATAAACACTAACAAAAGCAGGTGTGCTGTAATCAAAAAGACTTAAAAATCCATCTGCTTTAAATACTGAAGAACTATAAGATATCTGTATACCCAATATAATTATAATAAATAGAAATATTATAATTATATTTTTATTGAATCTAAGTTTCCCCTCATCTTTTTTAGGATTTTCTTTAACTTTCGTATTGTTTGAAATAGAAAATACTAAATAAATTAAAAATGGAAATTCTATAAAAAAAAGTAAATCAAAATAACTATATAATTGAAAAAATATCACCTTTATTGGCCGTATTCCTTGTCCCATTGTAATATCAGTTATACTTAGATAATTACCAAAATAACGATTATACCATAAATTTGCAAAAAAGAATAAAGTAAATAACAAATAAATAAAAACTGTAAAATAAATTCTTTTTTTATTTTTAAACAAAAATGACGAGGCTAACAGCAGTAAGGTAATATTAATAATATTTTTTATAATCAAGCTGCTGATAAGTGGTGACTGAAAAATATAATAATATAAATAACTATATTTAATAATAAATCCAAGCAATATTGATACAAATAATAGTCTAGTCTTAGTATCTTCTTTATCTGCAAACTTCATCTTTGTTCTCTCCCCTTGTTTTTCAAGATATATTTGATAATTAATAAACCCCATGCAGTTCAAATTCCCGATATATATTTTAAATAATATTATCAAATATAATAATTACTAAAAAACATCTTTTCTAAATAAATTATTCATTACCCTTTCTTTCGGATGCATTCCATCATGAAAATCTTCCTCTGTTAAATCCAAATTTTTATAATTATATGAGCCTACAACCTTTATATTATTTTCAGCTGCAAATTCATTTAGATAATTTTCGATTTCAAAGACAATATTATACCTTTCCCTATCTTTTAGATAATTATAAACTAATGGATGGTATGGCGGCAGATAGAAAACAATCTCTATAAATTCATTTTCATATAAATCAATTAACTGTGTAAATTGCTCTAAATATTCCCTGTCAATTTCATCAAAGTTTTCTAAAGAATACACACCATTTCTAATGTAATTTTGAGCTGCAATTTCTGCTTCTTCTCTACTAATGAGGCGCCTAGGTTCTTCATAAACAAGACTGCCATCTTTTCGCTTAACTGGTAAATCTAACTTATCTTTATTTGTACTATAATAATCACTAAAAGCTTCAGCTTTTAATAAAATTTCAACAGAAGCCTGGAAATAAGTCGTAGACCACAGCTGTTTATAATAACGTCCAAATAATTTCTCTAAAAATATCTCATCATTTTTATCATCTCTACCAAAAAAAGAATAATAATACTCATCTATACTTTTCCAGCGAGTCTCTATATTATTTCTGTTAAAAATCCAGGGATTTAAACCCAAAATGATTTTTTTTGGTAATCTTTCTTTCTGCTTATATATTTCTGTAATTGCAATATAATCTTCTAATACAGCTCCAGATACACCGTGATTAAAAATTCTAGCTCCATCAAAAAATTCTTCCCTGATTTGTAAGGAACGACTTGATCCTAAAACGGCAATATCTAATTTTTCATCTAATTTCTCGATATATAGTTTCTGAAAAATTCTTTCATTATAATCATAAACACCGGCGGCATTTTTCCCACTATGAAGTGTTTCTGCTAAACCATTTTCATAGTCATTATTAAAGAGATTAGCAGGGTCTATAAAATAATTTGTTATTACAATTAATATTATCAGTGGAACTATAAAAAAAAATGATTTTATTAGAAAGCTTTTCATTTAACTCACCTATCTATCCAGATTATTCTTTAAAATTGAAAATAAATAAATTCTGTTTTTCCATAAACACCAAAAGCTAAAATTAATAATATTAAGAAATAATAGGCTGTCCATCTAAAAACTAATGGCTTATCTCTAAGTAATTGTCTAACACTACCATTACGTTGAAGTAGATGTATACTTTCCATAATAACAATAACTACAAATGCAAGTATTAATTCATATTGGTTTAAACCATAACCTACAACTGCTGCTTTAAAGTTTTCCCAGCTGCTTAATTGAGTACCTAAGGAAACAAATAAATTATTAATAATATATAATGCATCTGTTAATGAGTTAGCCCTAAAAAATATCCAGCCAAAATTGACCAAGGAAAACGTTAGGGCAATCTGTATAATTTTATTTAATAGAGGAAATTTTATAATGCCCAGGCTTTTCTTTAATTTAGATCTAAAATCAGAAGTAATGATGCTAAGAATTTGATAAATTCCATGTAAAGCCCCCCAAATGACAAATGTCCAAGCAGCACCATGCCAAAGACCACTAACTAAAAATGTAAAAAATAAATTAAGATAATATCTCAATTTCCCAACTCTATTTCCACCAAGTGGTATATATAAATAATCTTTAAACCAGGTAGAAAGGGAAATATGCCATCTTCTCCAAAACTCAGGGATAGATTTAGAAAAGTATGGCCTTCTAAAGTTTGTCATCAAATCAAAACCCATAACTCTTGCTGCCCCAATCGCAATACTAGAATAACCCGAAAAATCACAATAAATTTGAAAAGCAAAAAAAACAGTAGCAAGTATTAAAGTAATACCCTTTAAACCTTCCAAATTATTATAAACACCATTGACATAAAGAGCCAGTCTGTCTGCTACAACAACTTTTTTAAAATAACCCCAGAGCATAAGCTGCAGACCGCTCTTTACTCTGCTTGAATTAAATTCAATTTTCTTTTTAAACTGAGGAAGCAGCCTTGTTGAACGTTCGATTGGCCCAGCTACTAACTGGGGGAAAAAGGAAACATAAAGAGCAAATATCCCAAAATGCTTTTCTGGCTTTTTATCACCTCTATAAACATCAATAGTATAACTTAAAGTTTGAAAAGTATAAAATGATATACCTACCGGAAGTAAGAACTCAAAATTTGGTAAGCCTATACTCATATTAAAACTTCTTATCAAACCAGTAAAGGAACTACTGAAAAAATTATAATACTTAAAGAAAAAGAGCATTCCTAAATTAGCTAGCAAGCTTAAAAATAGGTATTTTCTCCTTTCAGCTTTACTATCAAGTTCCCCCATCTTTATAGAAGCAAAATAGTCAACAATAGTAGATAAAATTATTAAAATTATATATGCTGGGTTCCAGCTCATATAAAAATAATAACTGGCCCCTAAAAGTAAGATCCATCTGTATTTGCATTTTAATGTAAAATATGTAGTGATAACTATTATAAAGAAAATAATAAATTGTAAAGAGTTGAAAATCATTTGATTCACCTTTTTTATAGTATTGCTATTAAATAATTATTTGTTATATAATTTAAAGTAATGATAATATATTAAATTGATAATAATTTTAATCTGACATAATATTAATTCCGATTAATCCTACGATAGCTCCAATAACTAAAGCTGTTAATAAAGAAAAAGACCAACTTTTAATATTTTGAGCTGCAAGAGAAGCTAAAAATCCACTAAATGCACCAATAATTAATATTTTTTTATTCTTAGACATTTATTTAAGATTCACCTCTTTAGCTAAAGATATCAAATCTATAGGCAAATTTCTATTCAATCATTAATTTCTAATATAGTTCTAATCTTATAACCAATAATCCCTGGAAATATAATCCAGATTTACTCCAAGAACTTGAGCACCACTGCTGCCTATTTTTAGATATTCTTTTATATTATCTAAAACTTTAAAAATAATCTCGATATCCATTGTCATTGTTGTGGGGAGATATGAGGTTACACCACTTTTTATAACACTTTTGCTGATATTATCGAGAGAAGATTGTGCAGCATCCATAGTGTCAATTCCACCAGAACCATGAAGCAGTTATTATTGCAGAATTCCCTTTAATCTTAAGATCCATCTTATAAAACCTGCTTATAATTACTTTTAAATAAAAAATATTTGTTTTGAAATATATTAATTGATAATTTTGCTAAGCTGAACTGCATCAAGCTCTATACCAGAATAAAAGCAGCTGCTAATACCAGTTTTTTTAAAACACTTTTTTTCATAAAACTTTCTATTATGATCTGGAAAAGGAAGGTTTACAATGATTTTATTAATTTCTTTATAATCTTCTTTGATTATTTTTTCGAAATGATTTAACAATTTACTGCCTATTCCCTGTCTGCAAAAACTATATTTGATATACAAAAATAATATCTCAATTGTTTTCTCATTTTTGATTCTACCAGTTATAAAACCAACCGGTTTATTCCCTTTTTCTGCTACTAAAAACGGGTTGTTTTTGGCAAGCTCAATATATTTATTTGGCAGATAATCATTTACTGCAGCGACAACTCCACCCAAACCCATATCATCATAAAAAAGTTTAATGAATGCTTCAGTTCTTATTCTAAAACATTCTTCTGCATCTTTAACCTTAAAACTTCTAATTTTTACTTTTTTTAGCCAATCAATATTATTTATATTTTGACCAGACGAATTATTATTATTATTGTCCTGCATTTATATCACCCTTTATTATTTTAAGATTTTAATTTATTGTTTTTTTGAAATCAGAATTTTATAATTTCCTATCACTATTAAATCTGTATTAAACCATATATAAATAAATTTCAACAAAAATATAAATTTACCTTTATAATTGATAATTTTAATATATTTATAGCTAAATATATAGAAAAAAATCCCTAACTAAAAAGTTAGAGATTACATAAAATAAGATATAAAACTATTTTTTAAGCATGACTCTCAAAAAAACTACATTTAAAAACTTTCAATTTTAAAAAATATGTTGAATGATAATTATTCATCAGCTAAATTGTCAAAATATCCCTGGATTAAAATTATTGGTGTTCCCTTATCTCCACTTCCGCTTACAAGATCACATAAACTTCCTAATAAATCTGTTAAACGTCTAGGGGTTGTTCCCTGAGACTTCATCTTAGCTCTTAAATCAGTTTCTTTAGCATTAATTTCATCCTTTACTGCATTTAATAGTTCCTCACCTTTTAATTCTTTGAGATCATTATCTGCTAAATATTTTAATTTTACTTCATTGGGAGTGCCTTCAAGGCCAGATGTATAGGCTGGGGAAACAACTGGATCTGCGAGTTCCCATATTTTTGCAACTGGATCTTTAAATGCTCCGTCTCCATAAATCATAACTTCAATATCTTTAGAACTTAATTCTTTTAATTTTTTCTGTACTTCATCAACAAATTTTTGCCCATCTCTGGGAAATAATTTTAGTTTGGAATCTGAAGCTTTATTTGAACCTAAAAGACCATATTCTTGATTATATCCCTTATTAGATTCTTCATTACAAATTTCATCAAGGCCTATAACTTTTTTAGCGCCAGCCTCCTCTAAAATTTGCTTTGTTCTAGCACGTGTATGTATATCTGCAGCAATAACCTGATCAGTATAATTCAAAATGGTTTCCGGTTGATTTGCAGCAATTACTTCTATTTCAATATCTTCAGCAATTTCTTTATATAACTCAACATAATTGACACCTGTAAATGGATGTTTAAAATCACCAAACTTTTCGAAATATTCTTCTTCCTCAATAACATATTTATACGGATCAATATTATATTCATATATTTTATTCATATCTAAAAGTGGGTTACCAACTTCATCATTTGGATAACTTAATTGTATGTATATTTTCTTATTAGACTTCACTATACCTTTTAAAATCATCGAGAATCGGTTTCTACTTAGGATAGGAAAAACTATCCCTAGAGAATCACCACTAAAATTTTCCTTAACCTGCTCGGCAATATCATTAACATCAATATAATTACCCTGAGCCCTTGCAACAAGTGATTCAGTCACTCCAATTACATCTCGATCCCTCAGCTCATAACCTTCTTCTTCCATAGAAATTTTTAATGAATCAACTACTATATCAACCAGGTTGTCTCCTTCTTTAACTATTGGAGCTCTGATACCCCGTACTTCAGTTCCAATTGTTCTCATTTAATTTCACCTCAAATAAATTTATAGTTATATTTCTAAAGACCAAAATTTATTATAGCAGACAAACAATTATAATAGCAAATTATATAAGATTTTTCTGAATTAATTCTTTTATAGAAATTAAAAAGTTATTTTTCGTCATCTTTATATGCAGACCTGATATGAGTACCATCACAAAATGGTTTATTTCTTGACTTTCCACATCGGCAGAGTGTGTATCTATTCTGAACTTCGTAAATGCTGCCATCTGCTGACTCTAATTCAATTCCTCCCTTGACATAAACTGCTGAACTAACATTTTTTTCAGGATCCTGCAGAATTTCTATTGATGTCTCATATTCTTTTTCAATCTTTTCTCCATTCTTATCTATTATTGTTAACCTACCAGAAGGACATTCATTTGCTGATTTAATTGCTGTTTTTCTATCTTCTTCATCTTGTGATTTTTTAATTAATTGCCAGGTACTTCCTCTTTCGGTATGGCAGAATCTGGCAAGTGCACAGCGGTGGTCGTCCATTAAATCAATTGTTTTTCCTTCAAAAATTTCTGCTCGCTCTTCATATTTATTATTTGTAGCAGTTTCCTCCCCATCAAATTCAATATCTCTATGTGAGCCATCACAAAATGGAGGTGTTTTAGTATTACCACATCTACAGATAGCATAACTTTCAGATTGAGGAAGTTCTTCCCCTTCCTCATATTCATAATGTTTGCCAACCGGCTTAATTATCATTTCTTTTATTGTTATACCACCTGTTACTAAATATGGCCCATTTTTAATAATTTTTATTTTTTTAATTTTTCCATCAGAGATTGTCATCACATCCTGTTTTTCTATAATAAAATATTAATTAAACCCATAAAAAATTTCAGTTTTATATTCTGAAGTATTTTTATCCCGTAATTCTTCTAACAATTTTTTTACAAAAGTTCCAATATCATATTCATCTAATTCATCAAGAGAAATCCACTCATAGAGATCAGCTTCATCATTTAAAGTAACTTCATAAGAATCTGTTCTGCAGAGATAATCAATAAATATAAAATGTTTATCTAGATCACTACTTTTTAGACTATCTTTTAAACTGAAAAGTTCAACATCATATATTTCAAGCCCTGTTTCTTCCATCACTTCTCTTTTTAAGGCAGCTTCCATGCCTTCACCTAGTTCAATATGACCACCTGGTATAATATACTTTTTGTTCCACTTAGTAGATCGACAAATCAAAACCTTATCATCAGGATTTAATATAACTGCTCCTACAACTACTTCTGGATATTCCACTTTTTAAGCCTCCTATATTTTTCAATAAACTAAACTATCTCTAATCATATTATTAATTATATTAAGCGGAATTCCTTTAATTTTATTCGAAAAAAATATATTTTTTTCTTGAAACAGGCAAGAAAAATTTATTCAAACTGCGTATTGGTTAAAGATATTTGCGGGTTTAAATGATTCTATGAGTTTAAATAAACAGGCCTGCCGAAAAAAATCAGCAGGCCTAAATTTTATCTGGATTTTACAATTAATTTGATTGCTGTTCTCTCTTCACCATCAATCTCTATATCCATAAAAGCTGGAATACAAATTAAATCAATACCGCTTGGTGCAACAAAGCCTCTAGCTATTGCAATGGCTTTAATACCTTGATTTAAGGCTCCTGCACCAACAGACTGCAGCTCTACGACATCACTTTCTCTCAAAATACCTGCTAATGCACCTGCTACTTTATTAGGATTAGAACTAGATGCTACTTTTAATGTTTCCATATTTTTCTCCTCCTTAGTAGAATTAATTGCGTATTTTTCTTTTGAAATTTATTTAGCTTATTTTATAATATCACGGTCCTATGACAGCATAGTGTCACGAACTAGTGTATATTACTTAAATTCCATGCATTAAATGCTACTATATCAAAGTTATCTAAAAGTAATCTAAAAAATTTAATTTTTTAGACCAATTCACTAAATATAATTCCTGCTAGAAGAGATTAATTGACCCTCCTTGGGGTAAGCCCACCAGTTTTGCGAGCAGACTTTAGCTTCTATCACTAATTCTTTAAATAAAACCAAAATTAATGACTCTGTTCTATTTCTTTGACACATTCATTTTTTATTTTACCAACAAGAAACTGAAGTGCTTCAATTACATGTGGCCTTATATCTCCACCAATAAGGACATACATGATGTCATCACCAACTTCAAGCTGCCCTTTATTAAGCCAAGTCCTAACATAAAAAATACCATCCATTTCATATGTTTCAGCTTCTGCTGCCTCAACTTTTTTAGAATCATAGTCAAAATCCATTCCTTTGACAACTGAACCATTATCTATTCCGTTTCTCACTTTTTCTCTAGGGCTCTGCCTTACAACTCCATTGTGAACTAAATACATTCCCTGTTCCAAAGCATTTTTTTCAGACTTTGCTTCTTTAAGCCACTGATCTATTGATGGTGATCTTTTTCCTTTATTCTGATTACTCATAAACTGATCAACTCCTATTAAGCTCTTTATATTTTATTCTTTTAACATTTTATGATAATCCTGTATTGCCCTTAATTCATAATCACTTTTAAGTGCTGCTTCTATTCCATCCACACTTGCTCTTGCAGCATTGGTTGTTGTTATATATGGAATTTTATGTTTTATAGCTCCAGAACGAATATAACTGTCATCTTCTATTCCTTCTTTTCCAACTGGAGTATTTACAATCAGCTGAATATCATCATTTTTTACTGCATCAATTATATTAGGCCGGCCTCGATTCAATTTATTTATAATACTGCTCTCTATACCCTCACTCTGTAAATATTGATGAGTTCCTTTAGTTGCAGTAATTTCAAAGCCAAGCTCAACTAATTTTTTAGCAGTATCCTTTATTTTTGGCTTATCTTTATCATTTACAGTAATTAAAACCTTACCTGATAGCGGCAGTTCCAGCCCGGCTGCTGACTGTGCTTTGTAAAATGCATGTGCATAACTTTCTGCTATTCCCATAACTTCACCAGTAGCTTTCATTTCTGGCCCTAAAACAGGATCAATATTCTCAAACTTATCAAAAGGAAAAACTGCTTCTTTTACCCCTGTATAAGGTATAATTTTATCTTTTAAATTTAATGAAACTAGTGATTCTCCTAACATTAATTTTGTTGCAAGCCGAGCCATATTGATTCCAGTTACTTTACTGACTAAGGGAACTGTTCTGGATGCTCTTGGATTTGCTTCAATAATATATACTTCATCTTCATAAATTGCAAATTGAATATTCATCAGACCAACTACATTTAGACCTTCTGCTATTTTTGCTGTATAATCTTTAATTGTTTCCAACTGCTTATCAGTAATTTCTAAAGATGGAATAGCACAGGCACTATCACCTGAATGTATTCCTGCTTCCTCAATGTGCTCCATTACAGCTGCTGCAAAGGTGTCTTTACCATCAGTTAATGCATCTACTTCTGCCTCAAGTGCATCTTCTAAAAATTTATCTATTAAAATAGGATGTTCAGCAGAAACTTCAGCCACCTGAGATTCTATATAATTATTTAAACTATCTCTATCATAAACTATTTCCATTCCCCTACCTCCAAGTACATAAGAAGGCCTCAACATCAAGGGAAATCCTATTTCTTCAGCAATCTTATCTGCTTCATCAACAGATTTTGCAATATCACTTTCTGGCTGTGGAATATTAAGCTTATTCATTAAATCTCTAAATTGTTCTCTATCTTCAGCAAAATCAATGCTTGCTGGAGAGGTGCCAAGAATATTAACTCCTGCATTTTCTAATTCAGCAGCAATATTAAGTGGTGTCTGTCCTCCAAATTGAACAATCATACCATCAGGTTTTTCCTTTTCATAAATTCTGAGTACATCTTCTGTTGTTAAAGGTTCAAAATATAGTTTATTCGAGATATCATAATCAGTTGATACTGTTTCTGGATTACAGTTGACCATTACAGATTCATAACCTAAATCATCTAAAGTAAAAGCTGCATGAACACATGCATAGTCAAACTCTATTCCCTGACCAATTCTGTTTGGACCTCCACCTAAGATCATTACCTTTTTATTATCCGTAGTTCCAACAGAACTGTTTTGCATATTATATGAAGAATAATAGTATTCTCCCTTTGCTCCACTAACCGGAACTAAATCAAAATCACCTGTTTTACCTGTATCAAGCCTCTGTCTTCTAATTTTACTTTCTTCAGTATTAAGAATTTCTGAAAGATATTTATCAGAGAACCCAAGTTCTTTAGCTTTAACTAATAAATCATCTGGGATATCTTTATCTCTATAAAAGCTCATTTCTTTTTCGAAATCGACCAGTTTTTCAATCTCTCTTAAAAACCACTTATTAACAAAAGTTATCTCATATATATCATCAATAGTGAGTCCTTTCTGCATTCCCAGATAGATTAAGAAAAATCTTTCACTTGAAGGTGTACGCAGGTGGTCAACTATCTCTTCTCTGCTTAATCCAATCAATTTCTCTACATTACCCAATCCATATCTATCGATCTCTAAAGATCTGATAGCTTTCTGCATCGCTTCTGCAAAATTTTTGCCGATACTCATTGCTTCTCCAACTGCTTTCATCTGAGTTCCCAGCTTATCTTCTGCACCAGGAAATTTTTCAAATGACCAGCGTGCATATTTTACAACAACATAATCACCACTTGGCTTATATTTATCAAGTGTTCCTTCCTTCCAGTAAGGGAGTTCATCTAAGGTTATTCCAACTGACAATTTTGTTGATATTCTTGCAATAGGAAAGCCTGTTGCCTTTGAGGCAAGAGCAGAAGATCTTGAAGTCCTTGGATTCATCTCAATTACAGCCAGTCTATCATCAGCCGGGTTATATGCAAATTGAAAATTTGCTCCTCCGATTACTCCAATAGCATCTGCTATTTTGTAACTGTACTCTTCTATTCTGTCCTGTACTTCTTGATCTACTGTTAACATCGGTGCAACACAAAAACTGTCTCCGGTGTGTACTCCCATAGGATCTACATTTTCTATAAAACAAATTGATATTTTTTTGCCTTTATCATCTCTAACAAGTTCTAGTTCTAATTCTTCCCAGCCAATTACAGCTTCTTCTACCAATATCTGATTAATCATACTGGCTGCCAAACCATTTTCAGCTGTATTTCTTAATTCTTCGACATTATAAACAAGCCCACCACCTGTACCTCCCATTGTATAAGCTGGGCGGACTACAACTGGATACCCTAAATCTTTTGCAATTTTTTCTGCTTCTTTAACAGTATAAGCCGGCAAACTTTTGGGCATTGGAACATTAAGTTTTTCCATCTCTTCTTTAAAAGAAATTCTATCTTCTCCTCGTTCTATTGCCTCAGGTTGAATACCAATTATCTCTACACCATGTTTATCAAGTATTCCAGCTGCATATAATTCTGATGAAAGATTTAAAGCCGTCTGACCACCTAAATTTGATAATAATGCATCAGGTTTTTCCTTTTCTATAATCTTTTCTAAACTATTTACAGTTAGGGGTTCAATATATGTTCTATCAGCCATTTCTGGATCTGTCATTATTGTTGCAGGATTAGAATTAACAAGTACTATCTCATAATCCTCTTCCATCAATGCTTTACATGCCTGAGTCCCTGAATAATCAAATTCACATGCCTGACCAATAACTATTGGACCAGAACCAATTATCAAAACCTTATTAATATCTTTTCTTTTTGGCATAACTACTCTCCTCCTCAAAAATATTTAACCTTTATAATATTTTAGATGTTAAGAAGAAAATTCCTGCTTCTAGGCTAATATTCAGAAAAAACAGAATTACAGATCAAAGTACAAACCCTAAATAATATTCTCTCCCCATAAAAAATCACCTCTTCAAATAAGACAAAAGAGGTGCTAAATACGCTGACTTTATTTCAATTTATAATACACAGACTTGATTTCTTCCATTATTTTTAGCCTTATAAAGAGCTTTATCAGCTCGTTTTAAAAAACTTTCTTGATCATCTGATTCTTTTAGTTTACTTACACCCAGACTTATAGTTATATTTCCAGAAATTTGATTAATATCAAGTTTAGAAACTTTTTTCCTAACTCGTTCTGCATAATTTTTACCATCTTCTAGTGAAGTACCATTTAAAATAATAGTGAACTCTTCTCCACCTATTCTAGCTGCCAGGTCTTCATCTCGAGTTTCATCTCGCAGAAGTTCGCCCACATTTTCCAGAACCTTATCTCCAACATCATGACCATAACTATCATTAATATTTTTAAATTTATCAAGATCACACATAACAAGTGAGAGTGGTAGAGAATGTCTTTTTGCATTAGAAATTATTTTTGCAAAATATTCCATAAAATGCCTGCGGTTGCTTAATCCTGTTAACTTATCTGTTCTTAATAATTCTTCTATTTTTTGATTTGCTTTTTTAAGCTTGGAATTTTTCTTTTTCAATTCTCTTGTCATATTTGCAAGTTCATTATTTAATTTAGAAATTTTAGTTATAATTTCACTCTGTTCAGGTTTTCTTTCAATTCCAATTAAATAATAGCCAGTTCTTAATTCAAATATATAGCAAATATAATCATTATATACCTGATTTTTAATAATCTCATCAATAAAAAAAAGATTAAATTTCTTAAAAATTTCATTATTTTCAAAATTAATTTCATTTAAATTTATATTACTAAAAACACTCTTTAATTTTAATTCTTTTATATCTTCTTTTTCTACTTTTACAAGATTATTAAATTTTTCATTAAAACCTATTATATTGTAATCTTCATCTAGATTAAGCATTATATAATTACATATTTTATCCAGAAAATAATTTAATGGATAAGGTGCATTTGAATATATATCATTATACATATTCATTACACCTTTTTTTCCACCATAATTCAGCTATTTCTGCTGCTTCCTTACCGTTTTTTGCCCAGTCATCTGCTCCTGTTTTTTTCCAGAGTTCTGGATTATCATTAAAAATTTTTCCACCAACTAATATCTTAATATCTTTTAAATCATTTCTAGATTTTATTATTTTTATAGTCTTGATTAAATTATCAACATTAAATGGCAGAGCAGCTGATAAACCTATTAAAAAAGGAGATTCTTTATTTATAAAATCAATCAGATCTGCTGTCGGGGTATCTGCTCCTAAATGTTCAACATCCCAGCCAGCCATCTCTAGAGAATCAGCAACAATTCTTGACCCAATTTCATGATATTCATTTGCTATAGCAGAAATCACTGCTTTTCCTTTGTCATGCTCAAGAGAAATAAATTTTGAATATAAAGAAGAAATAATCCTGGATACAATCGAAGATGCAAGGTGTTCTTCAGCAGTGGAAATCTCTCCTTCCTCCCATAAATTACCAATTTTATACATAGTTGGTCTAATTACTTCTTCAAAAAACAAAAGCATATCTTCTTTTGTTTCTACTTCCTGCTGAGCTGTAATTATACAGTATTTATGTTTCCCCTGAAGTAGGCATTTTAAAAATTCTTTATATAAAGCACTAAATTTATTTTCAGTTTCTAATTCTGCTGGCTCTATAATTTTAGATTCCCTTATAAATTCATGATGATGATCAATCATCCAGCTGTATACTTTATTAATTTCTTCTGCCTTTTTATCTGCTAAAGTTTCTTCAACAGCTTCCATCCAGGCACTTAATTCTACTAAAAAATAATCATATGAAAAACCATGATTTGAATAAGTTCTGTATACCCAGGTTATTGTACTGTAAACAAATTTTTTATCGTTTAACTTAAAGCTGTTGTACATAAAATTAGCATGATTTTCATGATTATTGTACATCTTATTAATTGGATTATCTCCAATAAGATATGTTAGATCATCTCTTGAAAATAATTTATTATTTACCTTTTCAATTAATAAATTAAGTTTATCTTTATATTCTTCTGCTGCTTCTAAAGAAACTTTTGGGATTTTATAAAAATTATTACCCAAATTTCTATCCATAAGACCACCTCTAATAAAAATTTTCGATTAAATAAATATCGTACACTTAATATAATTAAGGATAAAAATATAAATTCCTGCTTTTTTTACTTTTTTCGACAAAATATTTTCTTTCTATAATGAGTAAATTTCATTAATGCTAAAAAAGATGTAGAAAATATATCTATTATTGTTTTTCTTTAAGTTCTTTTTTAAATTGATTAACTCTCTCGACTTGAAGTGCAAAAGATTCAATTCTTGCTTCTATAACTTGTGTAAAAACACTACCATCTGTTTCAACAGCCAAAAAGGGTAAAGAAGAAAATCTCTCTAATACTTTTTGCGTGAATTTATTACCATACTCCCTGGCTTCTTTTAACTTTTCTTTTTCAAGTGATTTTGTTAATACTGATTCTGCAACTCGATGCGGCATACATCCAAAAGGTCCAATTATGATAACACCATCCACTTCTTCTACTATCTCATCAATACTGCTGCCAACTGTTAAAACAGCTTCTCCAGTTAACTCTTTTGATACCGCATTTTCAGCAGATTCAATAACTTTGTTTACATCAGTAAGCTTGTATTCATAAAGTCCAGTTTCTGCAAAAATATCTTTAATTGTTTTTTCAACATGCCTCTGGAATAAGTTTTTAGCTTTTAGTTTTAAAGAATCTAAAAATCCAGGTTTATTTTTATTGATACCATTTTCTATTAAATAATCTACATAATAGAGCCATTCATTATTTGGAGCAACCTTTGTCACAATACCTTTTTTAGCTAATTTTTCTACCAGAAATCTTCTTGAAAATTTATCACTTCTTACATAAATTTCACCTGTAAGTGCAGCCTTTTTTGCATTCTCATATGGCTCTTTTAATTCAATATTGGAAAGCTGTTCTGCTTCATTTTTTAGTATATATTTTACATCAGACCATTTATGGCTTTCAAAAGCATTAAAAATCAAATCAACACTCTCTCTAAATTGAGAGATAGCCATTTCTTTATCTTCAGCTAGTGCCAATATTACACTCTCAATATCATCAAGCACATCAGCAGTTATTACTGCCTGCCAGGCTCGCATTGTGAACTTTTTACCCAGGCCTGCATAACCATTATCGGAAGTTAAAGTTAATACTGCTGTATTATCTAGTTCTTTATCTTCAATTAAATTATTAAGCAAAACATTATACTGGCCAAATCGACAGGGACCTGAAGCTTCAGGCATAAAATATGCTAATACTTCTTCATCATTTTCTCTTTTTTCTAAATAATTCAGCAAGGTACCAAGAGTCAGCTGTAAAGGAAGACATTCTTTAGAGCTGGAATTTGCTCTTCCTCTTTTTAGTTCTTCTTCACCAGGTTCATCTGCAGCTGCAGCATTAATTCCACTGTATCTTAAACCAGCAGCAACAGCTCTACTTGCATTCCCTCCCATTGAAGGTATTAATACCTTTACCTTTTGATTATCAAGTGAAAAACTCTCTCCTTCTGAATCAACAATTCTTAAATTGTCATTATATTCCACTTCAGCCTTTCTGAAAGCTTTTTCAGCTACTGCTGAAGCTGCCTGTTTTTCTTGAAGTTTTCTATAACTGTCAACAACATCCAGAAAAGCTTCTATCCGAGTATTTAATCCTGCATCTGCTGTATGACTGTCAAGTTCAAGTGTCAATGATGGCTTACTTCCATTTTTATCTCTAAAATAATTTAAAAGAAATGAATCAGGGCCACAGCTGAAATTAGTGATATAGGCCGCAAATAGATTGGGATTTTCACTTACAAACTCTGTACCCTTCATAATCATTTGTCCCATCGACCAGTACATCTTTTGCGAAACCTCTCTATCATTAAATTCGAGCATATCAAAAGGAATTACAATTTCTCCTCGTGAGGCAAATTTATGAGGAATGCCCATATTCGCCTCTGATACAAACGCATTATATGGTCTTCCGAATAGAACTATCGCTTTTTCATCAGGATTATCTTTTAAATATTCAAGCACTTCTTTACCTTTTGATTTCAGTTCTTCATTAAACTTTGATTGATATTCCACAGCACTTTTATATGCTTTTTTAGCTTGACTTTTATTAGAGCCAAGTTTTAATGCCATATCTATAAATTCACTTTCCACACTAGAAAAACCGTTTTTAAAATCAAGCACAGGAGAAAAAATGTTATTTTCTTTTAACTCAGGCCAGACTGCAGAGAGATAATATGGTTCAGCCTGAGCCATTGGACAGAGCATACTTTCCTCTGCTCCATTTTCCACATACAAACCCCTCACATGTGGTAGAAATATATAATCTGTCTCATAATTATGCAGCAAATCATACATATAGCCGTGGCTTAAACCTACTGGGTGACAGAATGCAGCTGACTGCTGTTGGATGCCGTTTTCATTGGCATCTTCAGGCAGTATAACTTCATATCCCAGTTCAGCAAAAAACTTAGAATAAAGAGGTAAAAGAGTACTTACTGTCAGTGAACGATTAATACCAACTTTGCCTTTTTTATTGTAATTTTCAGGTTTAGCTAAATATTTTTCATAAACCATCTTTTCTCTTTTACGTACATAATCCAATTTTTTAACATCATATTCTAAATCTTGGGATAAATTTACGTATTTATTACAAGCTCCACCAAAGGGATATTTGTCTCCTTTGATTTCCATAACATTTATTTCACACCTGCGATCACAATCTTCTTTGCCTCCCTGACAGATAAATGAATTAAGATATTTGATTTCTCGTTCTGCAAGTTCTTTAAGGGAAAAATATTTTTCTTCAATCAGATTTAAGTCAAGCCTCTGTTTTACCATTAGTGCCTCACCATATGCCCCCATAAGACCTGGCTCAGGTGGGACAATGATTTCCTTATCTGTTAATGCTGCCATTGCTGTGGGAACAGCCTTGTTATAGCAGACACCACCCTGCATGAAAACCTTATCTCCAACAGCACGATTACCTTTTACCCTGTTTGTATAATTTAAACAGATTGAATATACCAAACCTGCACAAATATCTTCTACTGCAATCCCTTCCTGAATAGCACTCTTAATATCACTGCTGATAAAAGCTGAACATTGATCATTAAAATTAGGAGGCCGCTCACCCTGCATAGCAATTCCTTCTATATCTTCTACACTGATATTAAAAGACTCTTCTGCAGCTTCCTCTAAAAATGAACCAGTTCCTGCAGAACATGCCTCATTCATTGCATAATCAGTAGGAACTTCATTTACAATATAAGTGTATTTAGCGTCCTGACCACCTATTTCGAATATGGTTTCTACCTCACTATCAAAATAAACTGCTGCTTTTGCATGAGCCATTATTTCATTATGGATTGATTCTGTAAGAGCATGTAATCCAACAATCTGTCTGCCTGAACCGGTTACTCCAAGTCCAATGATTTCTATATCTGTACTGCCAATTGTATCTATTAATTTAACATAACATCTTCTGGCTGCATCAACAGGATCACCACTTGTTCTTAAATAAACAGATGCTAAAAGTGCATCATCATTTTCCCTCATAATTACAGCTTTAGTTGTTGTGGAACCAACATCTACACCTAAAATACATCTATCCCCAGATTCTGCCTCAGCTCTTTCCATGTCTTTAAAACTTACTTTATGCTGATAATCTTTTAAAGGGGGTAGAAAATCAAATGAACTCTTATCCCTGCTGTAAAGCTTGCTATTATTTAATTTCATTCCATATTTTTCTGCCCAGAGTGCAGTACCTAAAGCTTCAAAGTAATCTGCTTCTTCTGGTACAATTACCTTTGCTAATTTATTTCTTAAAAAATCAATCATAACACTATTTTTACTTGTACCACCTATCACCATTATTGATTCTGCTTTAAAATTAGAAAGCAGTTCCATTATTTTATCTGCCATCATACTACACAAACCAGCAACTATCCTACCCTTATCTTCACCTTTATTTAGAGCATGTGTGCAGTCACTTTTGCAAAATACAGAACATCTACCTGAAAGATGATAAGGGTTATCCAATTCAGCATATTCCATAGCATCTTCAAGACTCAAATTCATCCTTTTTAACTGCTGTAAAAAAAACTCTCCAGTCCCAGATGCACATTTATTACCGCTGTGTACATCTGCAATTTTACCTTTTTCATCTAGTTCATAAACCATAAAAGTTTCTCCACCTGCACTTACTACTGCATCAACAGAGGGATATTTATCTTTTATTTCATTATATGCAAGCTCTGTAGCTTCAGGTTCAGCTATAGAAGGCAAATTGACAAATTCTTTAAATTTTCTTCCTGTAACAGCAAAATTATTATCTTCATTTAAATCAAATTCTGCTAGTACTTTTTCTAAAGTCCTGGCTGCATTACCTTCATGTGACTGTGAATTATAATCTTCAATTTTTAAGTCTTCACTATTTCTTGTTATTTTAACAACTTTTATATTAGAAGCTCCCATACAAATACCAATTGAACTCATTTATATCCTCCTAACTAAGTTAACTCTAAAATTAATTTATATATACTTATTTATTTATATTTTCTTTAAATAAAGGCTATATCCTGCCTCTATATATTATAATTTTAGCATTTTTATTTGTTTTTAGGGTTAAATAATTAGAACCTGCCAATTGGCAGGTACTAATTATAATCTATTCAAATATATTTGGAATTATACTTCTTCTTTTATATAAGGTGTACCTAGATATTCTGGCACATTAAACTTTTTTCTTACTACTGTTGCAATAATTGTAAGAATATATGGTAAAGCAATAATAAATTCATTTGGAATCAAATTAAGACTTGATGTCTGAAAAAAAACAGAAAGTCCATCTGCTAATCCAAATGCAAGTGCTCCAAGTAAGGCACCAATGGGATGCCAGTTACCTAAAAAACATATTGCAAATGCTATCCAACCTCTACCTCCAATTATATCGCTTGTAAACATTCCTAAAAATCCCAATGTATAAAAAGATCCTGCGACAGCAGTAATCGAGCTTGTAATAATAATCGTTGTATATCTTACTTTTTCTACGTTTATACCTGCAGCATCTACTGCTTCTGGATTGGCTCCAGTTGAACGAATAATTAGCCCAACTCTTGTTCTAAATAAAATCCAATATGCGATTGGCACCATTAACAAAACAATATAAGTCATAATATTTTGGTTAAATAATATTTCTCCAAAAAATGGAATATTCGCTAGTATTGGTATAGAAATTCTTTCTAAAGGCTGTATTCTTAATGGAGTTAGCTGTACACCAAAAATCACTCTATACATAAAAACAGTTAATGAAGCAAGTAGAATATTTAAAGCAACACCAGTAACAATCTGATGTTGTTTTAATTTTATAGTAATAAAACCATATAAGACTCCTATTAGCGCTCCACCTAAAAGTGCAGTAATAAAACCAAAGGCTATACTACCAGATTTATATGCTCCGACAAAACCGCCCCATGCTCCTAGCAAAAATATTCCTTCAATAGCAATATTCATTACACCAGTTTTTTCAGAGTAAACTTCTGCTGTAGAACCTAAAATCAGGGGAGTACTCATCTGGAGTGCCCTTGATAAAAGTAATATTATTGACATTAGATCTCCTCCCCATTATTAATCAATTTTCTTTTTCTCTTTAGGATATTAAATTTATTATTAATAAAGTATGAAATCACAACAAAAATAACTACAGAGCCCTGCATAATTCCTATAATACTTGAAGGAAGAGAGCTGGTTTGAGTCAACATTAATCCACCTACCTCTAAAGTAGAAAATAATAATGCTGCAAATACTATACCAATTGGATTTGCATTCCCTAAAATCGCTACTCCAATCCCAGCTGCACCTATATCTGCTTCAAAACCTTGAACTGCCATATGGTTAATTCCATTAACCTGCATAAAGCCAGCTATACCTGCTAATCCTCCACAAATTAAAAAAACAATTATAAAAATCTTTTTTTCATTAATCCCTGAAAACTCTGCAGCATTTCTATTTTGACCTACTGCTCTAATATGAAAACCAAGTCTGGTATGCCATAAAATATAATAAATAATTAATGCTGCCCCAACTGCAGCAAAAAAACCATAATGAAACTGAGTACCATTGATGAAAGTTGGTATTTTTGCTGTATTTGGTATAAGATCTGTTTGTGGATATTCTCCTTTACTTTCCTGCAAAGGTCCTCTTAAAAGATAATCCATAATTGCTACAGCTACATAAGTAGACATCATGCTCACAAGAAATTCATTAGCATTAAAATATGCTTTAAAATAACCAATAAATGATGCCCAAATACCAGCAGCTGCAAAACTTGCGGCAAGACTTAAAGATAAAACGAAAAATGGAGGCATCCAGCCAAGCTTTAATGAAACAAAAACTGCAGCTAAAACTCCTATATAAAATTGTCCCTGTGCCCCAATATTAAAAAGTTTTGCTTTAAATGCAAAGCCAAAGGCAAGAGCTGTCAATATAAGTGGTGTTGATTTTGCAAATATATTAGCTATGTTATAAGAATCTATAAAAGCAAATTCTATTATTAATTTGTATGCTTCAACTGGATTTTGATTTAAAAAAAGCATAAGCAGACCGCTTACTGTAAGCCCCATAAATATGGAAAATACACTGCTTAATATTAGTACTAATTTATTATTAAATTTATCTAAAAATAGATCTTTAACCGAATTGCTTCTATTTTTCAAATGACTCACCTCTAACTCCAGTCATTAATAAACCAATTTTTTTTAAATCAGCTTCATTTCTATCAAAAATATCTAAAATTTCTCCTTCATAAATTACACCAATTTTATCTGAAAGCTCCATGATTTCTGATAGTTCATTTGAGATAAGCAAAATAGCTTTACCTTTAGATTTTTCTTTTTCTAATGTTCTTTTTACATATGCAGCTGCTCCAAAATCTAATCCTCTTGTTGGTTGAGAAGCAATTAATAATTTATCGCCTAATGTGACCTCTCTTGCAACAACAACTTTTTGTTGATTTCCTCCGGATAGAGAGTGAACTAAAGCTTTTGAAGTTGAAACTTTAATATTAAATTTATTGATCTTTTTTTCTGTATCAATTTTTAATTTTTTGCTTTTTAAAAGTTTGTACTTATTAAAATATTTTTGACCATATGTGCTTTTTAATATTAAGTTTTCTTCAACAGTCATTTCAAGTACAAGACCAACCTTATGTCTATCAGCAGGAATATAACCAACCCCAGAATTAATTATTTCTCTAATATTTAAATTTACAATTGACTTACCCATAAGTCTTATATCACCATTAGAAATTTTCTTTAAACCTGCAATTGCATCAGCAAGTTCTTCTTGACCATTACCACTAACACCAGCAACTCCAAATATCTCACCTGCACTTATATTTAATGAAATATTATTTAAAATTTGATTACCTGTTTCACCTACTATAGAAACATTATCAACTTCAATTATTTTTTTGCCGATAGTAGCTTCATTTTTTTTAACTTCAAAATCAAATTCTCTTCCAATCATCATTTGTGTTAATTTTTCTCTGTCAGCATCTTTTTTATTAATAGAACCAACTTTTTTTCCATCTCTTAGTACTATAATTCTATCAGAAATTTCCATTACTTCATTTAGTTTATGAGTAATAAATATTACTGAATTACCTTCACTTTTAAATTCATTAATAAACTTAAAAAGTTTTTCTGTTTCCTGAGGTGTCAATACAGCTGTAGGTTCATCCATAATTAATAGCTTTGAATTACCTAATAATGCTTTAATAATCTCAACTCTTTGCTGAAATCCTACTGGAAGTTCATTTATTAATGCGGAGGGATCTACTACTAATTCGTATTTATTCCCAATCTCCTTGATTTTATTTTCAACATATTTAGGAGCATAACTCTCATTCAACTGCAGCAAAACATTTTCAAGTACTGTATGTACAGGTACAAGAGTAAAATGCTGATGAATCATTCCTATACCCAGCTTTTTAGCTTTTTGAGGTGAATTTATATTTACTTTCTTTCCATCTATTTTAATTTCACCTCTATCAGCTTTATACATGCCATATAATATCTTCATTAAAGTTGTCTTCCCTGCACCATTTTCCCCTAGAAGTGAAATTACTTCTCCTTTTTTTACTTTGATTGAAATATCATCATTTGCAACAGTCCCTGGAAAAACCTTGTTTATATTTTCCATTTCAATGAATACATTATCTAAATATTTCATTGTACCACTCCATATAAGCAATCTTATCTTTATTTTTAACATGCAAATTAAGGAGGTCTTTATTTAAAGACCTCCTTAATTTAATGATTAATAAGATTAATTATTATAATTTTGTTACTCAAGTTCTTCTGGAGACATTGAAAAATAATCTAAAACATCACCATTTTTTATAGACATAACTGCTTGATTAACATCATCTTTAACTTCCTGCCCAATTTGCTCTCCATAAACAACTTCTACAATACCTTCATTAATTCCAACTTGGTTTTGAACTGCTTCTAATTCTCCCGTCATGAAATTTTCCACTATCCATGTATATAGACCTTCAAAATTTAGATAAATACTCGCCATAACAGTATCTGGTGCAACATCATTTTGATTTGAAGCAAAACCAATAAACTTTGCTCCTCTTTCTTCTGCAGCCTGAATAGCTCCCAAACCAACTTCATTTGCATAGAAAAAGAGTACATCTACATCATCATCAATCATAGAATTTGCCATTTGATTACCTAAAGAAACATTACTCCAGCTATTTGCATAAGAACGTGTAGATTCAATATCCATATCTACATTTTTTGCTCCCCAAACATAAGTATTTAATAATTTAATCATCTGACGATTTGGAAATCCTCCAACCAAACCAAGTTTCTTATTTTCTGTTATATGTCCAGCTATTATACCAGCTAAAAAACTAGCTTCATATTCTTTTGGCATAACAGGTTTTAAATTAGGTTCTTGAGCAATTACCCCATTTACAACTGTAAAAGTTGTATCTGTATAGCTTTGAGAAACTCTCTGTGCTGCTTCATCAAACTGTGTTCCGGCTGCCAGAATAAGATCATAGCCTCGCTGAGCATAATTTCGCATTGTTGACTCATAATCACTTGCCTGTACATTTTCTACATATTCGATATTTGTACCAAGTTCTTCATTTGCAGCAGCTAAACCAGCATAATTTGTAGCATTCCAACTTTGGTCGTCAATAGAGCCAGGCAATATAAGTACCATATCATAATCAGAAGCATCTTTTGCAAATACTGGTAGAATAGTTGTCAAAATTAGTAATAGTGAAAAAATAAAAATAATAAGTAAATTTTTTAATTTCATTATATATCCTCCTTTTATACCTATAAATAAAAAAATTTTATCTATACTTTATCACCTTCTATCTATTAAATCATTTTAAATAATTTAAATTTAATTTATCTATTATAGATTATCACAATCTTTTGCTGTTTTCAATTATTTTCAAAACATTATGTCTATTTTTTATAATTATTATTTTATATAATATATCTTAAGTTTTAGTATTCGATTTTTATTAAACAAACTAGCTCATATAATAATCCTCAGTTAAAATTTTTAAGGCAGCTTCTGCAGCTTTCAGCTGCTTTTCATCGGGCTCTTTTGTCATGAATCTCTGAATAATAGTTACAGCAGGCAAAAAGCTATCAGGAGTATAAATCATGGCTTCATAGGCTAGTCCAAGATAAAGAAGATGTTCAATAAAAAAATTTATTCTTAAATTTAAAAATAAGGCTATAATCTGAAATAAAAGATAATAAAACACAAAATTACTTCCACATCTTTTATGGAGTCTAGAATAATCTTCAATATTTCCTTTAAAATCATTTTCATAATAATTAACTGCCATATGTTCTGCTCCATGATATTTTAATACTTCTGATATATTTTTGCGAAAAAACATAATTAGAATTAATGGTAGAGAAAAATATATGATTAGAAAAATAAAGTTCAAAGTACTACCATCACCATTTCCTCCGAACCAGAAATAAGCATCCAAAAATATAATTAGAAAAATAAACCAGTACTTTAAAGGATTTTTAACCATCTCTTTTAAAAAAACCCAAAGAGAATATATTATAATAAAAACACCCCTTATAATTGGAATATTTTTAATTAAATTATTATATTTGCTCTTTTTGCTGTTATTTATATCAAACTGCAGCTCTCCATCTTTATTATAATAAACTTTAACAGATCGCCTGCTGTTCATCAATCTAAGTCCATTACTGTAGGCTCTACCTCCGATGTTTTCATTCTTTTTCATTCTAAGACCTCTTAAAAAGATAATGACTGACAAACCATTCATTTCCTTTATTATAAGCAAAAAATTCCGCTGTAGAAATAAAAAATAAGCGCCAGTAATTCCACCATTTTTGTGCATTATCTTGACCATAAGTGTCAACAAATATTGGCCATATTTCTTTTTTCTTTTCATCCATCTTAATAAGCCAGGCTTCAAGGGTTTTTCTGTAATGACATCCTGAAACTGCCCACTGCTTCTCTAAATTCAAACCTGCAGTAAAATAATGGAGTAGATTCTGGCTCGGCATTGTCCCACCACTAAAAAAATATCTCGCCATCCAGTCAGAAGAAGACCTATCATGATAAGTGAAAGGATATGTATGATGAGTAAAGATATGGATGAACAATTTACCCTCTTTTCTTAAAAAATCTCTTATTTTCTTCATCAACTTTTGATAATTTCGCATATGTTCAAACATTTCGAT
The DNA here is from genome assembly GCA_018399955.1 of Halanaerobium sp. Lineage (GTDB taxonomy): Bacteria > Bacillota > Halanaerobiia > Halanaerobiales > Halanaerobiaceae > Halanaerobium. The sequence continues at coordinate 7,015 of JAGYNO010000008.1, read as the reverse complement.
AGAAATGATTCGATCAAATTTTTCCTCAGTATAATAGTTATTTATATCAGCAGCTTTAACCTCTATATTTTTGATTCCTCTATTTTTGGCCAGTTGATTTATATATTTAATTTGAAATCTCGAATTAGAAATAGCAGTAATTTTCGAATTAGGAAACTTATCTGCCATATATAAAGTCATAGAACCCCACCCACAGCCAAGTTCTAAAATCTTTTGGCCATCCTCTAACTCAGCTCTTCTGCAGCTCAACTCAAGCATATCTTCTTCTGCCTGATTTAAATATGGCGGTAGTTCTTCTTTTATATGATCTTCAGGCCAGAGGCAGCAGCTGTATTTTAAATTTTCCCCAAGTATTTTTTTAAAAAATTCTGGTGGTAATTCATAATGCTGTTCATTTGCTTCTCTGGTTTGAACTGCAATTGGCTGACTTTTTAAATCTTCGATAAAAGATAAAAGCTTTTTTTGTCTTTTTTCTATATCGTTTATTTGTTGATCTTTAATTTTTTTTGCCAGTATTCTTTGGACAGAAAATTTTAAAATAGGATCTGGTATCCAACCTTTTGCCAGTAAACTATCAATATCCACCGTTATTACCATCCTTTTTATAGTTATTTTATTACATATATCTATAATTTTTTATTATTCATTTATGAGGTATTTTACTAAAATTTCATAGAGCCTACCTTCTACTAATGGTTTACTAATAAAATCACTAAATCCACTTTCTTTTGACATTTTTTGCTCATCATCTGTAGCAGCTGCAGTAAGCGCAATTATTGGAAAATCTTTTTCAAAAAGTTTTAATGATTTTATCTTTTCTAATGCTTGATACCCATCCATTACAGGCATCTTTAAATCCATTATAATTAGGTCAGGTTTCTCTTCTTCTGCCATTTTTACTGCTTCACTGCCGTTTTCAGCTTCAACAATTTTAATATTTTTATCATAGAGTTTTATTTTGATCAGTTCACGATTCAGTTCTTCATCATCAACAACTAAAATCTTTGCATCTGAGAAATCATAGCCTTCATTTTTTACTTTTCTTTTTTTCTTATCTCTGCTCCTATAATCTAATTTCTTAAAATTAATCATAAATTTACTTCCTCTGCCTTCATTACTTTTTACATCAATTTTCCCGCCCATTAAATCCACTAATTTCTTTGTAATTGTAAGGCCTAAACCTGTGCCTCCATATTCTCTGGTGCTCTGCCCATTTTGTTGAGAAAAAGCATCAAATATTTCAGTTATTTTTCCATCTTTAATCCCAATTCCTGAATCTTCGATTATAATTTTTAAATTTAATTTTTCTTTATTATTACTATCTATCACTTTACTGCTGACAACTTTTAGAGATACAAATCCTTCTTTTGTAAATTTAACAGCATTATCAAGTAAATTAATCAAAATCTGTCTAAACTTACTTTCATCAATTTTTACTAAAGCCGGCAGTGAATCTATTTCAAGATTAAAATCAAGATTCTTTTTTTCCACTCTTTTTTTAAAAATAGACTGCATCTTGAAAAATAGATCCTTTAAATCAATATATTCATAATTAAGATTAATCATACCAGATTCTATTTTAGACATATCAAGAATATCATTAACCTGATTTAAAAGACTTTCTCCAGCTGACTTAATTGATTCTATATAGCGGCTACTTTTTTCTCCATGAAATTCCTTATTCAATTCTTCTGTATAACCCATTATAATATTTAGTGGTGTTCTGATTTCATGGCTCATATTAGCTAAAAATTGACTTTTGAGCTGATTTGCTTTTTTAGCTTCTGCTGCCATTTTATTTGCTTTATCAATAGATTCTTGAAGTTTTTTATTGATTTTTACCAGTTCTTTTTCTGCTTTTTTTTGTTCTGTAATATCTGTCATAACTGTTAGAAAATACTTTTTTCCCTGGCTTTCAATGATTTCTCCTGAAAATAATCCATCAAGAATCTCACCATTTTTTCGTTTAACTTTTAGTCCGATATTATTAATACTTCCTTTTTTCTGAAGCTTTTTAACAGCAATCTTATGTATTTCAGGCTTTAAAAATAAGTCAATTTCTCTGCTGTTACAGCCAATTATTTCATCTTCACTATAACCTAATTTATCAAGAAAAGATTTGTTCACTTCAACAAATTTACCATCTGTTACTGTTGTAACTGCCATTAAGGCAGGATTGTTTTTAAATAATTTATTGAACTTCTGTAAAGCTTCCTGTTCTTTAGTTAAATCTTTAGATATAGCAAAAATAACCTCTTGGCCATCCCATCTGCCAAACCAAACTTTAGTTTCAACAGGTAATAATGTTTTATCTTTACGGCAGAGAGGTAATGGACATATATCTTTTTTTCCTGCAAACATTGCATTTAATATTTCTTCTGCCTCTCCCTGTTTCTGCTCTGGATGAACATCCAAGATTTTCATTTTTCTCAGTTTTTCTTTCGAATAACCTAATTTTTTAGATACTGAACTATTTGTATAAAGTATTTTCCCATCTAAATCACTAACAAGGATAAGATCATCCATAGTCTCAAAAAATGTTCTGAAGTTTTTTTCATTAATTTTTAATCTTTCCTGGATCTCCTTCTTTTCAGTTATGTCATCAATAATTATCTGAGCTCCAACAATTTTTTCTTTCTCTCTTTTAGGACTAACATGAACCCTTGTCCAAATATTTTTCTTCCATTTTGTTGTATAATTTATCTCAAATGTTTCAGTTGTATTTTCTTCCATACTTTTTTTTATTTTTTGTGATATTTTTTTTGCTTTAAGTGGGGGGAATTTAAGTAAGTTTATATTTTTTGTTTCTTTTAGACCTGGAGAGCCCAGTATTTGGACAACCTTCGAATTCAAATAGTCAATATTGCCTTCAATATCACAGCTTAAAATTCCAATTGGAGCTTTCTCAGCAAGATCACAGAACTTTTTTCGACTCTGTTGAAGCTCTTCTTCCTGTTTTTTACGCTCGTTTATATCAAGACTTACCCCGACTATTCTATTTTGAATACCATCTTCATCAGTATCAAAAGCCTTAGCAAAGATTAAAAACCATTTCCAGTTCCCATCTTTAGTCCTAATTCGGATTTCTGCCTTCAAATTATTAAGATTATCTAATAATCTATCAAATCCAGCTAGGATATTTTTTTGATCATCAGGATGGATCAAATCAAGCATTTCATCTGCTTTTAATGATAATTCTCCATTTTGATAACCAAGTTTTTGGTAGAATTTAGGATTAATATATATTTTATCTTTATCCAAATTAATATCCCAAAAAATTTGTTCAGATGCATCCATAGCAAGCTTTAGTCTTTCTTCTGTTCTATTTAATTTTTCTTTATTCTTTTCGGATTCTAAAATAAGTGCTATTTGTTCTGTATATATTCGAATAAGACTTCTATTTTTTAATTTTTTATCTTTTTCCATAACAAGTATAAAATATCCAATAATATTTTTGTTTTTCTCAAGTTTTATAATATATGTATTACCTAAAGAAAATATATTTTCAAGTTTTTTTATAATAGTTTTTGGTATTATTTCTCCAGTAATTTCGGCTAGTGAAGAAAATTCACTTATAATATTATTTTGAAATATTTCGTTCTTAAGCAATACTGGCTCCCACTTCCAGCCGATAATTTCAAACCCAAGCACTGCAACTGCCTGCTCTACTTCTTTTTTATTCCCAGAAATCGCAGCTGTTTTAATAATATCTTTATTAGCTTGATATATATTAAAGAAAACATATTTTGCCTCAGATATTTTTCTTATTCTATCTGCAGCCTTCTGAAAATCAACTTCATTACTTTCTTTGTTTATATAATTTTTAGTAGAGGCTATTTTCATTTCTTCTTCAATATCAGAAAAGTAAGTTGTGAAATAATATTTTTCTGATGATAAAGCTTTTACTTTATACCACCTATTCAGAGGTTTTGAAAACTGTTCAAATTCAGCACTACCTTTATTCAGCGCAATATCCCCGTAAAAACTTATCCAATCAAAATTTCCTTCTGAAATATTTGGAAGAACTTCTGTTACTTTTTTATTAATTATATTTTCTCGTCTTAAACCAGTCAGTTCTTCAAATTTCCTGTTTACATCTAAAAAGATATAATCAATTGGATTATTCTCTTCATCTAAAATTATTTGATGATATGCATAAGCAGTAGGTGAACTCTCGATAATTTTTTTATAGTTTAAATCATTCATCTAAAAACACCTCATCTAAAACTCTTTATTTTAAACTTTAACCAAGTACTTTAAAATTATTTCAAATAATAAATCAATTTCTAAAATAATTATACTTCATTATCATGTATTATTCTAGAAATACTTGTAAAAACCTTGTTTTGATAATAAAAGAAATATGATAATATTTTACCTTTTTATAAAAATCGCCAATAATATTCATGCTTTAACAATTCTAGGCTAAACTATACATGCCGAGCTGATTTTAATTTTTGATTTTTAAAATTCAGACACATATCTTATTTTTTTCTGTAGAACTCTCATAAAATATTTAACGTTATTTTTTATAAATAATAAAACTTTATGATATAATATAAAAGTGTAATCTTGTTTAAGAAATTTATATAGATCTGGAGGCATAATAATGCTAACTTTTAAACAGGCTCTATTACCTGTATTTACAATGATATTTTTAATTATAATGTCTGTAACTTACTGGAATTCTCCAATACAAATTGCCTTATTTCTGGAGATTTTAATTGTAGCTGCACTTTCTTTAATCTGGGGCTATAAATGGTCAGAAATTGAAAAAATGTTGTTTTCAAGTTTTAAAAATATTGGTAATGTGATTATGATATTATTTTTAATTGGAATGATGATTGGTATCTGGATAGCTATAGGAACTGTACCAACAATGATTTACTATGGATTAAAAACAATAAATCCAAAGTATTTTTTAGTTTTAAGCTTTATTTCAACCTCAATAGTATCTATGGCTGTAGGAACAGCAGTTGGAACAGCAAGTACAATTGGCCTTGCTTTGATAAGTATTGCAGAAAGTCTTGGTTTAAGTATGCCTTTAGCTGCAGGAGCAATTATATCTGGCTCTTATGTTGGAGATAGAATGTCCCCAGTTTCATCTATAGCAAATATTACTGCACACAGTTCAGGTGCAGATCTAATGGATATGGTTTATCACATGTTTTATACAGCCCTACCTGCTTATTTTTCTGCTGCCTTGATTTATTTAATAATTGGTTTTAATAGTCAATCTGTTATCACAAACTCCAATAATTTTAGTAATTTAATTTCTTTATTGAATGAACACTTCTTTATTTCAATTTGGATGCTTCTGCCGCCAGTAGTAATAATAATTCTTGCTTTAATGAGGATGCCAACTATTATAAATTTATCTTTAAATATTATTTTCAGTATATTTTTAGGCGTATTTTTCGTTGGAAAAAACTGGTCTGAACTTTTAAATATCATGTTCAGAGGTTTTACAGAAATGACGGGTATAGATTTCATCGATAATATTATATCACGGGGTGGTTTAACCAGTATGCTGGAACTAATATCGCTTATCATTTTCGCTGTTATTCTCGGCGGTATTTTAGAGCAAATTGGAGTGCTTGACAGTATATTAAAACCATTTTTAAAACATATTAAAGAAAAATTACACCTGATTTCTATAACTTTCATTTCCAGCATTATTTCTGCTGTACTTGGCTGCAACCAATTTCTAGCTGTTTTTCTTCCAGCTAGAATGTTAATAAAACACTATGACAAAATGGATTTAAAAAGAAAAGACCTTGCAAGAGCACTTGGTGACTCAGGCCTTGTCTTTTCCCCATTAATTCCCTGGAATGTAAATGCTCTAATGATGACAGCAGTTCTCGGCGTCAACACCTTAGATTACATGTATTTTGCATTTTTTATTCTACTGCTGCCTTTTTCAAATTTATTAGTGTCATATTTTGAAATCAAAGAAAAATAAATAGGATCCATTAAATAATTTATAAAATCATTATTAAAAACATTACTATTTCTTTTATCTATTAATTTCAAATTTATCTTTTAAAGCAGCTATCAATGTGGCAGCTGTAACTATAAACACCCCGATTAACTTTTTAAAATTTAAAGTTGAACCTATAAAAAAATATGCTGCAAAAAGAGTTATTGCTGGCATTGTGTTCATATAAGCTGAAGAAATTGTAACTCCTAAATATCTTATGCCAAGATTATAAAAATAATAGGCTAAAGCAGAAGCGAAAAAACTTACGAATATTATATTCATTAAAATTAGTTCAACTTCTGAAGCCGTAAATATATTTTTTATACTAAAAATACTATCTAATGAGAATAATAAAGTTATTAAAGATCCAAATAAGCACTGATAAGCTAAGATTACAAGTGTATTATATTTTTTCAGCAAATATTCTGCTTTGATAGTATAGCAAATCCAGGCAGCCAATGCCATCAGCATCAGAAAGATCCCCTTTAATATCTGCAGATAATTATCAGCACCTATTTTTAAGTCTACCACTAAATAAACACCAAAAATAGATATAATAAAAAGAAAAAGGTTTGATTTTCTAAGCTTTTCTTTATTAATAATAGAATCCACAAATAATGTAATCAGCGGAATCAGTGAACATAATAAAGATGCTAATGAAGCAGAAATATATTTCAGAGAATAACTAAAAAACAAATAATAAAGACTTGTTCCTAAAAATCCTGTTAAAATTAATTGATTTTTATCTTTTTTACTTGATATTTCAAAATTTATTCCATTTAAATAAAGAATGAAAAATAAAAATATACTTGCTAAAGCAAATCTAAGAAAAATAATTATTCTAATCGGTAAAAGATCTACTAGTACTTTCATCGAAACAAAATTCACTGCAAATATTGAAGTTCCTAAAAACGCAAATATATTACCTTTTATCTTCTGCATATGTTATTATTCTCCTTTAATTTTAAAACATAACCATGATTACTGTTCTTATATATAATTATATATTTCACAAATTATACCTTCTTATTTCTA
>JAGYNO010000079.1 GCA_018399955.1 Halanaerobium sp. | reverse complement strand
CATATAGTTTTTAATATAAAATAACAATATTTATTTGAGGAGCCCTTAAGGCAGAGCTTGAAATTCTGCTTTAAGGGCTTTTTCTATGTTTATAGTACTTTCTTTATTTTTAAAACAAGGAAAAATATGATTGAGCAAGAACTATAGATTAACATAATATTTTTAATGGTAATATATATCGAAAGATTATTGAATTATGTAAAAAACAGATAGAAATTTCTAAGAATATGATAAATTCATTAAATGAAAAAGAAGATTTAACAGATCAAGTTTTTAATTTAGAACATCTTGGTTATCAGAAATTAGCTGTTCTAAGTATTGAGTCTGGGGAGTTAGATAAAGCAAAGAAGTTAATAAAAAAAGCGAAAGAAGAGGGATGGAGTGGAAGTTGGGATAAATTAGAAAGCAGATTAAGTTAGTTTATGTCAGTGTTTTTTCTATACTAAAACTTGATTAGTTTTATAAACTTTTATCATTTTATTTAAAAATCACCCGGGGGATTTCCCTCGGGTTTTTATAATTTCTGTCGGTTTAACATATAGTTTTTGATAAATAGTTTTTATAAAAATCTAAATAAGCATTAGCTGTGGAAAAGGCTCCTTCTTATTTTTAAATCAAAGAGGGAGCCTTTTTAAAATATTTTTATTTAAATATCAGAGTAAAGATGATAAACTAAACAAGATAAAAGTAAAAACTAGCAGTATCAAATTTTTCCTTAAAAATTCATAATTTATCCAGCAGGAGGGAAGCGATGTTTTTTAAAAAATCATTTTTACTAATAATCATTATATTTGCCAGCATATTTATACTTACTGCCTGCAGCAGCTCTGATAATTCGGCAGAAAATAGTAATTTTTCAAATGTTAAAGGAAGGATTACAACTTCAGAGTTTAATTCACCAATTGAAGGTGCAGTTGTGGCAATTGGAGACAAGTCAGATATTACAGATGTAGAGGGTAATTATATAATTAAAGAACTAAAAAATGATAATTATATTTGGAGTGTAAAAAGTCCTGATTATCAAGATTTTTCCATGGATATTAGAATAGGCGAAGATCTAATTATCGATAAATCTTTAAACATTAAATCAGGTACTGCTTCAATCAGCGGTGAACTCAGCCTTTTTAATAAAACGAGTTCTGAAGTGCTGGCTGATAGTTTTAAAATAGAGAGTTATTCAGCTACAGCAGATTTAAACAGCATCGGAAGTAAAAAATATATAGAAAATGAAATCATAGTTAAATATAGAGATAATCTAAGTGCTCAGCTGAAAAATAATGTAGAGAACAAAAAATCACTTCAGCAGTTGAGTTCACTCAGCACCAGGAGGTCTAAAATATATAAATATAAGCTGTCTGCTGATAAAGACCTTGCATCTGTAATTGATTATTATAATAAGCTGCCTGAAGTAGAATGGGCTGAGCCAAACTATCTGGTCTATAAAACTGCGGTTCCTTCTGACACCAGGTATTCAGAACAGTGGGGTAATGTGAATATCAATTTAGAAGCAGCCTGGGATAAAAGAACAGAAAGCAGATCAATAACTGCTGCAGTTATAGATACCGGGATTATCCCTGATCACCCTGATTTGAAAGATAATTTACTCCAGGGGGCAGATTTTGTTGGTGGTAATCAGATAGATTCACCTGAAAATTATAATATGACAGATAATGACCCGACTGATGAAACTACAAAATCAAATTATGGCAGTCATGGTACACATGTAAGTGGTATCATTGGTGCAGTAGGGAATAATAGGCTAGGCACAGCTGGTGTAAATTGGAAAGTAAATCTTCTTCCGGTAAGAGTTCTGGGAAGTACGGGCTATGGTGAAAACTGGGATGTTGCTGAGGGTATTTACTATGCAGTAGATAGAGGTGCAGATGTAATTAACTTAAGTCTCGGAGCTCCATCAGCCAGTTCTTTAGTTCATGCTGCAGTAAAATATGCAGATAATGCTGGTGTTATTGTAGTGGCTGCAGCAGGTAATGGAGGCTCAGATCAAATTGGAGATGGTGAGATGATTTATCCAGCCCGTTATGAAGAGACAATCGCTGTTGGGGCTCTAGGAGTTGATAATAGACCAGCAGATTATTCAAATTATGGTCCTGATCTAGATATATCTGCACCTGGTGGTAATTATCGAGGTATTCAAGAAGAATTGATTTTAAGTACTTGGGGTTATTATGATAATGGCAGGACATATTCCGGGTATACATATATGCAGGGTACTTCAATGGCTGCACCTTATGTAAGTGGAGCAGCAGCGCTATTACTTGCAGATGGGGTAAGTCCTTCTAAAGTTAAAGCTAGATTAACTTCCACAGCTGTAGATTTAGGAGATTTAGGTAAAGATGATTATTATGGACATGGACTGCTTGATGTTTACGGAGCCTTACTCAATAAAAAATTAGAGAATCCTTATGTATTTGCTGCTTCAGTTGAAGGTGATAATCTCTATTTAAAAAGTGAATTGATTAGGGCAGATGCTGATGGATCTTTTCAATTGAATCAGGTTTTAGCTGAAGATGTTTTTGTCTACGGCTGGAGAGATGTTAATGAAAATGGCAGTATAGATGCAGGAGATTATTTCGGCAGATACGATAATCTGATAACTGCTGTAGATAATTCTAGTTATTCAGCTGATTTTGAAATATATTATCTTAGTGATTCATCTGATACCCGGTTAACAGTCAATGGTATTGCTGAAATAGAAAACATTAGGTGAGGGGATGATTTGTAATGCATATAAAGAGGTATTTGCTTTTAATATTAATTCTGCTGATATTTAGTTCTGCAGTTTCTGCTCAAATTTCTCTAGCTGAATTTGCTTTTGACATCAGGCCTGATAAATTTAGCAGGGACACATATTTTATTCTTGACGAGCTTAAAAATAGCTTTGATTTTAGGTCAATAGAACTTGCTGAGGATGGTATTTTTATAGAATATGATAATGATTATTACCTGCTCTTTTTTAGGGAAAATATGGTTGAAAGCAGCAGGGGTAAAATTAATTTAAAAAATCCACCCCTAAAAATAAATGGGCATATATTAGTTCCTGGAGAATTACTGCTTAATAGTTTTGATTTAACAGATGAATTCGATGACCAGCAGCCAGAACAGTTTTTAAATGATCTTAAGGCAAATATATATCTTAAAAATAGGATAATAGAAACTAATGATTTATTAGAAGTTACAATTGAGATTATTAACAGCAGCAGCAGTGATCAGAAGTTGAGATTTAGTTCTTCCCAAATATATAATATTATTATAAGGGATGAAGATAATAATCTGGTCTACAGCTGGGATGAATCTAAAGCCTTTACTCAGGCATTTAGGAATATTGAAATTGAAGCTCAAGAAGCTTTATATTTAGAGGAAAAAATATCACTGCAGGGACTTAGCAGTGGAGATTATTATATTATGGCTGAAATAAAATCTTTAGATCAAGAAATGATTACAAAAACAAAAAAATTTACTCTAGAATAAATAAAATTAGCCAAGCGGCTAAGTTCCTGAATACTAAAGTAATTAAACCAGCTCGCTTTTCTGGATTTTTTTAAATTGATAAATATATTTAAAATTGATATAATTAAAAAAAGAGAATTGGCTATTTTTGCTATAAACTTATATTTTTGAGATAAAAGTAAGCTTGAGGAAGGTTTTTTTACAGTTGTGCAGAATTTGATTCTATAGTCTTTTATTTTCAGTCATTATTTTGATTCACATGAGCTTATCAATTTAGGGGATTTAAGAAAAAATAATTTGACTTCATTAGAGGGAGTGTAAAACATGAAAAAACTGATCATATTATCGGTATTGTTTTTAATTTTGGGATTAGTAGTTCCAGCTTCTGCTCAGTCTTTTAGAGATGCAGCAGGAGATCACTGGGCATATGATGCCATTAATCAGCTTGTTAGTGCTGGGATTGTGGAAGGATATCCTGATGGAGAGTATAAGGGTCAGAGATCGATGACCCGTTATGAGATGGCGGTAATGGTCAGCAGGGCTTTGGATAACATAGCTGAAGAACAGGAAGCTGTGAAAGAAGGTCTAAATAGAGAGCAGGCCCAATATGTGATTGAGATTGTAAAAAGATTAATGGAAAAGAACAGTCAAGAATCAATTAGTGAAGCTCAGGCTGCAGATGTAATAGAAATGATTGAAGCACTGACTGCTGAATTCGAGTCAGAACTTAATGTACTTGGAGCAGACTTTGATGTTTTGGCCGAAGATCTTGAAGAATTAGAAGCCAAAGTTGAGGCTCTGGATATACCAGAAGATAATATTGAATTTGGGGTAACAGTAGATTCTATCTTTGAGGTCGCTGATTATGGTGATGAAGACCTCCATGCAGCAGTGTGGTTATGGGCTGATGCAGATGTACTTGATTTAACTTTACCAGATGATCCAGCTGATTTTGCTGATTTCCAGGCCGATTTTGATCCAGCTGTGGATCCTAATGAATGGGAAGATGCCGATGATCTGCCGTCAGAAAAGAGATTCTGGCAGGAATACGGGATCAATATTTATGGCAATATAGCTGGTGCGGACTTTAATTTTAAGCTTGATGCAGTATCTAACATATTTAGTGAAGAAGATAGTGCTTTTGGTTATCAGGAAAATGATCAGGAAGACTTTTTAATGGATACAGCATTATTGAATCTAAAATATGATGGTCAGTTATTCAATACATTAATGGCCGGAGATATGGAAGACTATAGACTTGGCAGATATTTTGTTGATGAAGAAGATCTTCAGGGAATAGAAGTTAAAACAGATTATTTTGATCTGGACTGGACATTCTTAACTGCCGGCTTTGGTGCAGAAGAAATAGATGACCTGTATGTAATTAGAGCCAGTAAGCAGACAGAGTTTGGTGTTGTTTCTGCTAATTTCTTTCAGATGCGCGGTTCAGATAGATTAACTAATATTTCTCTGGCAGTAAAGGAGATTGCACTTGCAGAATCAGCTGTGCTTAATGGAGAAGTAGTATTTAATGAGTCTGAAGCGGAAAACACTGATGATATACTTTTCAATCTAAATGGTAATTATGAGGCAGCTGATGATTTAAATATCTCTGCTGGATTTGAAACTGTTGGTGAAGATTTCTATGCATATAAGGATGATCTGGAAGAAGCAGCCGATTATGATATGTATAAAATCGGAGCTGAATATCTGTTAAATGAAAACAATACTTTAGCTGGTTCATACAGGCTTGTAAGAATTGGTGATGTTATTAAAGCAGCTGAGAACTATGGTGATGAAGATAAAAATATATTTGAGCTCAGTTTGGAAAATGAAACAGGTGCCTTTACAAACAAAGCAGCTCTTGAATATACACTTAATGATGATTATACTGATGGCTATGGAACAAGAGTCATCGAGCTCAGCTCTATATATGCTCTGAGTGATAAAACAACTTTTGCTGCTTCCTTAGTAAATAAGGATCAAGATAATGACGGCAGCAATGTAATCAACTACAATTATCTTAAAGGTAATATGACTATGCAGCTTACTGATACTCTAAGCTGGGATAATGAAGCAAAATATATTCTAGGTGAAGTTGGAGCATCTGATCTTGAAGGAGAAAGCAGTGCACTTACCACTTCTCTATCAGTTGAATTTTAATAATCAAAAAATATAATACAACACAAAAACCCCTCTCTTTATGAGAGGGGTCATTAATTTTCACTTAATTTTCAATTAAAATCTCATTCCCACTGACATTGTGATCTTGGAGTAATCTACAT
>JAGYNO010000078.1 GCA_018399955.1 Halanaerobium sp. | reverse complement strand
CTATATATGAACACATAGTAAAAACACCTCCATTATATTAACGGAGGTGTTTATTTATTCAAAAGCATTTTGACAGCATTTTTGTTCGCTAGAATTATAAGTTCTAAATAATAACTGTTTTAAGCTGCTTTATCGAGGGTATCCAGATAACCATTCTTCTCTTTGACCACCACTCCGGCCAGAACTATTATAGCTATCAGGTTAGGTGCAGCCATTAAACCATTCAAGGTATCTGCCAGCAGCCAGATTGGTTCTAAAGCTCCGATGGCTCCCACAAAAAGCAGAATTACAAATACAATCCTGTAAGGTTTCACTACTTTTTTTCCGAATAAATATCTCCAGCTTTCTTCTCCGTAAAAACTCCAGGTCAGCATCGTGGTATAAGCGAAGATAATAATACTGATATTAATAATATAGCCGCCTGGCCCGGGTAATCCTCTCGTAAAGCCCTCTGCTGCAAGAACAGCTCCGGTTTCCCCACTGCCGAGTGAACCGGTAAGTAAAACGACAAGGGCAGTGATTGTACCGACAACGATTGTATCGATGAATACTTCCCAAATCCCCCACATTCCCTGACGTGTGGGCTGATTTTTAGCCTGAGCATGAACTATAGAAGCAGCACCAAGGCCGGCTTCATTAGAGAACACTCCTCTTGCGATACCAAAACGGACCGCCATTCTAACAGAAGCACCTGCAAAACCACCAAATGCAGCTGCAGGACTGAAGGCATTTCTAAAAATAGAGGCCAATACTCCAGGTAGGGCAGAAAAATTCATAATAATAATAACAGTACCACCCAAAAAATAAAATACTGCCATGATCGGTACAAGCTTCTCTGCTACTTTACCAATTCTTTTGATTCCGCCAAGTATAACCATCCCAACAAAAAAAGAAATTGCTATACCTGTAATCCAGGTAGGAAGAGCAAATCCATCTTCTGCTGCATGAGCTAAAGTATTTGACTGGACCATATTTCCAATACCAAAAGCAGCTATACCTGCAAAAAATGCATAAAGCACCGCAAGCCATTTCCACTTTCCACCCATACCATGTTCAATATAATACATTACTCCTCCGCTGTAGTCATCTTCTCCATGTTTCTCACGAAATTTTACACCAAGCTGAGCTTCAGCAAATTTGGTGGCCATCCCAACCAAAGCAGAAACCCACATCCAGAAAACAGCTCCAGGACCACCCAGAGATAGGGCAGTACTAACACCGGCAATATTCCCAACTCCAAGTGTGGCTGCCATAGCAGAACTGATTGCCTGGAAAGAAGATAAAACTCCACCCTCCTCTTCAACTTCTTTTCTGAAATAGCGTCCAAAACTTTGATTCCAGCTGAGCTTTAAGTGTGTAAACTGGAAAAAGTTTAATCTAATAGTTAAATAAAGACCTGTGCCCACAAGCAAAAACAGAAAAGGGGGACCCCAGACAACTGCATTTACAGCATCATTGATCGCTAATAAAGTATCTAACATCTTTTACCTCCTCGTTTTTTAAAGATATATTTAAATTTAATTATATATGCACCGCAGAGATAAATTCAAGGAAAAATCTCTTTGTACAGCTGGATACAGTTATTAATAATGATAATTCTTCTTGATTTTATCGATGAAAGAAAGAAGACCTGCCATAAGGCAGATCTCTTAAATATAAAAAGTTTCTATTCTCTAATATCAGATAGCTATTTCTTATTTTAATTAAAACTCAGCTATACAGCCTGTTTTTCTTCAACTGGAAGGTTTTCTAAAAATTCCGGACTGTAAATCTTTCTTAAATAAATGGCCATTGTAACAACAGCTGCAGCAATACCAGCAGGAACTGAAATATTATATGCAAGCTGGAATCCTTCAGGCGCATAAAGAATATAAGTAACCGAAACGGCTGTCATGAAAAATGCAGGTATGGAAGCAATCCAATGATTTTTATCATTTTTAGCTAGCCAGATAGATCCAGCCCAAAGTACAACCATAGCTACTGTTTGATTTGACCATGCAAAGTAACGCCATAAAGCATCAAAATTGATTTGAGATAAGAAACCACCAACTATAAAAATGGGTACTGCAAGAAGCAGTCTATTTTTCAGTGATTTTTGTTCTAAATTAAATATATCTGATAAAGTAAGACGCACACTTCTAAAGGCAGTATCTCCAGATGTAATTGGGGCTGCAATTACACCAAGTACTGCTAGTAATCCCCCGATTGTTCCCATCATACTGCCGGTAATCTCATGTACTATTCCAGCCGGGCCTCCTAGCTCAGTCATAGCTGAAGCCAAACCACCTGTGCCCCTGAAAAATGTCATTGCAGCAGCTGCCCAGATTAGAGCAACAATTCCTTCTGCAACCATGGCACCATAAAATATTTTCCTTCCTTCTTTTTCGTTAGTTGTACAACGAGCCATAATTGGAGACTGAGTAGAGTGAAAACCACTAATTGCTCCACAGGCAATTGTAACAAACATCAGCGGCCAGATAGGCAGTGATTCTGGATGTAAATTGCTGAGAGTAATATTAGGTATATCATAATTACCAAAAATCAGTCCTCCACCAACACCAACAGCCATGATCAGCAGTGCAAGACCAAATATTGGATAAAGCTTGCCGATCAATTTATCTACAGGTAAAAATGTTGCAACAAAGTAATATGTTAAGATGATAAGCAGCCAAATATTAACTCCCATAACACCTGGGGTTAGATTAGCCAAGAGCATTGAAGGCCCTGTCATGAAAACAGTACCTACTAAAATAAGTAAAACAATACTGAAAACTCTCATTATTTGTCTAATTTTACTGCCCAGATTTTCCCCGATCACTTCAGAAATTGAAGCTCCATCTGAACGAATCGACATCATTCCGGAAAGATAATCATGTACTCCACCTGCAAAAATGGTTCCCAAAACTATCCAAATAAAAGCAGTTGGCCCCCAGAGTGCACCGGCAATAGCACCAAATATGGGCCCAAGTCCTGCAATATTTAAAAACTGAATTAAAAAGACTTTTTTCCAGTCCATTGCTACATAATCCACACCATCTTCTTTTCTAATAGCAGGTGTTTCTTTCTCACGACTGGATCCAAAAATATTGTCAACGATCTTCCCATAAGTAAAATACCCTATAATTAAAACTGCTAAAGAACCTAGAAATGAAAGCATAAAATTTAACCCCCTATAAGTATTTTTTTACATATATCATTATATACTTATCAAGGGATATGAAAAGTAATTCTTACTGAATAGTAAAAATATTATACTCAATTACATTATTTGAGATTTAAACGTTCATTTAATTCAGCAACTTTCGACCTGCTGACAGGGATTTTATGTTCAGAATAATTTTCCATCAAAATTTGATATTTGCCTTTAAACCAGGGAATGACAGCTTTTATATTTTTTAAATTTACTATATAGCTTTTATGAATTCTAAAAAAATATTCAGGGAGTATTTTTTCCAGCTCTTTGAGCTTGAATTGAGTCATATAAGAATCTTGTTGACTGTAAGCCCAAACTTTTTTCTCTTTTGTAGCAAAATAATATACATCTTTAAAATCAAGCATTAAATAATAGTCTTTATCTTCTACAGCGATTTTATTGACCTTATTTTCAGGATTTTTATCTGATAAAATATTTATAACATTATCCATCTGCTCATTTACACTTCTGCCTTTTTTAATTAATTCTTTAGCCCGTAACAAACTCTCATAAAAACGTTCATCAGAAAAAGGTTTTAATAGATAGTCCAACGCGGACAATTTAAACGCTTCAACTGCATGCTCATCATAAGCAGTAGTAAATATTATGTAGGGTGTAACTTCTGCTTTTTGAAGCTTTCTTGCAATCTCGATACCTGAAATACCTGGTATTTTAATATCCAGAAATAAAAGATCAATTTTATTTTTTTTATTATTTAGAATTTTTAATGCACTACTGCCATCCTCAGCTTCATAGAGAAGTTTGAAATCACTTTTCTGATCAAGTAAATATCTTAGCTCATCCCTAGCTGGTCTTTCATCTTCAACAATCATGGTTTTAATCTTCAATTTGCCTTTCTCCTCTCAAACACGAATTTAGATGGTATGCAAATCGTATTTCTGAAACCCTTTTTATTTCTGTTCTCAATCTTTAAGCTGGCTGAACTGCCATAGATAGACCCAAGTCTTTCTTTTATGTTTTGAATTCCAATTGAATTTCTATTTCCACTCATAATACTATCAATATCATTTTTTTCCATACCAACACCATTATCTTCTATTACAATTTTTAATAATTCACCAATTTTTTCAGCACATATAGTAATTTTACCTCCATCTTCTTTTGGATAAATACCATGTTCGATAGAATTTTCTATTAAAGGCTGAATAATAAAAGGTGGTATTATATTATCAAATAATTCTTCAGGAATATTCCACTCAACTTCAAGTCTTTTATCTAATCTTACTTTTTCTATACTTAAATAATCTTTACAAAAATTTATTTCTTCAAAGAGAGTAGTTTGATAGATATCACGCTGAAGTGTTCGTCTAAAAATTCCAGCCAGCTTAATAAGCAGTTCTCTTGCTTGAGAAGGGTTTTTTCTACAGCAGGCAGCTGCAGCATTAATAGAATTAAAAAGAAAATGCGGATTGACCTGAGCTTGAAGTGCTTTTAACTCTGCTTCACTTTTCAGTTCAGCCTGTTTTGAAAGTTTAATAAGTTTTATCTGGGTGGCCAATAGATCTGCAATTCCCTCTGCAAGTTTAATATCAAAAACAGTAATCTTTCCTTTAGACCTGTATAATTTTAAAAGTCCATATACCGTATCATCAATCTTTAATGGTGTAACAACTGCTTCACTGAGTGGACAGCTCTCACTGCTGCAGTTTATTTTTTCTCTGGAATCAATAATTATTGTTTTCTTTTCTTCTAAAGCTTTTTTGCTTGCTTCAGTTTTTAATTTTTCTCCGGCGAGATGATGATCAGATCCCAAACCAGAAAAAGCGAGGATGATTTCATTATCTGTAAGTGCTGCTGCATCGACACCACTTTCTTCTTTGATCATCTCAATAATTTTTTCGGCAGATTTTTGATCAAGCCCATTTTGAATCAAAGGTAATGAACGGTCAGCTATCGAAAGTACCTTTTCAGCCTGAACGGCCCTTATCCTCTGATGTTCTTGTCTAACCCTATTGAGTATATTAATAAAAATAGCTATACCAATACTGTTGCTTAAAATCATTGGGACTGCAATAACCCGAACCAGTTCAACAGCTCTGCTAAAAGGACGACTGAAAATCAGAACAATAATCATCTCAATTGTTAAAGCAAAAACTCCTATCAAGAATCCTTTTTTAAAATCAAATTTTTTATTCTTATAATCCTGATGATAATAACTCCCTATAAGCCCAGTTATGGTGGTACCAATTGCACAGGCTATACCTGTAAAACCTCCCAAAGAAAAACGATGAAGGCCTGCTGTAATGCCGACTGCTGCTCCAATAATTGGTCCCCCAACTAGTCCAGCCATGAAGGCTCCAATTGCTCTTATGTTAGCATATGCATCCATAATAACAATGCCAAGATATGTACCTAATATACTGAGTACCGAAAAAAATATTATCAAAAATATCTTTTCAGATTTATTGAAATGAAATTTAGCAAAACTCTCATTAAATAGATACTTGACAGTATTTATGCGGCTTAAAATATAAGCGAAGGTAACAATTACACTCATACTTCTAAATAAATCAAATAATAGAGAAATCACTCTGTTTAAATCCATTTTTTTATCTCCTTCTAAAAGCAATAAAATTGTTTTAAAAATACAAATTTTTACTAAAATAATTATATAATATATTTATGTATAATTATAAAAATATATTAATAAATATAAAAGCGAACTAACTTCGCTCTGTAAACATATATGTA
>JAGYNO010000077.1 GCA_018399955.1 Halanaerobium sp. | reverse complement strand
TGCCTGTTTAGTTCAATGGACAGAACGGTTCTCTCCTAAAGAACAGATAGTGGTTCAATTCCACTAATAGGTATAATTTAAATTATAAAAGAGGAAGATATGCCCTTTGAGTAGGCTGCTGGCTTCGAACCAGTTCCTTAAAAGCTGAATGGATAGGTCAAGAGGTTCAATTCCTCCAAGGGGCTAAAAAATGACAAAACACCCTATTAATATTTTATCTGAAACTATGCTACATGAAGGTTTTGGAGTACTAAATTATCGTAATGGTAATTTAGCCTTAGAGCTTCAAGATGATTTTACTGCTTATTATAGATGGTTATTTGGAAATAGAGATATTTTATTGAAACCTAACTTTGGAAGTCATATAACAGTAACTAAAGGGGTAAACGCATCAAAGTATCAAGGGGAAAAAGTTAACTTTATCTATTCCCATCTTATAAGAGTTTCAGGAGATACTACTCAAGACAGAAGTAACATTTTTTACTTTCTTGATGCTTGGAGTGATGAATTAATTAAAATAAGAAAAGAATTAGGTTTAAAAACTTGGTTTAAATTTCATATAACAATAGGAAGAGTTAGATATTAATAAAAAGCCCCTTAATTAAGGGGCTTTTTAACTTATATATATTGAATTATTAAATCAACATTAATTAAGTGATCTGCTATAATAGCTCCAGTTTCATCGTCAGTTGTAATAACTGTTCTAAAATATTTTCCTAACTTAGCTGTACTTGAAATTTCTTTAAAAGAAACACTTTCAATTGCAGCGGTAGCGCCTGTATCCCACCAGCTTGAACCATCAAAAGATGATTGAATTTTTACATCCGCATTAGTTACTTTTGAAGCAACACCTGTATAAACAGCCATTACTTTTTCAACAGTTCCTAAAGCCTCAACGGAAGCTCCATTAACAGTTGCATCATCATCTTTGGTAGCTCCTACGTCTACATTGTCAGTACTAAGTTGAGTTCTTAAAAGATCTGTTTGTTCTTCAAACTCAACATCAATTCTAATTCCATGGTCTGCCGTTAAAGCTCCAGAACCATCAAAAACTGCTTTAATTCTTGCCATTGGGGCAAATGTTACAGCGGCATCTTTATACGCTACGATAGCTCCAGTGCCATTAGCTAAATCTGTATAAGCTACGGCATCTTTCCATGAAGTTCCTTCATTAAAAGAAACTTGTAAAGTTGTTGTTAATGTATCTGTTATCTTACTGGCATCATCTGCTGTTAGAATAACATTTAAGTTGCCTGAAGAATCAGGAAATGGATACATTTCATCTGAATAATAAGTTGCAGCTCCCGCAGATTTAGTTGCTGGAAAAGTTACAACGTTTTGGTATAATTTTTTTCTTGGATTGCTCATTTATTTTCTCCTATATAATTTATTTTTTTTAAGCATAAAAAGTCATAAGGTCAAAATTAATTCCATGACCTGATATTGCAGCTCCAGTATCTTCGTCTGCAATAAGTATTACTTTAAAATAAGTTCCTAACTTATTTGTAATCTCTGTTTCTAAGAAATTTGAAGACGAAATGTCAACTTCTGTTGAAGCATCCCACCAATCATTACCATCATTAGATGATTGTAATTTAAAAGTGATATCAGTAAGTTTAGAAGCATCCGCTGTTGAAATAACAACAACCTTTTGCACATTTTCATCAACATTAATAGTATCGCCTACTGTTTCTACATCTACTGAGTCTGAACCACCAGTTAAATTAGCTGTGCTAAAAGCACCATTACTTATAGTAGTTGTAGTTGTAATAGCATTACCTGCGGCTCCAGCAATATCTGCTTCAAAATCAACAGTGTCTCCTTCTCCATCAGCCGCTCCAACTCCTTCTGTATCAGAAGCTGTCACTGCGGAAACAAGTGTTGTAATGGCGTTAGCGGCAGAACAATCTACACCAGCTGTTTCAGTTCCAAGATTTGCATCGTCAAACCCATTACTTCCACCATCCATTGTGGTTGTAGTTGCAATTGTATCCCCAGAGGTTCCTGCTGTAATAGCTGTAAGAATAGAAACATTTGTGTTGAACGCTGCTGCTGTCACATAAGAGCTTCCTGCGTTTTCTCCATCAGTTCCGTTGATGGCTGCTACTATAGCAGCTTGCGCTGTGGGAAGGTCGGTTCCAACAGAAACTTCACCATCTTCATTAAAGTCTACTGGTTCTACAAAAGTAAAAGTTTCATCGCCAATTGTAAAAGCTTGTCCAGCGGTTGGTTGTGTGTCTACAGTTAAAGTTCCTTCAGATGCAGTAGCATAAGATGTAATATCTACAGCAATGTTACTTCCTGTTACAGTTTGAGCTGCGTCAGCGGCAAATTCATAAACATCAGAACCGATAGAAACTGTCTCTCCGTCTTCTACAACACCTGTAAGTGTTAAAACTCCAGTGGCAGCTACGTCGGCTGCTACAGAAACAGTAGTAGGTACGGTTACCACATCAGTGTCTACTTGATATCTTAGTTCGTTTCCTGCTTCTCTTAATTCTGCAAAAACTTCGCATCCATGACTTGCAGCTAAAGCACCAGAGGCATCAAAGCTTCCTAAAAGTTTTACTCTTGGAGCATATTTAACTACTTCCTCTTTAAATGCAGAAATCGCTCCTGTTCCATTAGCTAAATCAGTATAAGTAGCGGCAGTTTTCCATGAAGTTCCTTCATCGTAAGAAACTTTAGCAACAACACTTAAATTATCAGTAATTTTAGAGCTGTCATCTGCTACTACATGAAGATTTAAAGCGCCAGGGCTGACTTCATAATCATACATTACATCGCTTTCTATATCTATAGCAGTGCCAGCGTCTTTAGATGCAGGAAAAGCAATGGTATCTGTATATAGTTTTCTCCTTTTCGTTATTTTCTCCTTTTCATTATTTTCTATATTATTACCTTTACTATATAAGACTTTAGGCAATATAGAAAAATATAGTTTGGTGTCATATATAAATTATGAAAGAAAAAAGTGTGTTAATTAATGAAGAAATACATAAAATATTAAAAGAAACCTCTAAAAAAACAGGAATATCCATTAAGCATATTGTAGAAAAAGGCATTGAGTTGTATATAAAAAAATTAAAAGTTAAAGAATTGTTTTGACAAAAATAAAAAAATTTTGTATAATTCATTATGAATATTTTTTACTTACACGAAAGTCCAATAATATGTGCCAGAATGATGTCTAATAAGCATGTTGTTAAAATGATAATAGAGTCAGCTCAGTTATTATCTACAGCTCATAGAGTATTAGACGGCAGAGAAGAAATAATATTATCAAAAAATAATAGACGTTTAAGAAGATGGGTAGTTGATGGTAAAATGAATGAATTACTTTATAAATCAACTCACGTAAACCATCCATCTGCAATATGGGTAAGAGAAGCGGAAGGTAATTATAAATGGCTTTATGTTCATTTTTTAGCACTATGTAAACAGTATAGAGAAAGATATAATAAAACTCATTTAAGTTACAAAAAAATGATAAATGTATTAAATAACTCTCCAAAGAATATACCTAATATTTCAGGAACAGAAATTAAATTAGCAATTGCGAATAAAGTTTATATAGTAGAAAATAATCCTATGCAAAGTTATAGGAATTATTATGAAGCAGAAAAGCTTTTTACGGCAGAAGATAGAAAAAGATATTTTGATGTGTTAAGGAAAAATTGACAAAAATTTAAAAAAATTGTATAATAATTATAGAAACCAAAGAAAAGTATTAAGAAATTAAGGTTAACCCCTTAAAAAAGCTAGCAACGGCTTGATTACAGTTGCAATTAAAATGTCTGAGTAGTAAGATGATTAAGAAACGGTTTATATTTCATCTAATAAAAAGGATTAAAGTTTGGAAAATGCGGTTAGTTTGATAATCTAACTAAACAAAACCAAATCTGCTACGCCTAACAAAAGATGGTATTTTCTTTTAGACAAAAAAATACAAGAATATACGTAAAATTATCATAAATCCATTTGTATATTCGTGGTTTTATAAAGCCACAGGAAACAATCCCGTCATTTAACGGCAGGAAACAATCCTGTGGCTTTTTATCTTAAAGGAGAAAAAATGTTAATAAAAATAATATTTAATGAAGACGAGATAGCTTATATTCCAGAAAATAGTTTAGTGAGTATTGTAAAAGCAAAAAATGGAATTGTGTCAGTAATAACATCAAAAACTAAATTAGAAGGAAAGGCAAGTGATTTTTTTAGTGTTGAGTATATGGAGGAAGATTCATGATTTTATTTTTAAAAGGATATCTATCTCAATGGGCAACGTCATCATTTACAGAATTAGGAATCACATATAATTGCGCCGAACAATATATGATGTATCAAAAAGCAGTCTTATTTGCTGATTATGATTCTGCTAAAAAGATATTAGCAACTAAATCTCCAAAAGAACAAAAAAGGTTAGGAAGAGAAGTTAAAAATTTTAATGAAAAATTTTGGAACGAGCATAAAGTAAAAATAGTTTTACGTGGTAATTTATTAAAATTTTCTCAAAATCTTGATTTAAAAGCAAATCTTTTAAATACTGGTGATGAACTCTTAGCAGAAGCTAATCCTTACGATAAAACTTGGGGAATCGGTTTAACTGCTACAAACAAAGATGCTTTTTATCCTCATAAATGGAAAGGACAAAATTTACTTGGAAAAACATTAATGAAAGTAAGAGAGGAATTAAGAGATGAGAATATTGATTCTTGAAGATTCTATTCATAGAATTAAGAAATTTTCAAGAAAATTTATAGGGCATGAATTATTTATAAGAGATAACGTTAAAGACGCTATAAAGACATTTAGAGAAGAAAAAGGAAATTTTGATTTTATTTTTTTAGATCATGTTTTAGATAATAGAATCATGGTAAATACAGAAGAAGAAAATACAGGATGTCAATTTGCTAAGTTTTTAGCTAATAAAAACATTCCTGATGCTCATATAATTATTCATTCTTTAAATCCAGTTGGAGCCAGTAAAATGTTTTATATTTTAGAACATAAAAATATTAAACAGATAGATAAAATACCATTTATTGTTTTGTTTAATTTTGTAAAGATAAAATAAAATACAATAAAGGTTTTATTTATGAAAAAAGCATATATTTTAATTGAATTAGACAATGGCGAAGTTATAAGATTCGCAAACCCCGCAGATGGAAGTAATTATTATTATTTTACAGGAGACACAGGTGACACATATGCAGACCAAGACTCTGAAGCTGGATATGTTAAGTTTGATTATGAATTTCTTTTGCAAGGTAATATTGATGATAATGGATATTTATATTTTTATGGAACAACGTCTGTCTTAGAAAAAGGTACAGATGAAAAATACCATGTAAGTGTAAAAGGAACAAGTGTAGTAAAAGTTACAGTTGTTGTGGAATCAGAAGATGGTTGGGATGAACTATTAATAGAAAGAGGTCTTGATACAAGAAAATGAAATTAATAATAAATACTTGTAATAAAAACTGGAACTCTTTAAAAACTTAAATAAACAACATCGTAAGTGTTTTTTAGTCGGTGTTTGCCACCGGCTTTTTTATTTGACTAAAAAATAAAAAAATAATATAATTAATAAAAAAAAGGATAAATAATGACTTTAGAACAAATAAAAAATTATATTTTAGAAAATACAGAAACGAAAGAAGAAAACTTTACTGAGTTTGGCAATTTTTTAATTACCAGTTTTGATAAAGATACCAGCTTATATCTTTTTGAAAACAAGGTAAATAATAAAATTTCTTTAATTAAAAAAGATAAAGCAGAAAAAATTCGCCTAGTAAGAACAATTGAAAAAATAGATTTATTTTTAGCTCTTATATACCTTAAAGTTTTACGCCATTGATGTAACGGTAGCATGACAGATTCCAAACCTGTTCGTCAGGGTTCAAATCCTTGATGGTGTGTTTTTAGGTACAGATGCTATTTCTGTACCTTTTTTATATCCATCCATAGTATAATGGTAGTGCGAAGGATTGCAAATCCTAAGGTGTTGGTTCAATTCCAACTGGGTGGTCTTAACAATTTAAAGGAGAAAAAAAGTGGACGTAAATAGAAAAGCAGTTTTGTTGTTAAACTCTCAATTTGTACCGCTAGGCGTTGTTTCCGTAAAAAAATCTGCTTCTCTTGTATTTAGAGAAAAAGCTGAAATTATAGAAATAGAAAAAGAAA
>JAGYNO010000076.1 GCA_018399955.1 Halanaerobium sp. | reverse complement strand
ACCTGCAAGTTTCTGCTTTAATCTCTCCAGTTCTTTTTCCAGTTCTTTATTTCTATCTAACAGCTGTTCAACCCGATGATAAACATTATCAGGATCAGTTTTCAGTTCTGCAGCTGTTCTATTTAAAATATCCAGCTTATTATTGAAATAATCTAAAGCAAATTCTCCGGTTACTGCCTCAATTCTTCTCACTCCAGCAGCAATTCCGCTCTCTGAAGTAATCTTAAAAGCACCAATATCTCCAGTAGCTTCAACATGGGTACCTCCACAGAGTTCCAGACTGAAGTCGCCCATCTTAACAACTCGAACTTCCTCTTCATATTTTTCTCCAAAGAGTGCTTCAGCCCCCATTGCCTTTGCTTCTTCTAGGTCTTTTAATTCTGTTTCTACAGGATAATTTCCCATAACTGCATAATTAACCTTCTTCTCAATTTCTTCTAATTCCTGATCTGTCAGTCCAGAAAAATGAGTAAAGTCAAACCTGAGTCTATCAGGAGCTACTAATGAACCGGATTGATTAACATGATCTCCTAATACCTCTTTTAGTGCCTTATGCAGCAGATGAGTTGCTGAGTGGTGTCTGGCTGTTGCTTTACGCCTGTTGTTATAGACAACTGCTTCAACCTGCTCGGAAACTTTAATTTCACCCTCTTCAACACTTACCTGATGTACAGGGATTTCTGCTCTGGAGAAAGTATCATTTACTTCTGCCTCAAAATTATCATTTTTAATAACACCTTTATCTCCAAGCTGACCTCCACTTTCAGCATAAAAAGGAGTTTTGGCTAATATAATATTACCTTTTTCTCCTTTTTTAAGAGAATCAACCTTTTTATTATCTTTAACAAGACCTATAATTTCTGTTTTTTCAGTTAAAGAATTGTAACCTGTAAATTCAACTTCTTCGATTTGATCTTTAAAAGAAGCATAAAGTTTATCAATTTCTCCACTGCTGAAAGAGCTTTCTTCACGAGCTTCTCGAGCCCTTCTGCGTTGAGCTTCCATTTCCTGATTAAAGCCTTCTTCATCAACTTCAACACCTTCTTCAGCTGCGATATCTTCGGTTAGATCAAGTGGAAAACCATAGGTGTCATACAAACGGAATGCATTTTCACCACTTAAAACTTCCCTATTTTCAGCTTTTAGATCAACCAACATCTCTTCTAAAATATTCAAACCCTGTTCTAAAGTTTTAAGAAAACTCTCTTCTTCAGATTTAATCACATTTTTAACATGGGCCAGCTGTTCCTTAAGCTCTGGTGCAACACCTTTTACTACTTTTGAAGTGGTTTCCACTAATGTGTATAAAAAAGGTTCTTCAAAGCCGAGTTTGCGGCCATAGCGGGCTGCTCTTCTGATCAGGCGCCTGATTACATAACCTCTACCTTCATTAGAGGGTAAAGCACCATCAGAAATAGCAACCGCTGTTGAACGAATATGATCTGCAATTACTCTGTATGCTGTCACACTTTCCTCATCTTCTCGATAAGGTGTTCCAGTTTCTTCAACTACTTTATCGATAATCGGTTTAATCAAATCGGTTTCAAAATTTGTCTCAGTATTCTGCAGAATAGAAGCAACTCTCTCAAGCCCCATTCCAGTATCTATGTTTTTATTTGGAAGTTCAAGGTATTCTCCATCTTCAGTATAGTTGTACTGAGTAAAAACAAGGTTCCAGATTTCTAAAAATCTATCCCCTTCACCACCAAGAACATCTTCTTCACTATCTCCATATTCTTTACCTCTATCATAATGAATCTCTGAGCAGGGACCACAGGGCCCAGTTCCTATCTGCCAGAAATTTTCTTTTTTACCCATCCTCACAATTTTCTCTGCTGGAATTCCAATTTTATCATGCCAGATATCAAAAGCTTCATCATCATCCTTATAAATTGTAATCCAGAGCTTTTCAGGAGCAAACTTTAAAACTTCAGTTACAAACTCCCAGCCCCATTTAATCGCTCCCTCTTTAAAATAATCGCCAAAAGAGAAGTTCCCCAGCATCTCAAAATATGTGTGGTGACGGGCTGTCTTACCCACATTCTCTATATCATTTGTTCTAATACATTTCTGGCTGGTTGCAATTCTTGGGTGTGGTGGCTCAAGACTGCCGTCAAAATATGGCTTAAATGGAGCCATTCCAGCATTTATCCAGAGCAGACTCGGATCATTTTTTGGAACAAGAGGAGCACTATCAAGCACCAGGTGATCCTTTGATTCAAAAAAATCTAAAAAAGCCTGCCTTATTTCATCTCCAGTTTTTATCATTTTTCGCCTTCCTTTCTCTTTGAAATTTTCTCTGTAAAGCTGCAGTTTCAATTCAATGAAGTTAGTTTTATTTTTTTGTTAAATTATTCATTGATTTTTAATTACTTTCAGACAATTTGATCGAAACAGCTTTGCATGAAATTATAAAATTCATAAATGAAATTTTAGATTACTGTCAGAATGATTAAATCGCAACAGGCTTGATTATAATTTATTAGTTTAAGGCTGCCAGCTGTCTGAACGAAGTGAGTTTTGGCAGGCTCTAATAAATTATAAAGGAAAGCCGTCGTGAAGATTTTGTTCTGACAGTAAGATAAAATGTATTATTATGAAATAAATTGTATACTGTTAAGCTGCAGTTTCAATTCAATGAAGTTAGTTTTATTTTTTTGTTAAATTATATATAATTTTATGATTTGGAATGCTTTCAGATAAATTTAATCGGAACAGCTTTGAATAAAATTAATTATAAAAAAGATTGTTCAATGTCTGACCGTAGGGAGTTAGAACAATCCATAATTAATTTTAAATGAAAAGCGTCGTGGAGATTATTATCTGAAAGCATCTAAATCAACAAATATAAAAGTACAAAATAAAACTACTTCAGCTTAATTTGAGCAAAGCGCCTCTTTCCGATCTGAATAATCATTCCATCTTCAACCTCTATATCAAGATTAATCTTCTTATATTTTTCATCATTAATACTAACTGCACCCTGTTTAATCATTCTTCTTGCTTCACTATTAGAATCAACGAGTCCAGTTGCAGCTACCAATTTAACAATCCAGAGCTCCCCATCTTCAAGTTGAGATGCTGCTATTTCAACCTCCGGAATATCTTCTGGAAGATTTCCGCGTGAAAAAACATTTTCAAACTCCTTAGCTGCATCAACAGCTGCTTCTTGATCATGATATTCTTTAACTATTTCTGCTGCAAGCTCTTTCTTTAAATTCATTGGATTAAAATCAGCTCGCTCTAGTTTTTCTTTAATTTCTTTTAGTTTTTGCTGAGAAACATCTGTTAAAAGCTCGAAATAGCGGGCAATTAAATCATCAGGTAATGACATAACCTTACCATACATATCTGCCGGCTTATCATATACCCCAATATAATTATCTAGACTCTTGCTCATCTTGTTTACTCCATCAAGACCTTCGAGCAGAGGCATCATCACAATTACCTGAGCTTCCTGACCATATTCTTTCTGCAGATTACGGCCTACTAATAGATTAAAGCGCTGATCTGTACCTCCTAATTCAACATCAGCTTCAATGGCTACAGAGTCATAACCCTGCATCAGCGGATAGAAAAATTCATGAATTCCAATCGGTTTATTAGCTTCATATCTTTTGGAAAAATCATCTCTTTCCAGCATCCTGGCAACTGTATATTTAGAAGATAACTCTAAAACATCTGCAAAATTCATATCTCCAAGCCAATCTCCATTGAATACAAGTTTTGTTTTATCACGATCTAAAACCTTAGAAAACTGCTCCTGATATGTACGTGCATTTTCCCTAACCTCTTTTTCAGTCAGCTGTTTTCTGGTTTCTGATTTACCAGTAGGATCACCGATCATACCGGTGAAATCTCCAATAACTAAATAAACTTGATGACCTAAATCCTGAAACTGCTTCAATTTACGGAGAACCACTGTATGTCCTAAATGAATATCTGGAGCTGTGGGGTCGAGTCCGAGTTTAACTTTAAGCGGCCGTCCTTCTTTTTCTGCTTCTTTTAACTTTTCTTTTAGTTCTTCTTCTGAAATGAGGTCACTTACACCCCGCTTGAGTATCTCTATC
The DNA here is from genome assembly GCA_018399955.1 of Halanaerobium sp. Classification (GTDB taxonomy): domain Bacteria; phylum Bacillota; class Halanaerobiia; order Halanaerobiales; family Halanaerobiaceae; genus Halanaerobium. The sequence goes on along the minus strand of JAGYNO010000076.1, from coordinate 2,210 downwards.
TGTTCATTAATTTCCATAAAAAACACCTGTCCCGTCTTAAGGGTGACAGGTACTTCACCTCCTGTATCCTTTGTCATTTTATTATAACAGATAGATTAATTACTAACAAGGGGTACCATAAACAGCTGTTTTATGTTATAATATTTATTTGACAGGAGGTTGAGTAATGAAGAAGCGAACAAAGGGAATATTGATAACCACAATTATATTACTTTTTGCCCTCGGAGCAGGCGCTATTTTAGGTGCTGTAACCTGGATTGTCCAGGACACTCCTGATATTACTGATTATAAAGGTTCCAGTGAAGCAACATTAATATACAGTCAGGATGGAGATTTACTGACAAAATTATACAAAGAAAACAGAGTTTATGTTCCTTTAGAAAAAATTCCTGAAGACTTAAAAGATGCAATTATAGCAATAGAAGATACTAATTTTTATGTGCACCATGGTATAGACTTCTGGGGAATAGCACGAGCTATGCTGACTAATATCAGACAAGGCCGACTAGCTCAGGGGGCAAGTACAATTACCCAACAGCTTGCCCGAAATGCCTTTTTGACTTTAAGAAAAACTTTTTATAGAAAAATCCAGGAGGCATATCTTGCTGTACAGTTTGAAAGGCTTTATACAAAATCTGAAATTCTGGAAATGTATCTAAATGAGATATTTCTAGGCCACAGTGCCTATGGAGTTGAAACTGCATCACAGCAGTATTTTGGAAAAAGCGTCTGGGATTTGGATCTTGCAGAAGCAGCTTTAATTGCAGGGCTGCCGCAGTCACCCAATAATTATTCGCCATTAAATAATCCTGAAAGAGCAGTCAGGAGGAGAAATGTTGTTTTAGATAGAATGGAAGAATTGGATTATATTAGTGAAGAAGAAGCAGAAAACGCTCAAAATAAAGAATTGAATCTAAATGATGGTAAAGAAATTGATGGACAACATGCCCATTATTTTATACTTTATGTTAGAGATCAGCTTTTAAAACAATTTGGCGCTTCCATGGTCTATAATGGTGGTTTACAGGTCCACACAACTATTGATACAGAAATGCAGAAGACAGCTGAAGATAGAGTCAATGCAAAATTGGAAAATGGCTACATACCTTCTTATAGAAAAGAAGGAACTGATAAATTACAGCCGCAGCTGGCAGTTGTAAGCCTTGATGTCAACAGTGGTGCTGTTAAAGCAATGGTTGGTGGTAGAGGTAATGATCAGTTTAACAGAGCATATCAGGCAGTAAGACAGCCTGGATCAGCTTTTAAGCCATTTGTTTATGCTGCAGGTATTGCAGAACATGGATTAACTACAGGATCTCTTATAAATGATCTGCCCATGTTAGCCTCTAAAAGTGGTAAAGATAATCTCAGCATCTGGCCGAGAAATTATGGAGACCACTACAGAGGTTTGATAACTTTAAATACAGCTTTAACCCATTCCGTAAATATAGCAGCAGTAAAAACGATTCAAGATATTGGAGTAGATAATACAATTAATTTTACAGAAAAACTTGGAATATCAACATTCACAAATAATGATGGTTTAGATGACCACTATTCACTTGCACTAGGTGGTCTTAATAGAGGTGTTACTCCTTTAGAAATGGCAGCTGCCTACAGTGTTTTTGCAAATAAAGGTGTATATACAAAACCATATGCTATTGAAAAAGTTTATGATAAAAATGATAAATTAATTTTTGAAGCAAAACCGGAAAAGAGAATTGTGATGTCAGAAGCTGACAGCTATTTGATTACTTCAATGCTGGAAAGTGTAATCAATAATGGTACTGGACGCAGAGCCCAGATGGATAGAGATGTTGCAGGTAAAACTGGAACAACAAATGATTATACTGATGCCTGGTTTGTCGGCTATACTCCGCAAATAGTTACAAGTGTTTGGCTTGGTGAAGACACAAGAAATTCCATGGAATATGGAGATTCCAGCACTGTCTCCAGCAGCCATGCTGCCCAAATCTGGGGAGAATATATGCGGGAAATTGTAAAAGACATACCTGCACTTGATTTTAATATGCCGGAAAATATTGTTGAAGCACCTGTTGAACCGTATACAGGTTTAAAACCAAATCAGTATTCACCTAGAATTGAAGTTCTACCTTTTAAAGATGGAACAGAACCAACCAAAACTGAAAGTTTGCATGGTCCGGTAGAAACTCTAAAAGTAGATAAAGAAACTGGACTGCTGGCAACAC
>JAGYNO010000075.1 GCA_018399955.1 Halanaerobium sp. | reverse complement strand
GAGATCCGAGTTTAGATCTACTCTGATGTCTTATCTAGATAATTATTCAATCTATTAATTACTCTAGCTTTATTTTTTTCGTTTTTAGGAATTTCTCTTATCATATATTTTAGATATGTAAAAAAAGAATTGGTTATATTTGGCTGGTTAAAAGCAATTATAACTGCTTTCTCATCATTTCTGCTGATTAAAGATCCAACTTCATCTTTTACAGCCAGTTTAATATTCTGGTAGGGAAAGTCATCAGCTAAAAAAAGATGATAGTTATCATGTTTTTCTAAAAGTTGAATATTGTGTTTCAGATGGTCGTAAAAATCTGAAAAACTGTAATTGAAATCTAATTCACTAAAAAAATCGTTTATTTTTAGTGAATTTTTTTTGTTTAAAAAATCTTTTTTAGCTGGCAGAGTAATAATTTCATAATATTGCATTTCCAAGAGATTAGAAATAAAAGCTTTACGGCGCTGCTTATAAATTGATAAAACTGATTCTTTTATTTTTTGCTTAGCTTTGTTTTTCTCTAAAAATTTTAACAGTAATGATTCCGGCATAGTAACAAAAGAAGGCATATCAGCAATACTTATCATTTCAGCCTGCTGTTCATCAAATTCTATCTGCAGCTGATTAAAATTATAAGTATTTTTACCTGTATAAATTCTCATTAAAGGCCTGCATCTTTTTAAAAATGCATTATATTCTTCAGCTAATAATTCTATTTTTTCTGGATTCCAGTATAAAAACTGCTGTGCTTTATCTGAATACTCGGAAACAGTGCTGCAGTTTAGAGCAGCCGTTCCAGGAGCTATAAACATTGTGCGTCTAAAAATATTTTCCTGATATTTAGGATAATAATAGGGTTCAACTGCTCCTGTAAGATAAAAAGGCATCCAGTAATCAATTGCAGCCAGTATTTCAGACATTTCCCTTTTTATAGTATGGATAATTTTTATCTTGTGTCCTTTTGCAATTACATTTTTAAGCAGCATTCCCCACTTTTGATAAAACTCCCTGTCAGCAGTCAGCCATTTCGTATTTTCATTACTGTAAAGCAGCAGTTTGATTTGTTCTTTCTCAGCAGCAGCTGCCTGCAAAAATTTAATTACACCTTTTCTTTTTCCTTCAATTCCGTTTAAAATTTCTATTTCCTTTTTTCCAGTTTCTACATCTAAATCATTAATTTTTTCTCTGTCATTAATTGTTTTTTTAAAATTGGTGGTAGGTTTTTTGTTCAAGTTATCAAAAAACTTTTCTGCAAAAATTTTTTCTGGAGATTTTTTATCTGCCAGCCAGGTATATAAAAGTTCCTGAAGAGGATAAAGGCTGTTCTGACTTTTATTAATATCAAGTCCCATAATTTCATAGAGGGCAGTCTTTTGAAAATCCATTTTAGCATGAGCACTAAAATATGTAGTAATTTCTTTTATGTAATCATTTTTCTGACTGGGTTTGCGGGCACCAGTGCGCCAGCGGCTGACAAGAGAAGGATCAACTGATAGAGATCTAGCAAGACGGCTGTTGGTTACATTTTGTATTTTCATTAATAGGTCTAATTTTTTATGAAACTGCATAATAAAACTCCTCTCTACTCTAATTGTTCTATTATAGCATAATCTTTATATTCAGACAATTAATAATGACGAATTTTGTCACAATTTTGTGACATTGATTTGTCAGTGACATTACGTGTCAGACTATTGATTATTTAGCTTCAACTGGATATATTTAGATTAATAGAAAGAAGGTGGCTCTATGGATAAAAATTATTCAATGTTCAAAATCAAGTTGAAAACAGGTTTTTTTAAAAAAGAGTCATATTTATTAATTTTAGGAGAGCAAGAGATGATATTGAAAGAAGAAATAAAAAACATGTCAGAAGAGTTTAGAATAAAGAAATCTTTCCTGCAGTCAGTTACTATTTCGGGTGAAAACCCTTTGAATATTGAAATTATCACAGAAAAAGATATTTTTTCTGGTGAATTTATTAATGAAAAAGAACTTGTTGAGGCTGCAGTACAGCTAAATTTATTCTGTGGAGAAATATTATATTTTCATTAAAGTTTAAAAGTAAAAGTAGAGCAAAAAAGGATTAAATATTAAATTAAATATATTTTATCAATGGTAATATAATTCGAAAGATTATAGCACAAAGATCTGAATCTAAGGAATTTAATTCTATGATTGTCAGATTTGCCTCAGGTTATCAAACACCACAGTGATTTTATGCCGTGGTGTTTTTTATATAAATAAAATAAAAACAGGAGGGAAAACATGCTGAATAAAAAGGGAAGTTATATGCTTTTACTCGTCTTATTGTTAATGGTTGTTTCATGTAGTGTGGGAGCTCAGGATGTTTCTAGAGCACCCCGAATAAACTTTAATGGAATCACGGGAGATGACTTTATTGGTCAAGCAGGAATACTGTATCCGTTCAAAAACACTGAGGATTCACTCTGGTTTACCGACTTTAGGTACCGTATGAGCAGTGATGATGTTGATGAATGGAACTTGGGGTTGGGTTATAGAAAGAAGCTGGAAAATTATGATAACAGAATTGCCGGTGCTTATATTTTTAAAGACAGGCGTAATGAATATGATTATGACTGGGATATGTGGACAGTTGGTGGCGAATTACTAACAGATCAATGGGATTTTAGACTAAATGGATATATAACAGATGATGAAACAATTGATGCTCCGCAAAATGATGAAATTATTGTTAAATCTCAAAAGTTATACTACAAAGAAGGCTTTCTAAGCAGTATGAATGGCTTAGATTTTGAAGTGGGAAAAAGATTTGTTGATCGTGATGATTGGTTTAAAAATGTTGGAGTATATTTAAAATTATTTAGTTTTTTCGAAGATGATGTCGATACGATGTATGGACACCAATTGAGAATCGATAAGCAGTTTGGAGATCTGAATAAAACTAACTGGAAATTAGGAGCTAAGTGGAGAGATGATGACACAAGGGGTAGCGAAACAGAAGCAACTTTTGCAGTTTCTATTCCTTTTGGTAAAGGTAAATCAGAAAATAAAATCGACGAAGATTCAAAAGAAGAAATAGTTGAGGCACGAATGACAGAACAGCCAGAACGCGACTTAGATATTGTTGTTGTTGAAAGTGATGATCCTGATCTAAAAGAAGCTAAAAATCTAGATGGGAGCAGCTTGGGTGATGTCATATATGTAAGTGCAGAAGGTACTGGAGATGGAAGCAGTAAATCAAATCCTACTAATATAATTGAACTTAATACATTAGCAGGTGAAGGTGATGTAATTATATTTATGGGTGATGATGGCATAATCTATCCAGGTGGATCAGAAGAATATTCCAATTATGCACTTAAAAATGGACAAAAGCTGTTATCAGCTTCAGGAGAATTAGTGCTTAGTTCAGAAAACATGGATAAACAAACAGTATTTTCACCTGATGTTCAGCAGGCTGTCTTAAGTAATTCAGCAGCTAATGATGTTCTTGTCCTCGCAGATGATACTTTGGTATCTGGAATACAGTTCAACAATGGAGACAATATTATTAGTGGAAGTGGTGTTTCTGGAGATATAACAATAACAAATAATAAGTTTATCAAAGGAACAAATGGAATATATATCAACAATGATTCTGAAGATAGTGAAGCCATTATAGATAATTTGAAGGTTAATATTTCAGAAAATAATTTTGGAAACTTCAATTATGATACAATATATTTAAGTTCTAACACAACAAATAAAAATGATGTTAATATTAGAGGGAATGACTTTGCATATTCATCTGATAATGCTGTAGAGTTAGACTTAGAGTCAATTGAAGCCGGAAACAATCTGGTTTTAGAAGACAATAAAATTCTTTTAGCAGATGATGAAGCTTTTTATATTAATCTTGATGCTGGCACAGATAATACAGTTCAAGTAAAAAATAATTATTTTGAAAATATAGATTATGATGCAGTATATCTAAATGCAGAAGCAGATAATAATAATGGATTTCAGATACTGGATAATGATATTAAATTAGCAGGAGATAGTGGATTAGACATAGACATTACTTCAAATAATGGATCAAATGATATAGAAATAATAGGTAATTCTATTGGAATGAGTGAATATGATGGTTTTGAAATAGATATTGATGCAGCTCTTGATAACACTGCCAATATTAGCAATAATTATTTTGGCACTATTGAAGATGATGGTATAGATTTCAGTGCTGATGCAGGTGAAAACAACATCTTATCATTCACTAAAAATTACTTCAATCTAACTGATTATGATGCCATATATATGAATGCTGATGCAGAGAATGGAATTAATGATATTAGAGTAGCTCAGAATACTATTGATTCAGCCTTTGATGAAGGAATTTATATTTATAGTAATAACACAAATAATGATTTAAAATTAATTGTTGAAGATAACAAAATTCATTCATCAGATTATGCAGCTATAGATATTAGTTCTTATGTATATTCAGGTGATTCAGAAATAGTAATTCAGAATAATGAGGTGGAAAGTTCTTTTGATAATCCTTTAGAAGTTTATACTTATGCAGATGGTGGTTTGTATGAGTTAAATGTTAATAATAATTCATTTAAAAATACACCAGATGATGGTTTATATGTTTCTTTACGTGGAAATAGTGAACATCAAGTAAATATAAATGAAAATTTGATAGAAAATGTTGATGATGATGGAATAGATATTTACATGTATGATCTTAGTGGGAATGCTGTTGTTAATATTACCAATAATCAGATCAAAAATCTTACAAATTATGGGATATATCTGCATTCAAGTAATAGTTTTTCAAATAGCGCAGAATATATATTTAATGTGAGTGGTAATCAATTAACAAATATTTTGGATAATGCAATAAATACGAATTTCTATCGTATGAATAACGTAGAGATGAATTTTACTAACAATAAACTTAATAATATTGGTAGAAATGGATTTAATATCAGTGCTTACGGAAGCACAATAAGTGGTGAGCTGAGCGGCAATACTGTAGATTCTGTTGATTATGCTGTAAGATTATTTACAGGTGATTATTATGAAGTACCAGCAGTTTTCAAAGAATATTTTCTTATTTCAGAAAATGATTTTAATGGTACTGGATTTGCAGCAGTTTATTTAGATACTTCATATAGTAATTCTGGAGCAGAAATCAATGTAGAATTAAATGACAATTTAATGAACGAATACATCAATATGTTAATTCAAGAAAATGGAGATAACATTACTATTACAGGTAATCAAGCACCATAATATATATAACTCTTAGATATATAACTAATATGTGAAAAAAAGCTCTCTTTATTGAGGGCTTTTTTTAAGAAGTAGAATTAGAAGGTTCAAAACCAATAGAACCAAATATTAAAACACCCACATTAAATATAAAATAAGGATTTATCCACACCTTTTATGAGTATTGGCAGTCTATCTGGCTTTTTCTTTGCAATTTAACTGATACATCTTTATAATTAAAAATAGGATTAAAAATCATAAAAGGAGAAGTGATAATTAATGCAAAACTATGATTTTGTTCATTCTTGTATTCGAGTAATGGATTTAGAAAAATCAATTGAATTTTACAAAGATGCTTTAAATTTAAAGGAAAGTTCTCGCAAAGATTTTCCAGAGAACAAGTTTACTTTAGTTTATTTAACAGATCAGAATGAGAGTTTTGAGCTGGAGTTAACTTATAATTATGATCGAGAAGAACCATATACAATTGGTAATGGCTACAGCCACATAGCAGTAGTTGTTGATGATCTGGAAAAATCATATCAGCGCCACAAAGATTCTGGTTATCAGGTTGGAGATTTAAAAAGTCTAAGTGAAAATTCATCTGGCTATTATTTTATAACAGACCCGGATGGATATAGAACAGAGATTATTGCCAGATGATTGGCCTTCGAATTAAGGAATGCTAATTAGGGAATTTCATCTGTATAAAATTTTTAAATGATTATTAGAAATAAAAAAACCCCAAGAAACCTGCACTACCAGAGTAAATTTGGGGGAAATAACCTTATTAAAATAAAAATGGTGCCGAGGGTGTGACTCGTTTAAGCTTTTTAACGGATGGTATTATTAGATAGTAAAATATGATGACTATTGATGGGCTGTATGAGTAATTGTACAGTCCGTATCATATTATGGTTTAATAAAAATTAACATTCAAAAAATAGCAGAGATATTTCCCCTCAAATGTTATTCAGGCTTATCCAAGTTCATAACCAAAAAAACCATGCATTAAACCTTGCAATCTAAAATAGATTGTAAGTTATAAACTTGACTAAAATACTCAGATATAATATAATAGTATCAGTAAAGAAGG
>JAGYNO010000074.1 GCA_018399955.1 Halanaerobium sp. | reverse complement strand
CGGAAATGCATTTTAATAGATAGATTTGGAGGAATTTAAATTATGAAATGGAGTGATAGGAAGTTTCAGTTTTCCGTTATTCTGCTGCTTGTCGCTTTAACTGCATCTGTGCTGGGGCTTGAGGTTTTCAGTGGAGACAAGAGCACTGATAGTGTTGCCTATGTCAACCTAGAAAGAGTATTTGCAGAACATCCAGCCAGGACTGCAGCAGAACAGACCTTAAATAACAAGGCGGCTCAATACACAAGACAGCTTGAAGAAGAAGCGGCCGATTTATCAGGGGTTGAACAGAAAGAACTGCTGAAAAAGTATCAGGGACAGCTGTATGAACTTGAAGAACAGCTGCTGGCCCAGGTTACTAAAGAGGTGGAAAATATAATTATCGAAACAGCCGAAGAAAAAGATGTTAAATTTGTTTTAGAAGAAGACTATGTAATTTACGGCGGCTGCAGTATGACAGATGAAGTGCTTGCCAGAATTACACAAAGCTGGCAGCAGGCTGCAGAATGATTTATTAAAAAAGATTAGCTGCTGCAAATATCAAGTAAAAAATATATTTGAGCAATAAGAAAGGAGGAGGGCAGTGGATAATTCCGGACATCACCTGGTAGCTATTAAATTTTTAACATCGATTATCATGGGGCTGGCCTTTGCTTTCCTTCTTGTCTTTGTATTTACACCTGAAAAGAGAGATTTTTACCCTGCCTATGAGTTAGAAAAAAGTGAATTAAGCTCAATCGAAAATATCACTATAATAGGAAGTGGAGAACTTTCTATTAGAGAAAAGCTGCAGCAGAGTCAGGAATTCAAATCTGAAGTAAGAAATAGAAGTGCTTCTCTGATGGAAGAGGCAAAGGCTGCTTCTCTTGCTGTAATCACAGCAGATAGTATGTACAGGGTAGATGGTTTAAGAGACAGTATCATGTCTGAACTGGAAAATCTCAAAAACAGCTTAAATTCTGAAGAAGAAGAGCTGCTTGCAGAAAAAAGAAGTGAGCTGGAAGCTGATCTTTCCCGAAAATTACAGCAAATCCGCAGAGAGATCAAAGAAAAATATGCAGATTACAGTCAAAAAGAAATTAGGGATAATTATTTAAAAATATTAAACCTGCATACAGCGGTGGAAGTAGTGGCAGAAAATGCGGAAGAAAGGAAAAAATATCAAGAAGAGCTGGATCAAGTAAAAGCAGAGCAGAAAGAGCTGCTTGCAGAAAAAGAGCAGCAGGAAAATATGGATATTGCTTCCCGCACACAGAAGGTAATTATTGAATTCAACCGGGAATTTTCTGATTACAGACAGGAGATCCGTTCAGAACATCAGGCAGTAATCTCGGCAAAAGAAGAAGAACTGCTTGCAGAATTAGATAAGATAAGAGAAGAAACAAAAAATGAAATGCTTAAGAGTCGAGAAGCTGAAGCAAAAAAAATAGATATTAAAATTTTAGAAATTTTAAACAAATACTACTGATCTGGAGGATTTTTGTAAATGAACTACTATCGAAAAACAGCTGCAGTTTTTATAATAATTATGACTTTAATACTGCCGTTTTTTTTAGAAAAAGAAGAGTTTACCGGAGTTGTTGAAGTAGAGAGGGTTTATGAGGAAAGCAGATATATTAATAAACTGATAAATGAAAAATTGGATAAAACAGATAATTTATCTGCAGAAAAGCGAAAACTGCTTGAGGAAAAAGTGATAACTTTGCTGGAAGAAGCTGCTGCAGAAGCTGCTAAACAAAAAAACTATACAGCTGTTATCTTTAAAACACCTTTATACAGGGGTGGAGAGGATATAACGGGAAAAATTATCGAATATATTGATCGGAATTACAATTAATAGAAATAAAATTAAATTGTCAGGTTGAGGGAGGAAAATCTACATTGTCTGAAAATAGAAGAGAAAATAAAGAAGAAAATAAAATCGAGCTGAAGGTTTCTGAGCTTGCAGAAAAAACAGATGCCGAAGTGGTTGGTAATCCAGAGCTGCTCGTTGATTCTGCCAGTGGTATAGATGAAAGCAGAAAGGGAAGCGTAACCTTTGCTGATAAAGAAGAATATTTTAAAGAGGCGGTTAATTCAGCTGCATCAGTAATTGTAACAAAAAGTGATTTTCAGATTGAAACAGAAAAAACACTGCTGATTACTGAACATCCGCGGCGCGTATATGCTCAAATAGCCAAGTTTTTAACAAAAAGGCCCTATTATAGTGGGCTTATCTCAGATAAAGCAGTTATCGATAAATCGGTAGAATTAGGTTCCAATCTTTCCATTCATGCAGGTGTTGTGATTGCAGAAAATGTAAAGATTGCAGATAACAGCATTTTAGCCCCGGGAGTTATTATAGGACCGGATGTGGAAATCGGTGAGGGAACACTCCTGCATCCTGGTGTAATTATTGAGAGGGATTCAATAATTGGAAAGTATGTAATAATCCAGTCCGGTGCTGTAATTGGTTCTGATGGCTTTGGTTTTGCTACTGACGAAAACGGACACCATAAAATACCACAGCAGGGTAATGTGATTATCGAATCCGAGGTAGAAATTGGTGCAAATGTTACAATAGACCGCGGTGCAAGTGGACCGACCATTATCGGCAGAGGCAGCAAACTGGACAATTTAATTCAAATAGGTCATAATGTAGAAGTTGGAGAAGAATCACTTCTCGTGGCTCTCTCGGGAATAGCAGGGAGCACAAAACTCGGGCGCAGGGTTATACTTGGTGGGCAGGCAGGTGTTGTCGGTCACATTAAGCTTGCAGCTCATACAACTGCTGCAGCAAGGGCGATGGTTACCTCTCCTACAAAAGAAGGGGATTTTATTTCCGGGGCACCGGCCAGAGACCACAGAGATGCACTAAAAGAACAGGCAGCTTTACGCAGACTTCCTAAATATTTAAAGAAAATAAGGAAATTGGAAAAAGAAGTAGAGCAGAAGCTGGCTGAGCTGGAAAATTTAAAAGAAGAATAAAGCTGTTTATTTTTAATATAGGCCGAGAACTATCATAACTTAATGCAAAAAGGATTAATTTAAAAGCTTTCATTTTTTTAATATTTAACAAAAAGCGAGCTATCTTTAGTCCAGCAAATATTTTCCTTGAATTCCTGAGTCAATAAATATATAATAAACTATTGAAAGGCTTTTAGGAAGGGATGACTTATTTGTTTATAGAAAAAGAACATCAGCATACATTAAAAAAAGAGATAATTGTTGAAGGTATTTCTCTCCATACAGGAGAAGATGCACGTATTATTTTAAAACCGGCTCCACCCCAAACAGGAATAGTTTTATATCGTTCTGACTTAGATCAAACAGTCAAAATACCAGCAGAGCCTTTTTCTGTTGTCAGTTTGGTCCGTAATACTACGATCGGCAGCAGAGAAAACGAAAATGTCAGAATCAGTACAATTGAACACCTGATGGCAGCACTCTGGGGTGCCGGGGTAGATAATTTAGAAGTAGAGGTTTCAGGACCAGAAATACCGGTGATTGATGGTAGTGCCTATCCATATTATCAAAAGATAATAGATGCAGGGCTTGAAAAACAGCAGGCAAAGAGGCGCTTTTTTAAAATAGAAGAAGCTCTTTTTGCAAGAGAAGAATCTTCATATATAACTATCCTGCCCTATCAGGGTTTTAAGATATCTTATACACTTGATTATGACCATCCTGTAGTGGGGACAAGTTTTTTTGAGTTTGAAGAGAGTAAGGATAACTTTGCAGCAGAAATCAGTAAGGCCAGAACCTTCGGTTTTGCCTCAGAAGTAGAAAAACTTCATGAACAGGGGCTTGCACTTGGCGGCAGTCTCGATAATGCTGTATTAATAGAAAAAGATAAAACAGTTAATCCACTCAGATTTGAAAATGAATTCGTCAGACATAAAATCCTTGATGTTATAGGAGATATGGCTTTAAATGGTAGAATTAAAGGACACATAATTGCTGTAAAATCAGGACACAGGCTGCATGTAAATTTGGCCAGGAAAATCAGAGAAAAAATGCTTGAGGAGGAAAATTAATTTGAGTGAATTAAACAATATAATTGATATTAACAAAATAAGGTCTATACTACCCCACAGATATCCACTGCTCTTGGTAGATAGAATTGAAAAAATAGAAAAGGGAAAATCAATTCAAGGTATCAAAAATGTTACAATAAATGAAGAGTTCTTTCTGGGCCATTTTCCGGATCACCCGATTATGCCCGGAGTTTTAATTATAGAAGCCATGGCACAGGTCGCAGGTATTTTAGTATATTACAGCTTTGATGAACTTGAAGATAAACTGCCGATTTTTACCAGTATTGATAAGGCAAAGTTCAGGACACCAGTACAGCCAGGTGACCAGCTTAAAATAAGGGTTAAGATAGTAAGATTAAGAAAAAGAATTTCTAAAGTAAAAGCTGAAGCTTATGTAGATGAAAATCTTGCTGCAGAAGCACAGCTGATGTTTGCATATGAGGATAAATAAGGAAGGGGAATGATAGTCTTGGCAGCAGACAAAAAGGGAAAAGTGCTCCATATGGGTAATATCCACGAAACAGCTGTGGTAGCCCCAGGAGCCAAATTAGGGAAAAATGTAGAAATAGGACCTTATTCGATTATTGGAGAAAATGTAGAAATCGGAGAAGGTACCAGGGTTGGTCCCCATGTAGTTATTAAAGGTTGGACCAGAATTGGTAAAAATAATGAAATCTTCCATGGGGCATCTATAGGTTTTGAGCCTCAGGATTTAAAGTTTGATGGAGAAAAAAGTTATCTTTTTATAGGTGATAATAATACGATTAGAGAAAATGTAACTATTCACCGGGGGACCGCCGAAGGTGGTGGGGAGACAAGAATTGGAAACGATAATTTACTTATGGCCTACTGTCATGTAGCACATGACTGTCAGCTGGGCAGCCACATTATCATGTCCAATGCGACAAATCTAGCAGGCCATGTAGTTATAGAAGATAGTGCAGTTATCTCAGGAATGGTGGGAATCCATCAGTTCGTCAGAATCGGAAAGATGAGTATGGTAGGTGCCCATTCTAAGGTCGTTAAAGATGTACCTCCATATATACTGGTAGATGGCCATCCAGCTGGAGTAAATGGGATCAATGTGGTTGGACTGCGCCGTAATGGTGTTTCTCCAGAAATGAGAAAAGAAATTAAAATAGCATATAAAACTTTATATAGATCAAAGCTCAATATTGATCAGGCAATAGAAAAAATGGATCAGGAACTTGATGCAAGTGAAGAAATAGAGCACTTCCTGCGCTTTTTAAGAAATGCCAGCCGCGGAATCTGCCGGTAGGTGGATAAGTGATGGCAAAAAAAGCTTTAATTGCAGGCTGGGGTGAACTGCCGCGAATCTGGGCCGAAAAAGCTGCAGCTGAGGATGAAGATTTCATCGTAATAAAGATAGCCGAAGAAATCACAGCAGATTTTTCTGAGCTAGAACTCGAGGAATATACAATAAATCTGGCCCAGCTGAATAAAATGATCGCGCTCTTAAAGAAAAAGGGAGTAGAAGAGATTATTCTGCTCGGCAAGGTACAGAAATACCACCTCTTTAAGGATTTTGAACCTGATCTGCGTTTGAAAAAATTACTGGCAGCACTGCCGAACTTAAATGATGATACAATTCTTTTGGCTCTTGTTAATGAATTTATAGAGAGTGGAATCGAAGTTTTAGCACAGACATATCTGCTTGATGACCTCCTATTAGAGGAGGGAGTCTTTACAGGTGAGCTTTATCCGGATCTGAAAAAAGACCTGGAATTTGCTTTTAAAACAGCCTATAATCTCGGCAGATTCGATATCGGTCAGACAGCTCTTGTCAAAAACAGTGCGGTCATGGCCTTAGAGGCGGTTGAAGGTACAGATCAAGCGATCAAAAGGGCAGCTGAATATGGTGGTCAGGGTCTTGTAATGGGTAAATGCAGCAAAAAAGAACAGGATCTCCGCTTTGATGTTCCGGCTGTAGGTTTAAAAACACTTGAGCATTTGATAGAAAATAAGGCTGCAGCTTTAATCATCGAGGCAGGAAAGACATTCGTTTTAGATAAAGAAGAGTTCTGCCGCAGGGCAGAGGAAGCGGGTTTGGTTACTGCAGCTGCATCTTTTAATGATAAAGGAGAAATGATATTACCTTGGCAAAATTAATGGTATCAGCAGGAGAAGTATCGGGAGATATGCATGCTGCTGCAGTTATAAAAGAATTGAAGAAAAAAGTAGAAGACCTCGAAATTTTCGGGATGGGTTCAACAGCCCTCAAAAAAACAGGGGCAGAAATAATCATCGATCCTACCGAAATCAGCACAATCGGTTATATTGAAGCTTTAAAAAATATCAGACAGCACTACAAACATCTCA
>JAGYNO010000073.1 GCA_018399955.1 Halanaerobium sp. | reverse complement strand
ATGGTAGCAATAATTATGCTATAGGTTATCCTGTTTATGCTGTATCTATTGCACTTCAGTTTAAAAATGAAATAATATTAGGCGTTATTTATCTACCTGAAAGAGATGAGTTATATTATGCTGTTAAAAATAGAGGTGCATATCTTGTTAATAAAAGACTAAAAGTATCTGAAGAAAATTCTTTAAACCATTCAACTTTAGTGACTGGTTTTCCATATGATAAATTAGATTCTCATATCGATAATTTGATGCCATTTAAAAAGATTGTAAAACAAGCCAGGGGAGTCAGACGTTCTGGGAGTGCAGCTTTTGATTTAGTTTGTGTTGCAGCAGGAATATTGGAAGCAGTTTGGGAGTTTAAATTAAGTGAATGGGATACTGCAGCAGGGAAGATTATGATTGAGGAAGCTGGAGGTAGTGTCTTCGAAACAGAGATCAATAACTTTCCATTAATTATTGCTGGATCAAAAAAAATAGTTGAAGATATAAAAAATATTATATTGGATATATATAGAAAATAGCTTATTTGTTATTTTAGATTTTTTAAAGAATGAAGATATTTATTCAATAGAAGGAAATTTATTTGATGATTTTAAGAATGATGTTAGTGCAAGAGATTGTCAGCGCAGACTTGATAAACAGTGGGCAAGAGCTAAATCTTTTGATACTGCACAGCTGCTCAGTTAACTTTCCCACAATATGACACTTAAACCAGGTACAGTTATTATCACGGGCACACCAGAAGGTGTAGGTTTTGCTAGAGAAAGACCCGTCTTTTTAAAAGAAGGTGACAAAATAGAGGTAAAAATAGAATGGATCAGCAGCTTAAGAAATAAAGTTATCAAAGAAAAATAATTATATAATTTAATATGGTGATAGAAGGTAAAGTCTGTTATACAGTACTCGGAGGCTTGCCCCGAGAAGGCGCAAATTAAAGCTCTTTAGGGAGGATATTATGCAATTTTTTAATCAAAAAACATTTATTTTATTAGTCCCTGTTCTCTTAGCAGCCCTGTGTTACGCTATTAGAAGTTTTTTAAATAATCTAAAAAGAAAAAGGGCAGAAGAACTATTTAGAAATTACCATAAAGATAGAATTATTTATTTTTCTAGAGAAGTAAACTTTTTTGGACAGAAATCAAAAGATGGTTTAAATATTAAAGGTAATGGTTCACTCTTGTTAACTCCAGACCAGCTTCATTTTAAAAAGTGGATGCCGGATCAGGATTTAATTATTTCACTAGAAGATATAAAAAGTGTAGAAAGAGTAGACTCATTTATGGGTAAAAACAAAAATCGTCCATTACTAAAAATAGATTTCAATAATAAAGAAGGGGATATAGATTCTGCAGCTTGGCTTTTAGATAATATGCATAATTGGGAAAATGTCTTAAAAGATTATATAAATGAATAAATTAATATCTCTACAAGGCCGTTCTTTAAAAAAGAATGGCTTTTTACATTCTATTAATATTTAGTTACATATAATTTACATTCCCGTAATTTAACTGTAACTTTAGTATGTCATTATTATAAATAGCACAAAATAATAATAAATGCTAAAGGGAGGAAATACTAAATGAAACTTTTCAAACAATCAATTATAATTCTAACAGTTTTTGTTTTAGCTTTTACCTTTATTTCATCAGCACAAGATATGGATTTTGGAGATTTAGCAGATCAATATGTTGACTACGACGGAGATTTAGTTGCAGATATACCTGAAGATAAATCAGAATGGATTGACCCTGATACAATAATCTTCTCTTATACTCCTGTAGAGGAACCTTCAGTATATAAAGTCGCCTGGGCAGATTTTCTTGCTCACCTTGAAGAAGAAACAGGAAAAGAAGTTATGTTTTATGCTGTAGAGAATTATGCATCACAGCTTGAAGCACTTAGGGCAGGCAGGATTCATATTGCCGGAGTAAATACAGGTAGTGTGCCTTTTGCGGTAAATACTGCTGGACTAAAACCTTTTGCTATGATGGCAGCAGCAGATGGGAGTTTTGGCTATGAAATGGAAGTTATAGTTCCAAAAGGCAGTGATATTAAGAGCCTAGAAGATTTAGAAGATAGAACTCTTGCTTTTGTTTCTCAGACATCAAACTCTGGTTTTAAAGCTCCATCAGCAATCTTAAAATCAGAAATGGGTTTTGAAGCTGGCGAAGATTATCAAACAACATTCAGCGGACGTCATGATAACTCAATTATGGGTGTTTATAATGGTGATTACGAAGCAGCAGCAATAGCTAACAGTGTAAAAAATCGTATGGCTAAAAATGGTGTAATTGAATTATCCGAAATTGAAACTGTTTATAGATCTCAAACTTTTCCAACAACAGCTTATGGTCATGTAAACAATCTAGACCCAGCTTTAGCTCAAAAAGTTAAAAAGGCTTTCTTTACTTTTGATTGGGAAGGCACAAGTTTAGCTGCTGAATTTAATGATGAGAAGTTTATTCCAATTGATTACAAGACATATTGGGAAGTAATTAGAACAATTGATAGAGCTAATGGAGTTGTATACGAATAAATTTAAGTAATATTTAATTTAAATCAAATGATAAGCTAAATATAGATGATGTCTAATTAATTGCTGGGGTGGCAGAGACGGCTGTAAGATAGTCGTTTCTGCTTTTTTTAAAATATAACAGATAACTAATTTTCTTGATGCTAAATATATATTAAATATTTAAAACAAAAAATGAGGTGATAAATTTGCTAAAAATAAGTGAACTGCATAAAGAATATCCTGGTGGAGATTTAGCTTTAAAAGGTGTTGATTTTGAACTAAATGAAGGAGAAATAGCAGCTGTTATTGGTCCATCAGGAGCAGGAAAATCAACTTTGATTAGATGTATAAACAGATTGGTTGACTCTACATCTGGTGAAATATATTTAAACGATAATGAAATCAATTCTTTAGATAAAAAAGAACTCAAAAATATAAGAAAAAAGATGGGTATGATTTTTCAAGAATATGCGCTTGTAGAAAGATTAACAGTTATGGAAAATGTACTTTCTGGAAGACTAGGGTATGTCTCATTTTGGCGTGCTTGGTTGAGAAAATTTCCGCAGGCTGATATTAATCATGCATATCAGCTGCTGGACAGATTGGGTTTAAAAGATCATATTAATAAACGTGCTGATCAATTGTCAGGAGGACAGAGGCAGAGAGTTGGTATAGCAAGAGCTTTAATCCAGGACCCAGAGATATTACTTGTAGATGAGCCGACAGCAAGTCTTGATCCAAAAACTGCCAGAAATATAATGAGTTTAATTACAAATCTTGCAGAAGAAAGAAACCTTTCAGCACTGATAAATATTCATGATGTAATCTTGGCTCAGGAATATGTAAGCCGTATTATCGGAATGAGAGATGGGAAAATTGTATTTGATGACAGTCCAGATAAGCTAAATAAAGATACATTGACTACAATTTATGGAGAAGAAGATTGGGAGACAATTGAAAGAAATTCATCTCAAGAAAAGAATAATGATGAGGGAGGAGAAGATATTGCTGGATTTAGCAGAAAAAAATTACAAATGGCAGCGTCCTCATCTAATAAAAAATAGCACTAGACGTTGGGCCTTATTAGCAGGGTTATTATTATATCTAGTTTTCATATTTATTAGTTTAGATATTGATATTCAGAGAATCATACTGGGTTTATCAAGAAGTCAGCGTTATTTTGCAGATTTTTTTAGACCTGACTTCATTTCTCGCTGGGATTCAATAGTAAATGGAATAATAGAGAGTCTAACAATGACTTATGTTTCTACAGTATTTGGAATAATTATATCTATACCATTTGCATTGGGAGCAGCAGAAAATATTTCCCCCAAAATTATTTATTATATATCTCGAGCTGTAATTGTAATATCAAGAAGTTTTCAGGAAGTTGTAATAGCAATATTCTTTGTTGTGGTTATTGGCTTTGGACCAATGGCTGGAGTTTTAACATTAACGTTCAGCAGTATCGGATTTTTAGCTAAACTCCTTGCAGAAGAAATAGAGGATATTGATAAATCACAGGTGGAAGCAGTCAGAGCTTCTGGAGCATCCTGGCTTCAAGTTATGATATATGCAGTAATGCCGCAGATAATGCCGCGTTTTATTGGTTTAGCAGTTTATAGACTTGATATTAACTTTAGAGCTTCTGCAGTAATTGGAGTTGTTGGTGCTGGTGGGATAGGAACAACTTTAAATGCAGCTTTTGATCGCTATGAATTTGACTCAGCTTCTGCAGTTTTAATTGTAATGATAGGAATTGTATTAATTGGAGAATTATTTTCATCATATGTAAGAAAAAAAGTTGAATAGATTTTATCTTTTCGAAAGGAGTAATATAATTGCAGAATAATAATTACAATTGGGAACGAAAAACAAATTTAAGGATTATAAAAGAATTAATATTCTGGTCAGCTGCTGTTATACTTTTCTTTTACTGCTGGCAGATAATATCTAAACTTACAATGTGGCCATTTGTTTATGATGGAGCTGAACAGGCTGGCAAATTATTGAGCAGAATGTTTCCACCTAATTGGTCATATTTTCCTGAGCTGTTATCTCCTATCTGGGATACAATAACTATTGCAACATTGGGAACAATGGCAGCAGTTGTATTTGCAATTTTTGTAGCTTTTTTGGCTGCTAAAAATACAACACCTCATCCGTTATTAAGGCAGTTAGCTTTATTAATTATTGTTACCTCTCGCTCAGTTAATTCTTTGATTTGGGCGATTATACTAGTAATTATTTTGGGACCTGGTGTACTTGCAGGAATAATTGCAATTTCACTGAGATCGATTGGTTTTGTCTCAAAACTGCTTTATGAGAGTATTGAAGAGATTGATAAAAACCAAGTTGAAGCTGTAACAGCAACTGGAGCCTCAAAATTTTCCACACTTATCTATTCAGTAATACCACAAGTTTTCCCCACCTTTGTAGGAACAACTGTATATAGATGGGATATCAATATTAGAGAGTCTACCGTTGTTGGTCTTGTTGGTGCAGGAGGAATAGGTCTGCAGTTAAATGAATCAATACTAGGTCTCAAATGGCCTAATGCAATAATTATTTTTATGATGATATTATCATTAGTCTTTTTAAGTGAATTTGCATCGGCTAAAATAAGGAAATTGATTATTTAATTCTTTTAATTTAAAGATAGTCTTTTTTTAAAAAATTATTATCTATTACTTAGTTTAGTTAAATAGCAGAAATTAATTTTCAAAATAATTTTAAATTATGTCCATCTAAGTATTTTGTTTAGGTGGACATTTTTGTGCTTTTATACGATTTAACTTTTTTCAATTGTAGGTTCTTTTACTTACATCTGTATTTAAAACTAATATAATTTATTATAAATAGAACTATAAACCAAAATAAGCTGAGATAATAAAATCTAATTTTAAGAAATAGTAATATAGTTTATAATATTTATAAAAAGATTTTATATGAGGAGATGCTAAGAATGGGAAATCATAGATTTAACCCAGATAAAAAATCAAAATTATTTAATGATAAGCGCAGACAAAGGCTGCAGCCAAAAAAATTATTGAATAAATTAGGACTCAAAAATGGTGATATATTTGCAGATATAGGTGCTGGTAACGGTTTTTTTGCTATCCCAGCAGCAGAGATTTTAAAAGAAAGCGGTAAAGTATATGCAGTTGATGTAGAAAATATAATGCTGGCTGATCTCGTAAGCAGAGCAAAAGAGAAAAATGTTTCAAAAAGTTTAGAGATTATTAAGAGTGGAGAATATGCTGCCCATCTGCCTGAGAAAGTTGATTTTATGCTTTTTTCTTATCTAATTCATGAAGTTGATAAAAAAGAATTTTTTCTTAATAATTACTTTAGATATTTAAAAAAAGGATCAAAAGTAGTATTTGTTGAGTGGACCAAAAAAGAAGATGTAGCTGGACCACCATTTGAACACAGAATTAGTAGAAATGAGTTGAGCTCTATACTTAAAAATATGGAGATAGAAAATATTAAAATTGAAGATTGTGGTGAAGAAAATTATTTGCTTTTTGGGACTAAAAAATAGTTCGATAATTATTTCGCAAATAAAGTTATAGAACTTATTATAATTAATTTTATTAAATAAAAAATAATAATATATATCTAACCCCTTTCTGGCAGGCAGATCAAATAATAAAATGCTGTTCTGCTTAAAGGGTATTTTTATTTTTAAATTTTTTTATTAGATGATTTTTTAAAAAGATTTGATATGTAATTAAAAGGAGTTTCCCCATTTTTTAAAATAACAAAAACTCAAAGTTATCAACAGGCAAAATTGTGGATAAATGGCTTTGATAATCTCTTGAAATGAATTATCCACAGATTTATCAAAAAAGGTGAAACAAGCTCCTGTTTTTGGTATAATTAGTTTACAGACAAAAAAACCAATAGGGAGTGTT
>JAGYNO010000072.1 GCA_018399955.1 Halanaerobium sp. | reverse complement strand
ACGAGAAGGTGAAGAATGCTGTGAATGCGGGACAGCTATTAAAAAAACTAAAATAGGGGGACGTTCTACCTATTTTTGTCCCCAATGTCAGCATTAAATATTTTTAGGAGGGCTTTTATGATTATTGGTTTAACTGGAGGAATAGCCAGTGGAAAATCAACAGCAGCTGAATATCTTGAACAAAAGGGTGCAGAGGTAATTGATGCTGATAAAATTGCTCATCAGGTAAGCAGAAAAGGAGAACAAGGCTGGAAGAAGGTTGTCAATGAGTTTGGAGAAGGGATACTTAAAAAAAATGATGAGTTTGATAGAGCAAAATTAGCAGATATTGTATTTTCAGATCCTGTTAAAAGAAAAAAACTGGAATCATTACTTCATCCAATAATTATAAGAAAAATGAAGGCAGAGGCAGATAAATATTTAAGTAAAAATAAAATTGTTATTTTTATGGCCCCACTTTTAATTGAGGCAGGTATTGATAAATTTTGTGATCAAGTCTGGCTTATTGCAGCTGATCGCGAGGTACAGATTAAAAGAATTATTAAAAGAGATGGAATTACTAAAGAAGAAGCTGTCAATAGGATTGAATCTCAGCTGCCTCTGGCTGAAAAAAAAGAGAAATCTGATGTTGTAATAAGCAATAATAATAGTATAGAAAATCTAAAGGGGAAAATTGATCATTACTGGGATAAGATTATGTGAGAAATATAATATGCCTTTGGCTAATATTCTAGCTAATAGAAAAATAAGTATTAATTCTTTTGCAAAAAAGAATATAAAAGATTAGGGTGAGGAATTTTGCTGTTAAATAAATTATTAAATCAAAAGATAGTATTTTTAGTATTAATAATTGTAGTGGTTCTTATTTCAAATATTGAGCTTGATTTCTGGTCTTTGAGAAGAAACCTGGATTCTGTACAATATATAGAATATATAGAAAATTATTCTGATGAATATGATATTGAAAAAGAACTTTTAGCTGCAGTTATTTATGTAGAAAGTAGATTTGATCCTTATTCTGAATCTTCTAGAGGAGCTCAGGGTTTAATGCAGATTATGCCTGCAACAGCTTACTGGATTGCAGAAAACTTAAATGAAAAAGATTTTTCCATTGAACAGCTTAAAGACCCGGAATTAAATATAAGATTTGGCAGCTGGTATTTTTCTTATTTATATGAAAAATTTGATAAAGATTTAATAAAAGCTCTTGCTGCATATAATGCTGGTCAGACAAATGTTTTTAGATGGATTAAAGCTGGCTGGCAGGGAGAGATTGATTCAGAGAAAATTAGATATAGTGAAACTTATAATTTCATTAATAGAGTTATATCTACAAGAGACCACTATAGAGAGAACAGAAGCAGCAAATTATTTGCATCAAAACCTTAGAATGAAAGCTATTATTGTTTTTATTCACTTATAGAATAATGACTATTAGTCTGTGTATATCGGTATAAGCTTGATTTTTATCTCTAATAATTATATAATTTAATTTAGGAAATTTAATTCTTAAATCAAAATAATGATATAAGAATTTCATAATTTATATTTTCTTTTTAATTTAAGCTAAGTTCTTAAAAAGGAGGTGTGAGTTTCTAAACAAAGATAGATTAGGGATAAAGAATTAAAATATTTAGTAGGGGGAACTGATTAATTATGAAGAAAAGTTATTGGATTCTATTACTTGTAGTAATAATTGCAGTTGGAGGTTATTTTTATTCAACACAGCAGCAGGAAGTGGTAGAAGAGCCAGCTCAAGAGGAAATAGTACAAGAAGAACCTGCTGAAGAAACAGCAGAAGTTGTAAATCCTGATACATTTACAGAGGTTAACATGGGTAATATAGATAGTCTTGATCCTCATTTCCAGTATGACACTTCAAGTGCAGAAATTGTTGATAATGTTTACGAAAATTTAATTAGATTTGATAAAGGTGATATTACAAAATTTGTACCTAATCTTGCAACAGAAGTTCCAAGTGAAGAAAATGGATTAATTCAAAATGATGGGAAAACTTATATATTCCCTATGCGAGAAGATGTTGTATTTCACAATGGAAATTCATTAACACCAGAAGATGTAAAGTATAGTTTTTTAAGAGCTTTAATTCAGGATCGGGATGGTGGTCCTGTGTGGATGATTTATGAACCATTATTTCAAGTGGGATCTTTAGCTGAAGTTACTCAGGAAGTTGTAGGAGTTGAAAATCCTTCTGATTTGAGTGCAGAGCAGTCAGAAGAAGTTTATAATTATCTTGAACAGGCAGTAGAAGTAGATGGAAATAATGTGGTATTTAATCTCCCACAGCCATTTCCACCATTTTTAAGTATAATTTCTCAGGGTAATGGACTTGGTGCAGTTATTGATAAAGAATGGACAATAGAACAGGGCGGCTGGGATGGTCAACCTGATTCAATTGCAGAATATACAAACCCGACAAAAGAAGATGATCCATTATTTGATAAAATGAATGGTACTGGACCATATGAATTAGTGGAATGGACAAATGGAGAAAGTACAATTTTAAAAAGACATGATGATTATTGGCGTGAACCTGCTTCTATACCTAATGTAGTTATTCAAATGGTTGATGAATGGTCAACAAGAAAATTAATGCTGCAGCGCGGAGATGCTGATATTGTTTATGTAGATAAACAATATATGAGCCAGGTTGAAGGTATGGATGGTGTTGAAGTGATTAGAGGTCTGCCCAATATTTATATGGGAGCAGGACTTATGAATTACAACATTGTTACTGAAGGTAATCCAGATGTGCACAGTGGTCAGTTAGATGGTGAGGGTGTTCCTTCAGATTTCTTCAGTGATATTCATGTAAGAAAAGGATTTAATTATGCAATGAATTATGATGCATTTGTCGAAGATGTTCTCGAAGGTGATGGTCAGCAGGGACGCGGGCCTATTCCTGAACCACTTCTTGGATATGAAGAAGATTCACTTACCTATAGTTTTGATTTAGAAAAAGCTGAAGAACACTTTAGACAGGCTTTTGATGGAGAACTATGGGAACAAGGATTTGAAATCACAATTCTGTATAACTCAGGTAATGATGTTCGTAAATTAGCTGCTGATATGCTGAAAAATTATGTTGAGCAGATAAACCCTGATTTCAAGATTAATGTACGTGGAATTCAATGGGCTTCATATCTTGATAAATTAATTGCAAATAAGTTTACTTTAGGTTTTATTGCCTGGGGTGCTGACTATGCAGATCCACACAACTTTGCAGTTCCTTTCTTAAGAAGTGATGGTACTTATGGAGGATTCAAAGGTGAGGATTATATTTCATGGGCTGAAGAGAATGTAGATCCAGTTATTGATGAAGGTATTTCAACTACAGATCCAGATGAACGTGAAAAGATTTATAAAGATCTTCAATCCCTTGCTTATGAAAATGCAGTAGATATGTATTTATATCAACCAACTGCTCAGGTTATAATGAGAGATTGGGTAGAAGGATGGTATTATAATCCAATTAAAGATCCTGGAATATATTTTTACGATTTAGATAAATAATATTATTTGTTTAAGATTATATACTAAAAACTATCTGGGGGATTTCTACCCCCAGATATGTTATTGTTGGATAATTAAAAAGTTAGAAAGGATGTATTATAGAGGATGATTTCTTATATAGCAAGACGATTTTTGATATTACCTGTAATCCTCTTTGGTGTTACAATGTTAATTTTTAGTATGATAATGATGCTTGGTCCTTATCAGAGATTGAGCACTTATATTAAGGATCCTGCACAATTAAAAGGTGCTGAAGATATTGATCAACTGGTTGAAAAATTTGGACTTGATGATCCCTGGTATGAACAGTATGGGCGCTGGATAGGTGGAGTAGTTAAAGGTGACTTTGGCTGGTCAGAATCAGCCGGAGCTCCAGTTACTAAGGCAATTGCTGATAGGTTTCCTGCAACGATTGAACTGGCCTTATTTTCATTAATTCCTGTTATATTAGGAGGTATTATTTTAGGAGTTTTATCAGCAGTTAATCATAATAAGACCCTTGATCATATCATAAGAATTTTTGCAGTTGTTGGTTGGTCTTTCCCATCATTTGTATTTGGTTTGCTGGTATTAATGATATTTTACGGGGTTTTAGGCTGGCTTCCGCCAGGTAGGCTATCTAATTGGGCTTACGAAATCATCAGATCAACAGATTTTGTGAGTTATACAGGTTTATATGTGCTTGATGGTATACTTAATTTAAATTTCAAAATTGTTGTTGATGCATTAAGACATTTAATTGCACCTGTATTTACGATTTCTATACTCTGGTGGGCATTTATATTAAGAATTACCCGTTCAAATATGTTGGAAACACTTAAAAAAGATTATATCAGAACTGCTAGAGCAAAAGGTTTAGCAGAGAATATAATTGTTTATAAACATGCAGTTCGAAATGCATTAATCCCAGTTGTTACTGTTGCAGGACAGATGGTTCTTGGTCTTGCCGGTGGACTTGTGATTGTAGAAACTATATTCAATATTAGAGGATTAGGTCAATTTATGGCAAATGCAGCTCAACAGTTAGATTATCCAGGAGTTTTGGGTGGAGCTCTATATTATGGTTTTTTTCTTATATTAATAAATCTATTTGTTGATGTTTCTTATGCAGTTATTGATCCTAGAATTAGATTGGAGTGATAATGGATTGGAATGGCAGGAAGTTATAAAGCGTTTATTGCAAAATAAAGTTTCTTTATTTGGAATTTTAATAATTTTGTTTTTTATTATAGTCGCAGTATTTGCTCCTTATATTGCCCCACCACGAGATGCAGATGAGCCTTATTTAATACCAAGAGGTGGCTGGTCAATACAGCCACAACCTCCAAATGAAGAATATATTTTTGGTACTACTGAAGGTCAATATGATATCTTTTATGGGATAGTATGGGGAACAAGAACTGCATTCAGAATTGGTTTAGTGGTAGTAGGTATAAGCAGCTTTATTGGAATTTCAGTTGGAACTATAGCAGCTTATTACGGCGGTTTTATTGATGAAATAATTATGAGAATAACAGATATTTTTATGTCTATACCTTTCATAATTGCTACGATTGTATTTGTAACTATTTTAGGTCAGGGCATAGGTAATGTAATGATAGCTCTAATAACTTTCAGTTGGATGAGCACCGCTCGTTTGATGAGGTCTCAGGTGCTGTCAGTTAAGGAAGATGAATTTGTCCAAGCAGCAGTGGCATTAGGGGCTAATGATTTTAGAATTATATTTAAACATATAATTCTAAATACTATTTTTCCAGTAGTTATCCAGGCTTCAATGAGAATGGGATCAATGGTTATTACTGCTTCTACTTTAAGTTTCTTAGGAGTTGGAGCTCCAGAAGGTTATGCAGATTGGGGACAGATGATTTCTTTTGCACGTAATTGGATATTAGGAGTTGAAGGGAACCCATTAAATTACTGGTATACTTTAGTTATTCCTGGTGCTGCAATTACCCTTTTCTGTCTTTCCTGGAATTTAATTGGAGATGCGTTTCGCGATATTTTAGATCCTAAACTAAATTAATACATTGTTCAATCATTAAAGAAATAAAAAGGTAGGTGAATTTTTTGAGTGAAGAAAAGCTAGTTGAAGTTAAAAACTTAAAAACATATTTCTATACAGAAGAAGGAGTAGTCAAGGCTGTTGATGGGGTTGATTATGAAATATATCCAGGAGAAACGTTAGGTATTGTAGGGGAATCTGGCTGTGGTAAAAGTGTTACTTCACTTTCAATAATGAGGCTGGTTGAGTCTCCACCTGGAAGGATAGAAGCTGGTGAAATCATTTTTGGAGGTAAAGATTTAACAAAATTAAGTCAAAAAGAAATGCGTAAAATTAGAGGTAATGATATTTCAATGATCTTCCAGGAGCCAATGACATCACTAAATCCTGTCTATACTGTGGGAGATCAAATTATTGAAGCAATTATTCTGCATAAGAAAGTAAAAAGAAAAGAAGCCAGGAGACAGGCAGTTGAAATGCTTGAAAAAGTAGGTATTCCTCTCCCAGAACAGAGAGTAGATGAATACCCACATCAACTTTCGGGTGGTATGAGACAGAGAGTTATGATAGCTATGGCCCTGTCATGTGATCCAAAACTTCTCATTGCAGATGAACCGACAACAGCTTTAGATGTTACAATTCAGGCTCAAATATTAGAATTAATGAATGATTTGAAAGCAAGTTATGGCATGTCGATTATGATGATTACTCATGATCTTGGTGTTATTGCAGAGGTTTCAGATCGAGTTGCTGTAATGTATGCTGGTAAAGTTGTGGAATATACTGATGTAGATACGCTTTTTGAGGATCCTAAACATCCTTATACATGGGGTTTGATGAATTCAATACCAAAATTGGATAAAGATGTAGATAGATTAGAAGCAATCCCAGGTAGTGTACCATCACCTCTTAATTTTCCGGAAGGTTGTAAGTTTAATACACGCTGTCCACTAGCTGAAGGAAAATGTTTTACAGATGAGCCTCCATTAGAAGCAGCAGCAGAAGGTCATAAAGTTCGCTGCTGGAGATATGAAGATTTAGAAAAAATAAAACTTCGAGGAGAAAGAATTTATGCAGATGGAGGTGTTGATAAATAATGGCCAAAAACTTATTAGAGGTTAATAATTTAAAAAAATATTTTCCAGTAAAAGCTGGAATATTTAAAAGAACAGTTGCACATGTTAAAGCTGTTGATGATATTTCTTTTGCTGTT
>JAGYNO010000071.1 GCA_018399955.1 Halanaerobium sp. | reverse complement strand
AAGGCATTGAGGTGATTTAAATGCTTAAAATCAAAAATTTAGAAAAGATATTTTACAAAGGTACACCAAACGAAAATATTGCCATAAATAATATTGATCTAACTGTCAATGAAGGTGATTTTATTACTATAGTTGGAAGTAATGGTGCTGGAAAATCAACACTATTAAATTCTATTGCTGGTGTATTTCCTGTAGAAAGTGGTACTATAATTCTAGATAATGAAGACATAACTAAAAAAACTGAATATAAATGTGCTCAGCACATTGGACGTGTATTCCAAAATCCACTTGCAGGTACTTCTCCAGAAATGACTATAGAAGAAAACTTATCACTTGCTATCTCCAAATCAAATAATTTGTCTTTAAGATGGGGTTTAAGTAAACACAAAAGAAAAATCATGAAAAAACATCTTGAGAAAATTGATTTAGGTTTAGAAAAAAGACTTACTACCAAAGTAAAGCTTCTTTCTGGTGGTCAGAGACAGGCCTTAACATTATTAATGGCTACAGTAGCTAGTCCTCGTTTACTCCTGCTTGATGAGCATACAGCAGCTTTAGACCCAGCCACAGCTATTAAGATAAAGAAGCTTACAGCTGATCTTGTAAATGGAAATAATATAACCACTTTAATGATAACTCATAACATGGAAGATGCTATCAAAATGGGTAATCGACTAATAATGATGGATGGTGGAGACATTATTTATGATATAAAAGGTGAGGTAAAAGAAAACCTAACAATTGAAAAGCTTCTAAAAATGTTTGAAATTAAACATGGTGGTAAATTTAATAATGATAGGATGCTTCTTTCTGTTTAATAATTATTGAATTTATATTCAAAATCAAAACTATATATTTTTTAGATATAAATAAAAAAAAATAATAATAATATAGAACATTTAAAGGGCTCCTTAATTAAGGAGCCTTTTTTAACAAATAATATTTATTTATACTTAATTATTTTTGACACTGGTGCTGAAAACTAATACTGACTGCTAAAATTTTACTTCTATCTCTTCCCCCACTTTTAATTCATAATCTTTTCCAAAAACATTTAAAATAAGATTTTTTGTATTTTTCGAAGATGACTTAATAACAAAGTGATTATGATTTAAAATACAATCTAATTTTTGATTTTTATAAGTTATTTTCCATTCAATCTCTTCCCACTCTTCTGTTAAAACAGGATCAAAAGATAAAGACTTCTTATTCAGTCTCATTCCTGCAAAACCATTGACTATAAGCTGCCAGATTCCTCCTGCTGCTGCTGTATGAATACCTCCAATAAATGTGCCTCCACTGACTGCTTTGTTGGTGCTTTTTAAATCAATATATGCAGATTTTTCAAAGTACCTGTATGTTTCTTCGGGGTTCCCTATCTGAGCCGCAGTAATAGCATATTGTGATGGACTTAATGATGAACCATGCTGGGTACGAGGTTCATAATAATTATAATTTGCTTCTACTACTTCTTGAGAGAAAATATCATGCAGAGTAAATAACTGTATTACATCTGCCTGCTTAATTACCTGTGTAAAAACTGCAACTCCATTTGGCCATCCCCAGTACTCCTCTTTATTTATCAGCCTTTTTTCAAGTTCTTCAGCTTTAGTATCTTCAAGCTTAAAGTATCCATCAAACTGTTCAATCAATTTACTTTGAGGATCAGGTTTTGGTAAATATAATTTTTCTGCTAATTCCTGCCAAGCTGTGATTTCATCTTCACTTAAATTAATTTTTTTTGTTATTTTATCAAGCTGATCTGGAAATTCATTATTTAATTTAAAATAAAAATATAATGCCTTCTTGAGTGCAAATTTGCTCTGATAATTGCTAAAAGCATTATTGTCTACATTCTCGTGATACTCGTCTGGACCCAACAATCTAATTATTTCATACTGATCTTTGTATTGATTATAATGTAATCTAGAGTGAAGAAAACGCGCAACTTCAAACAATATTTCTGCACCATAATTTATTATAAATTCGATATCATCAGATGCGATAAAATACTGCCAGACAGCATAACTAATATCTGGGGAAACATGAATCTGCCAGTCATTAAAGTGATTTCTTATTTTTCTACCGCTAATAACATCTTTAAAGAAAAATGATGGACAGAGCTCTTCCCCACTCTTTCCACTAATCCATGCATAAAATGATCCATCATAGCCAAGATCTTTTGCTTTTTTTCGGGCTCCATCAAGAGTGTGATATCGATATTTTAATATATTTTTTGCTGTTTCAGTCTCTGTAAACAAAAACATAGGTAAATTAAATATTTCTTGATCCCAGAATGCAGCACCCTGATAAGCCTGACATGATAATCCTCTAGCCCCAATTGGCAGTTTATCACTATGAGCTGGAGTTGCGATAATATTATGATATAAATTGAATCTTAATGCCAGCTGATCCATCTGATTACCTTTTAGCTTAATATCTAGTAGCTCCCATTTTTTATTCCAAATATCTTGATGTTCATCTAAAAGATCATTATAACTTTTTTTAATACTTTTTTCAGCATTAGATACGGCTGCTGCTAAAGGATCTTCAAGATCATTACTGCTGTAGATAATTATATTACGCTGCATTTCTACCTGATTAATGCCTTCAACATCAATTTCTAAAATTAAAAAAATAGATTTTTCTTTATTTTCAATCTTAATATTTCTGATTTCTGCATTATCTAATTTAAAAGCTAATGCTGTTACAATATCGATTTTCTTTTCTACTGTTTCAGCTTTTAAATATAATATTTGCTTTTCAGAATCATATTCACCCACAAAATTATTCAAATGTTCACCATTTAAATTCCAGACATCTCCATCGATTCCTATTTTTAATTCAAATTTATCAACTAAATCTAAGTTATTTATCTGATACTTATTTGCAATCATATGCAAATTATCATATGAGGCAAATCTTTCTGATTCAATACTTATATTAAATTTATTTTTTTCGATCTCGCTTTTTCTCTTAAAAATACCATAGCGATAATCAAAACCTAGTTGTGTTTCACTATATTTTGAACCTGGATAATGACCAATTTTTCTATCATCAATGTATATTTGAGTCAGTAAACCATCAGGAGCATTTGTAAGTTCACGCCATTTACCATCAGCCATGTCGTATGTATCACTAACAATACATGCTTTATACTGTTCTTTATCCCATTCCTCAAGTGTACCTCTATAGGCAAGATAACCATTCCCACATAATAGATTGCTTCCATAGTGAACTAGCTGTTCTTTATCAAAATTATTAATTTCTAAATTCCATCCATCTATTACTTTAAATAATTTTTTTTCTGACAATTTATTTGCACCTCTATTCATAAAATTAAATAAATCAGGCCATTAAATTCCACATTACATTTAAAAAATGGAATTCAAATGGCCTAATTATAAATTTAATTATTTGATTAATATTTAGCCTTTTACAGCTCCAGCAGTTAATCCAGCAACAATACGTTTCTGGAAAATTAATACTAGAACTACAATTGGTATTGTAACAACAACTGCAGCTGCCATTATCTCTCCAAATGGCTCCTGACGAGCAAATTCGCCGGAAAAATACTGAATTGCAACCGGCACCGTTCTAGCTTCAACATCAATTGATGTAAATGTTAAAGCGAAGAGATACTCATTCCAGGCCTGAATAAATGAAAGCAATCCTGTCGTAACTAATGCAGGTGCAGTTAATGGCAGTAAAATCATATGGAATGTCTGAAAAGCTGTAGCACCATCAACCTGAGCAGACTGCATAATTTCATCAGGTAAATCTCTAAAGAAAGAAGTTAAAACCCAGGTCGTAAACGGTAGGGTAAATAATAGATAAGTAAAAATCATACTAACCCTGGCACTTAAATTAAGAGCATTTATTACTGCATATAAACCTGATAATACTGTTACTTGAGGAAACATAGTCATTGCCAAAATAGTATACAATGCAGGTGTTTTACCTTTGAATCTTAACTTCCCTAAAGCAAAAGCTGCAAATGACCCTGTTAATAATGCCAAAATTGTAGTTGAAGTTGCTACTATACTACTGTTGATTAAACCCCTTATAAAACCTCCATTTAGAAAAATCGCTTTATAATTTCTCGTGAAAATTG
This sequence comes from Halanaerobium sp., assembly GCA_018399955.1. Lineage (GTDB taxonomy): Bacteria > Bacillota > Halanaerobiia > Halanaerobiales > Halanaerobiaceae > Halanaerobium. Next base: position 2,774 of record JAGYNO010000071.1, on the reverse strand, counting down.
ATATTTCTCCTGTATCTGGATCTCTAGGAATTAAAGTAGCAGGAGTCATATTTAATTGTGATTCTGATTTCAAAGAAGAGCTTACTGCCCAATAAAATGGGAACAATAAATAGAGAACGATTATTGCCAGAACAAGATAAAACAATGCTTTTTTAAGTATTTTTTTCTGATCTCTTGTCATTCTGTATCAACTCCCAGGGATTTCATATAAAGAATAGCAAAGGCAAATATAATGATAAAAATTATAACTCCAATTGCAGATGCTACTCCCATTTGTCTGGCTGATATTAATTGAAAATAGTTAAAACTCGCCATTGAATATCTTTTCTGTGATAACATAACCTGAAACACATCAAATACTCTTAAGGCATCTAAAGTTCTAAAAATCAAGGCAACAGCTAAAGACGGCTTCAATAATGGTAAAGTTATGTTAAAAAATTGTCTTACTTTGCTTGCTCCATCTACTTCTGCAGCTTCATATAGTTCATTTGGAATTAACTGGAGACCAGCAAGTATCAATAAAGCCATAAATGGAGTGGTTTTCCAGACATCAACTGCTATAATAGCAGGTAATTGTAAACTGGCATCACTCAAAAAAGCATAACTGCCATCAATAAAACCAAATCTATCCCCCAGCATGTTAAATAATCCTGCTCTGGTTGGCTCAAACATCCATTCCCACATTCTTGCAGAAACAACTGTGATAACAGCCCAGGGAACAAGCATTACTGCTCTCATAGCTCCTCTACCTTTAAATTCACTATTTACTACTAAAGCAACAATTAAACCAAGAATTGTTTCAAAAAATACTGAGAAAAATGTAAAAAGTAAAGTATTCCAAACTGAGCTTATAAAATCTGGGGTTCGGGCACCGACAACATATTTACTTCCAAATATATTAAATTGAAAAGCAGGTCGATATAAGTGCGGATCTCTTGGTAAAACTCGTATAGGTCTTTCAAACATTTTTTGACCAGTATCTTCATCAACAGCCTGTTCTCCTGTTTCTTCATCAATAACAGGATCCAATTCTTTTACTGTAAAAGATAACAACGCTTTATAATTATCCATACCAACAAACTGAGTCTCAGTTGTTGAGGCAAATTCTCTATTAGTAAAACTTGTATAAAAAACCTGGCCTAAAGGATATAAAGCAATTATAATCAAAATTAAAAATGCTGGAATCAAAAGTTTAAATGCAAGTTTTTGCTCTTCTCTCGCCAGATTTGCTGAACTACTCTTTGCCATTTAATTTCACCCCTCTTTATAAAATCTGGAGAGGATTAATCCTCTCCAGATTAAATCATTTCTTAAAGTAATCTTATAATTACTTATGGCTGCATTGGTTCACCTGTTTCAAAATCAGTAAGGTCCATTAAATCTAATTCTAAATATTCAATAGCAGAGCGTGCATTATCTTCTCCAGTTAATACAGAATGTGTTGCCTGGAAGAACAATTCAGATACCTGATTATATTGAGGAGCAGTAGCAGTTGAAGGACGTGCTACAGCATTTACAAACACATCATAAAGACTGCCAAAGAATGGAACTGCTTCAAGTACATCTTCATCTTCATATAGTGATTCTATTGTAGGATTAAATGATCCTTCAACAGCACGCATTTTCTGTACTTCTTCTCCGGCTAAGAACATTGCTAATTTAGCAGCTTCTTCAGGATGTTCACTGTACTTACTTACTCCGAGGTTCCAGCCACCTAAAGTTGCAGCAGAACTGCCGCTATCACCAGCAGGAAGAGGTGAAACATCAAAATTACCTGCAGTTGGCTTACCTTCTTGACCAGCTAAAGCATATGCATAAGGCCAGTTGCGCATAAAGAGTGCATTCCCAGCTTCAAACATTGCACGGGCATCTTCTTCTCCCATTCCAGTAACACCATTTGGAGAAATCGTTCCAACCCAACCAGCTGCTTGATCAATAATTTCTATTGCTTTTTCATTGTTAATAGTAATTTTCTGATCTGGACTAACTATCTGTCCACCACCATTAGAATAAATCCATTCTAAAGCATCACAGGTTAAGCCTTCATAAGCATCTCCCTGCCAGACATATCCGTAAAAGTCTTCATTTCCTGCAGCTCGTTCTTCTTCCATAATATATTGAGCAGTATCTTCTAATTCATCCCAGGTTTCTGGAACATCACGATCATATTTTTCTAATAAATCTGTTCTATAATAAAGAAGTCCAGCATCTGTAAACCATGGTAATGCTACTAGTCGCCCATCAACTGTATTATTCTCGATTATTGCCTTGAAATGATCATCTGCAATATCTTCAGCTCCATAGTCATAAAAATCAATAAAATGCTCTGCTAAATCTCCAGGCCAGATTACATCAATCTGATATACATCAACCTTAGGACTTTCCGCTTCTAAGAACTGTAAATATAGGCCTAATCTATCGTTAGCTAGATCTGGAGTATCTAAAACTTCTACAGTTACATTAGGGTTTCTTTCCATGTACATCTCAGCTGCTTTGATTGTTAATTCTTTCTCCTGACCAACAGCTCCACCAGCAACTGTTAAAGAAATTTCTTCCTGAGCCATTACCACACCACCAAGTGCAAGAACAAATACAAGAGTTAAAACTAAATATAAATTTTTTCTCATTAATAATTTCCTCCTCTAAAAATTCTATTTGCCACTAAATAAATTAAAATAAAACTTTAATTGTTATTTACTACCACCTCCTCCTCAGAAGATAATTGCATACTTTGATTTGTACTTTCTCTTATAACCAGTTTGTGTGGTATAAAA
>JAGYNO010000070.1 GCA_018399955.1 Halanaerobium sp. | reverse complement strand
GTGATTATAAAACCTAAATATATACCAAAAATACCCATTACTCCTGTGATAGTAGGAGGAGCTGGTATTGGAAGATTTAAAAATGAAAAGAGACTGCCAACTATTAAACCTGAAAATACTGCTAAAATAACCTGACTCATATATATCATTCCTTTTAAATTAAATTTATCGTTAGACATCAGACAACTTAAATTTTATTATATTTTGCCTAAAATGTCAACACTTATCACAAATAGAAAGTGATTATCTTAATTGAGATTATGCCAAGTTTTAATTCGATTAAATTAGTATTATTATAAATTTCTTGTTATTATCCTCAATTTTATATAAAATACATCCAAAGAAGCTAAAAAAAGTACTGTTAATTTAGGAGGCCGAGATGTTAGATAATTTTGTATTTAGTTTAAGTGTAGCCTTACCAATATTTTTAATAATGCTTAGCGGTTTTATTCTTAAACGTCAGAAAATAATTGAGGATAAGTTTGTTGATGCAGCAAATTTTATAATTTTTTATATTGCATTACCGTTGAAACTTTATAATAGTGTTTCCAGAAGTTCAGTTGCAGATAGCTTTGATCTTAAATTTATTGTTTTTGCTTCAGCATCTACGATAATTAGTGTCATTTTAATTTATACTGCATCAAAATTTCTTATAAAAGATAGTAATAAAGTTGGGGCATTTGTTCATGGAACTTTTAGAGGTAATTTTATTTATGTTGGGTTTTCTCTTTTAGAAAATGTGACTGGAGCTGTTGGTGCAAAAGCTTCACTAATTGTTGCATTTGTAGTTCCACTCTATAATATTTTAGCTGTGTTAATTTTGGTTTTGACAAATTCAAAAAATCGTTCCAATAATCAGCTTAAAAATGCAGCAGGAAGTATAGCAACAAACCCATTTATAATTGCAATTATGCTGGGGATTATTAGTTCTTTAATTAATTTTGAAATGCCATTATTATTACAAAATACAACAAATTATTTTGATGTATTAGCAACTCCCTTAGCTTTATTGACTATAGGAGCTACTTTTGAAATAGATAAATTATTTATAGATATAGTTCCATCGATTTATGCAACATTGTTTAAATTAATATTAATTCCAGCTGCAGCTGTTTCAGCTGCATTATATTTTGGTTTCAATAATAGTGAAGTATTTTTAATCTATATTTTATTTGGTGTGCCAAGTGCAGTTGCTTCATATATAATCACAGCAAATATGAATGGTGATGAAAACCTTGCTGCATCAATAGTTATGATGACAACTTTATTCTCAGTTTTTTCTATTACAATGTTCATATTTATTTTCAAGGTATTATCGATTGTTTAATTAATATTAGCTTTAAAGATCAAAAGCAGATTCATCCCAATTTTTATTAAAAATACTCAGATAATTTTATGTCCTTAATTTTGACAATTTAAATAAAGCTTGATATCATTATAAAACAATCAGAAAAAATTAAAGGAGAAGTGATATTTATTAAGAAAAAAGTAGCTGTATTAAAAGATCTTCTCTCAATGTTTATTTTTCAGCATAAAAATCATTTATCTTATTTGCTTGGATTTTTATCTGCTTTGATTTTTAGCATTATATATATAGAATTTGCTATTGATTATGCTTTATTTGCTCTTGCTGCTGGTATTATTGTATTTGAGATATTTAACTATTTTTACGGTGGCTCACCCGATATTATTGTTATGGGAGTAGATAGTGAAGAAGATATTATGAATACTTTAAAAAAATCACTGAATAAAGCAGTTAGAGAGAAAAAAGAAGAAAACAATGAGTGAATTACTATAGGCAGTTATTAACTGCCTTTTTTTAATTTAAAAAATCAGCATTCTATATTTAATTGTTTATAAGACAAAGAAATATTATTTTAATATGTTAAAACTTAATATATTAATGCTTAGAGCAGATAAAAACAGCATATAATCATTTTTTATAGAAAATATGAGTTTATTATGTTAAAATTATATATAGAAAATTAAGAATAATAATTCAATTATTTATGAGGTGAGATAATTGCAAGTAAAAAATAAAACAATTAAAAATGAATGGGAAAAATTTGTTAAAGAAGATGAAGTTGATAAAAATAAAGTTAGAGATGTGATTATTGAGTCATGGCAGAGATGTAAAAATTATAATTTAGATCCATATACGGGTAAGGGTAATCTTGTTGCTGATAATAAATTAGATAGAATAAAGAAACAAAACCAACAGCTTATTGAGACAGCTGAACCTTTTATGAGAGAACTTGCTGAATTAGTAAAAGATTCACATATTGTTGTAGTTTTAACTGATGCAAAAGCCATGATTTTAAAAACAATTGGTGATGAAAAGATTATGCATAATGCAAATCAACTTAGATTTATTCCAGGTTCTTATTGGTCTGAAGAAAAAGTAGGGACAAATGCTATCGGCTCAGCTATAGAAATTGATAAAGCTATGCAGGTTAATGGATCTGAACACTACTGTAAACAGCATCATACCTGGACCTGTTCTGCTGCTCCTATTCATAGCCCAGAGGGAGAATTAATTGGTATACTTGATATGTCTGGTCCGTTTAAAAGAGCACACCCTCATACTTTGGGAATGGTTGTAGCTGCTGCTAAATCTATTGAAAACCAGATTTCTTTAATTGAAACAAATAAAGAACTTCGAATTGCAAATAAATTTTCTTCAGCTGTATTTAATTCAATGTCAGAAGGTTTAATTTCTATTGATAAATTTGGCAAGGTTATTTGGATTAATAAAGCAGCTTCCAAGATGTTCGGTATAGATAGAGATTCAGCTAAAGATAAAGATATTAAAGAAGTTATTGGTGAACAGACAGCAGTAGAAAAAATGCTTTCTAACCATCAGATATTTAATGATGAAGATATTTCTATTTATAGGAATAAAGAAAGACTTTATTTAAATGCTTCAGCAAGAATGCTTCTAAATAAGAGTGGTATTGCTGATGGTTTTATTATTATTTTAAGAAAAATGAAAGCTGTAAAGAAGATGGTAAATAGAATGGCTGGTTCTGAAGCAAGATTTTGTTTTGGAGATATCATTGGAGATAATAGATATCTAGAAAAAGTAAAAGAACTTGGGAGAAGAATTAGTAATAGTGAAGCTACAGTATTAATAGAGGGAGAAAGTGGAACAGGAAAAGAAATGATGGCTCAGGCAATTCATAATGCCAGTTTACGCAGAGAAAGAGTATTTTTAAGCATAAATTGTGCTGCTATTCCCCAGAGTTTATTAGAAAGTGAATTGTTTGGTTATGAGGGTGGTAGTTTTACCGGAGCAAGAGAAAAGGGAAGACCCGGTAAATTTGAACTTGCTTCTGGTGGAACCCTGCTTTTAGATGAAATTGGAGAAATGCCATTAAATATGCAGGCCAGTCTTTTGCGAGTTCTTCAGGAAAGAGAAATTAATAGAATAGGTGGTTTGGAGCCAATACAGGTAGATGTAAGAATTTTAGCTTCAACTAATAAAGATTTAGAAAAAGAAGTTAGAAAGGGTAATTTTAGAAAAGATCTTTTCTTTAGATTAAACACTGTTAAAATAAAAATGCCTGCTTTAAGAAAAAGGCTTGATGATATAGAAAAATTAGTTGAACATTTTATATTTATATTAAATCAAAAAAGTAATCAAAATATTCATGGACTAGAAGAAGAAGTTTTAGATTTGTTAAAAGAATATGACTGGCCAGGAAATGTTAGAGAACTAGAGAATGTCATAGAAAGAGCTGTGCTTTTAACTGAAGATGGATATATAAGAATAGAACATTTACCGGAAGAATTTAGAAAATCTGTAGCAGAAGAGGAAAAAAGGATTGACTCAAATTCTCTTCCATTACTCAAACTTAAAGATATGGAAAAATTAATGCTTGAACACAGTATTCAGGAATCAAAAACAATAACAGAAGCTGCTAAAACACTTGGAGTAAGTAGATCTACTTTTTATAGAAAAGTTGATAAGTTTAATTTAAAGATATAATATTCACAAATTAACAATTTATAAGCTATTCAATCTAAATAATATGCAAATAATTTACTTTTATTGACAAAATAACTAATAATATTTATAATAATTGCTTATAAAGGCAAAAAAAATTATATAATTTTAATTAATGTACCATTTTAGAACAATTTAAATCCCTGTTCTAAAATGGTACATTCTTAATTTAAAGACTGTTATAGCGGAGAATTCAATGAATACAAAATATTTGTTTGTTTCATAATACAACAAAAAATAATAAATTCACAAAAGTAATGGAAAAGTTTTCTATTATTAATTTGCGACATTTTTTTTATGATTACTGTTATAACAGTGATAAAAAAATATTTTTAATTATTTTTTATTTTTTATGTCTTTTGGTATGATTAATGCATCTTAAATATTGTGAAAACTTAAAATATTTTTATTTAAAACAGAGGGGGTGAGTTTTTCCGCTTCGGTTTTTTAAGAATTCTATAAGGAGGGATACAATTGAAGGAAAGTAATGAAGAATTGGTTGGATTATTAGAAAAAATGTTAGTTATTCGTGAATTTGAAACAACTGTACAGAAGCATTTTGCAGAAGGAGAAATTCCAGGTTTTGTACATTTATATCTTGGAGAAGAAGCTGTTGGTGTGGGAGCATGTAGTGCTTTAGGAGAAGAAGACTTTATAACAAGTACTCACCGTGGTCATGGTCACTTATTAGCTAGAGGTGGAGACATCAAGAAGATGATGGCAGAAATCTTTGGTAAAGCTACTGGTTATAATAAAGGTAAGGGTGGCTCAATGCACATTGCAGATGTTAATCTTGGTATCTTAGGTGCTAATGGTATTGTGGGAGCTGGTCTTCCAATAGCTGCTGGTTCTGGTGTTTCAGCTCAGATTCTTGGAAAAGAATCAGTTACAGTATGTTTCTTTGGAGATGGTGCTTCAAATAGAGGTACTTTCCATGAAGCAATAAATATGGCTTCAGTCTGGAATCTTCCTGTAGTTTTTGTTTGTGAAAATAACATGTACGGTATTTCTATGCCTCAGTATAGAGCAGATGGTAGAAAAGGCCAAAACATAAAAGATGTATCCGATCGTGCTGTTGCTTATGGTATTTCTGGTGTTACAGTTGATGGTAATGATGTAATGGCAGTTAGAGAAGCAGTTGTCGAAGCGGTTAAAAAAGCTAGAGCTGATGGAGGTCCTAGTCTTGTAGAATGTAAAACATATCGTCACAGAGGTCACTTTGAAGGAGACCCAACTGTATATAGATCAGATGAAGAATTAGAACAGTGGAAGAAAAAAGATCCTATAGATAGATTTGTTAAAGTTCTTAAAGATCAAGAAATGCTTGATGATGAAGGTTATAAGGAATTGAGAGATAAGGTTAGAGGGCAGATTGATGAAGCACTCCAGTTCGCACAGGACAGCCCTGAGCCAGATGTTTCAGAAGTCACAACAGATGTTTATTATGGGGGTGCTGAATAATGAAAAAGTTAAGTTATGCTGAAGCTTTAAGAGTAGCAATGGAAGAAGAAATGAGCAGAGATAGCTCAGTATTTGTTATGGGAGAAGATGTTGGTGTATTTGGTGGATGTTTTGGTGTTACAGGTGATTTAGTAGAAAAATTTGGAGAAGATAGAGTAAGAGATACACCTATCACTGAAACAGCAATTATTGGTAGTGCTGTTGGTGCTGCAATGACAGGAAGCCGCCCTGTTGCAGAAATAATGTTTGCAGGTTTCTTAGGTGTACCAATGGACGAAATTTTTAACCAGGCAGCAAAAATGTGTTATATGACTGGTGGACAGGCACATGTACCTATGGTATTGAGAGTACCTAATGGTGCAGGTATTGGAGCTGCAGCACAGCACTCAGAAAGAACAGAAGCTTGGTTTACCCATATTCCTGGTCTAAAGGTTGTTTATCCATCTAATGCAGCTGATGCGAAAGGACTTTTAAAATCTGCAATTCGTGATGAAGATCCAGTTATGTTCTTTGAACATAAAATTCTCTATAATCACGTAGGAGATGTTCCAGAAGAAGATGATTATTTAGTACCACTTGGTAAAGGTGAAATTAAAAGAGAAGGTAGTGACATAACAATAGTAGCTACTGGTATTGAAGTAAGTCATTCTCTTGAAGCTGCTGAAAAGTTAGCTGAAGAAGGAATAGATGTAGAAGTAATAGATCCAAGAACCCTAGTTCCATTAGATATTGATATGATTATGAAATCTGTAGAAAAAACAGGTAAACTTTTGATTGCTTCTGAAGAAGTTAAAAGAGGTTCATTTGCTTCAGAAATAGCAGCAGAAGTTGCAGAAGAAGGACTATTCTATTTAGAACAGCCAATCAAAAGGGTCTGTGCTCCAGATGCACCAGTTCCTTTCAGCAGTGTACTAGAACAGGCATATCTGCCTGATGCAGAAAAAATTGCTGATGCTGTAAGAGAGATGTTTTAATTTGACTGAAGATATTCAATCAGTTGGAATCATTGCTAATCCAGCCTCCGGAAGAGATATCCGGAGGTTGGTAGCACATGGTTCTGTTTTTGATAATGCCGAAAAAGTTAATATTGTAAGAAGGATACTGCTGGCTTTGAATAATCTTAATCTGGACAGGGTTTATATGATGCCTGATTCTTTTGGTATTGGTAATGAAGCTGTCAATGGACTCTGGGGTGAAGAAAAAGAAAAATTTAAATTGGATGTGGAAATTTTAGGAATGACCGTTACTGGTACTGCAGAGGACTCATTTAATGCAGCACTTTTAATGGAAGAAAAGAATGTAGATGTAATTATTGTCTTAGGTGGAGATGGAACAAACAGGATTGTAGTAAAGGCTTTAACAGATACACCTATTTTATCTCTTTCAACAGGGACAAATAATGTTTTCCCAATTATGGCCGAGAGCACGATGTTAGGTCTTGCAGCAGGATTGTTTACTAAGTTTAGTGATGAAGAAAAACATAAGGTTACAGAGCCT
>JAGYNO010000007.1 GCA_018399955.1 Halanaerobium sp. | reverse complement strand
ATATTTATTTGAATTTAAGAGTTTAAAGCTGCTCCATGTCTGACGCAAGGAGTTAGAGCAGCTCTCTGAAATTCAAATAAATTGCGTTAAATGAAGATTGTATTTTTAAAGGACTAATTAAATTATAACATACGTCAGTTCGTTTTGCCACAAAAAAATACCGCCTATTATCACAATAGACGGTAGATTTATATATACTTTGATTTATGAAACAAGTTTATTTAAGGACAACAGCAGCTTCAGGTCCATTTACTCTGAAGGTAAATGTTTCAAGGAAGAACAATTCTACCTCATCACCATTTCTATCTTCAAAACCTAAAGAAATATCCTGCCCTATTGTTAATTCAAAGTCTCCACCACGTTCAGAAATAAGCAGACCTCTATTACCTAAATCAGGTACAAATTCTACTCCAGCCTCAACCATTTCTGAAACTTTGCGCTTCAGTGGATAACCTTTATCATCAAGCTCATAAAGAAGAGCATAAAGATCTGGACCTAAGAGAAGACGTTTACTACCACCAACACTATTTTCTTCAAATAATGAAAGCGCCTTTAAAAGACCAGAAATAAGTTCTTTTTGACCTCCAGACACACTAACTTCTTCATATTTAGAAGCATCTACAATACCCTCGATACCTACTTCATCAAGACCATAATAAACAGCCTTATTTTCAGCTTGAGCAACTTTTGCAGCAGCTTCTATTAAAGCATCAGTATCAACATCTTCTGCACCTCTTGCAAGTGCATCTATTTCACTTAATTTCATTTTAAATGGAACCTTAAGTTCTACTAAAGGTAATACCTCTCTAGTTGCATACTGTACACCTTCTACATCTTCAATACCAGCATCGACAAAACGACCGGTACTTATAGATGAAAGTTCAAGACCTTTAGGACCTAAAAAATCAACTTCTTGTCTAGCTCTTAACTTTTGAGATAAGACATCAGTTGCTTCTTCATCTAAAAAATCCCAAGCCTCATTAGAAAATGGTGCTAAAGAGCGTTTCAAAATATCCATTTAATTTCCCCCTCTCATGTTTCCTAATCCTAATGAACCACTAGAGCTAGAAGCTTCCGCTTCTTCTCCTTCTTCTCCACCTTCAAGAGTCTCTTCAATTTCGGTTATTGGAATATTACCTCTAAAAAGAAAAGTTGTTAACATTTCATCAAATACTGGGTTTTTACGGCGCAGCCATTCAAGACCCATACAAGCATGTTCAACTTCTTCATCACGATTATGTTCAACAATCGCTTTTAAATCTGGATCAGTGGTAACATCTGCCCTCTGATTGTACCAGTCAACTGCCTCTAATTCTTCAATTACACTTTTAATCATTCTGTGAAATTCTTTTGCTTCTTCTGATAATCCATCTTCATGAAACTCGCTCATAAATATACCTCCCTTTCAAGTTCTTCGACTTCAAAAAAAGTTTATAATCGATAATTATTATCAAACACATTATATATTTTTTTCCTCTTAATGTCAAATAACAGTTAAATATCTCGAGCAGCTATCCATTCTGTTATATCAGTGATTATAGCCTCTGTTTCTTCATTTTTTAATTTATTTATTTGCTCATTTATTTTATCTTTATTAAACTTAATATTATCCAACATAGGAGCCATTTTTGCAAATAAATCAGCCTGCATCGCATCAGAATAAACACCGGCCTCTTTAATAATTCCATCTTTTAAATTTAGGCCAAGCTCTAAGCCTCCCCAGTCGAATCTATTTTCAAAATAAATATCAAAATCTGGAGTCATACCATAACGCCAATCCCAGGAAGAATATTTATCATATAATTCTTCTAATTCTTCCATTTCAGAAGGTCTAATTCTTTCAATTTCTTTAACAGTGTTTCCATTACCATAAATATCAACAAAACTTCTTTCTAACTCCTGTTTTATAGAATCTAAAGTTAATTCGACATTTATATTTTTAAGATTAATCACTCTTGATCTTACAGATTCTATACCTTTTGACTTAATCTTTTCTTTAGAAACAGCAAGATACTCAAGCAATGGTTCAATTTCAGTATCGTAAAGAATCGTGCCGTGGTGATATGCCTTATCTGTTCCAAAATAAAAAGCATTACCTGAAAACTTTTTATCCTGAGCTGTCAAGTCATTTCTACCTGAAAATTCGGCTTCAATACCAAGCTTTTTTACTGCATCCAAAATGACAGAAAGCTGCTGATGTAAATCATAATTTTTTCTTTCCATCAAAAAGGTAAAATTCAAATTACCTAAATCATGATAAACAGCACCACCACCGGAAAGCCTTCTGGCCAGAAATCCACCATCCTCATCTTCTAGTTTTGAGCAGCGGCATTCTTTCCAGGCATTTTGGTTTCTACCAATTACAACAGTATGTTCATTCTGCCATAAGTATAATATGATTTCATCATTTTTTACCTGTTCAAGCAAATATTCTTCTAAAGCAAGATTATACCAGGGATTATATTCTTCTGAATAAAAAATCCTTAACTTATCTGCTTTCTCAATATTATATTTATTATTATCTAAATTATTTTCTTTATTCTCAACCACTGAAATGAATAGCACCACCTTTTAGATCTAAAGCTGCTTCATGGATAACCTCAGCGGTGGTTGGATGAGCATGGATAGTTTCCGCCAAATCATCTGCTGTTAAACCAAGATTAACTGCCAGTGTCAACTCTGCTATCAAATCACTTGACTCAATTCCAATTAAAGCAGCTCCTAATATTTTTCCGCTTTCTTTTTCTGCGATTATCTTTACCTTACCTTCTCTTTCTCCCATGGCCATTACCTTACCACTTGCAGCAAATGGGAAAGTTCCCACATTATAATCTATACCCTGATCTTTTGCTTCCTCTTCTGTTATTCCGACTGTCCCTACCTCTGGTGAAGTAAATATTGCACCTGGTACAGCTTTATAATCCATTTCTTTATCATGGCCCATAATATTTTCTACAGCCACTATTCCCTGATGTGAAGCTACATGAGCCAATAGAACCTTATCTGTGACATCACCTATAGCATATACACCTTCTACATTTGTTTGCATCTTACTATTTACTTTAATGGCATCTCGTCTCCCTTCAGTTTCAATACCAAGCTTATCTATTTTTAAGCCTTCATGATAAGGGCGACGGCCAACAGCCATCAATACCTTTTCTCCAGTTACTGTCTCTTCTTTATCTCTACGTTTGTAGACAACATCATAACTTGAGCCATTTTTTTTGATTTCTTTTACCTCAGATCCTGTTTTAACACTAATCTTTCTTCTTCTAGCGGCACGATCAAGTTCTTTTGCAATTTCCCCATCAACTCCTGTAACAAGCTGATCGAGATATTCTACAACTGTCACATCAACTCCAAAACTGTTGAAGATAAAAGCAAATTCCATACCAATAACTCCTCCACCAACAACTACCATTGACTCGGGAAGTTCTTTAAGATCTAGTGCAGCTCTGCTGTTTAAAATTCCATCAAGATCTGCACCTTTAATCGGCAGCTGAGAAGGTTTTGAACCTGTCGCTATAATTATGTTTTCTGCTTCTACTGCTTTTCTCCCAGCATCACTTTCAACAATTAAATAATTATCACTTAAAAAAGATGCTTCCCCTTCCATCATATCTACATCATGTGATTTGAGCAGATGTTCTACTCCTTTGACAAGCCTATTTACAATTTGATCTTTTCTTTTAACCACAGCCGGAAAATCCACTTCTGCATTTTCTACTTTTATACCAAAACTCTTAGCTTCTTTGATATCTGCAAAAACTTCTGCAGAACGAACAAAGGCTTTAGTTGGTATACACCCCCAGTTTAAACAAGTACCCCCAAGTACTTCTTTTTCGATCAAGACAGTTTTAGCTCCCATCTGACCTGCTCTTATCGCTGCTACATAACCACCTGGTCCGCCCCCAACAATAGCAATATCGTACTTTTGATTTGACATCTTCTCACTCCCCTTATTAATTGTAAAAATTTGCTCTATTATTTTAATATTGCAAATTATGTTCTTAAATTATAATAATTATTTATTAAATAACAGAGCAGACAATATCAATTGTCAGTAAATTTAAATACTATTATAACAAATATTAAAGATATTTTCTATTTATAAATTATTTAAGAATAATAATTAAGCTTTAAAATTAATACAACTCTCTCAATCTTTTTGTCTGATCATCAAATTCTGCAACAAGATCAGTAAAGACTTCCATTATCTCCTCCAGCATTTCAAATATTTCTGGATCTCCAATTTTTCTCTGACTGCGGGGCTTATCAATACTTATTTCTTTTTTTATTCCTTCACCTTTACCTGCAAGTATGTATACTCTATCACCTAATAAAAGAGCCTCTTCCGGATCATGAGTTATTAAAAAAAGAGTAACAGATGTTTCTCTATGTACCGCAGAAATAAGTTTGCGGAGATTGTATTTTGTTTTCATATCAAGTGATTTAAATGGTTCATCTAAAAAAACTAAATCTGCTTTAATGGAAAAAGCCCTAATTAATTCAAGTCTCTGCCTCATTCCCCCTGAAAGCTGATGTGGATAGCTCTTTTTAAATTCAGATAATCCTGATAATTGAAAAAGCAGATCTCTCAATTCTTCAGCATTTTTAATATCATAATTCTGCTGTACAAATTCTACATTCTCCTCAGCAGTTTTCCAGGGCAGGAGCCTTGGTTCCTGAAAAACAAAAGCACTTCTGACATTATCTTTTTTCATGACTTTACCACTATCAATAGATTCAAGTCCAGATGCTGTTCTAAACACTGTAGTTTTACCACTGCCTGATGGACCTAAAAGACAGGTGATTTCTCCATCATAAACTTTTAGATTTAAATTATTTAATACTGTTAATTCTGCATAATTTTTATTTATATTTTTTAATTCTAATATAACTTCTTTTTTATTCATTTTTCCACCTGCTTACTTTAGCTTTTAATTTTTCTAAGAGATAATATTCCACAAAGATCATGAAAAGCAAAAGTATTATTGTCCAGGCAAATAATCTATCTGTAGCCATCAAACTATTAGCTCTGCTTATTTGATAGCCTATCCCACTTGAAGAACCAATAAATTCAGCAAATACAGATGATTTCCAGGCAAAAGCAAATGCTACACTAAGTGCAGATACTAAAGATGGGAGCAGTGAAGGTAGATATATTTCTTTTAAAATCCTGATTCTAGGTGTGGAATAAACTTCAGCCATCTCAATTAAATCATTATTCATATCTTCAACACCCTGAAAAACATTAACAAATATAACAGGCATTGAAACAATAAAAATCAAAAAAATTGGTGTTAAATCTTCAGCTACACCAAACCAGATTATCGCTAAAGCTATCCAGACTACAGGAGGTGTTGCTTGAATTAAAGTAATAAGAGGCCTGAAAGCCCTATTAAAAAGTTCAAAGCGATGCATCAAAAGAGCTAGTACAACACCTACTACTACAGCTGCACTGTAAGCAATTATAGTCCTCTCTAGAGTAATAATAAAACTGCTGAAAAGCACTCCTGATTCTGCAAGCTCAATTAAAGCATTAATTGTTTCACCAACTGAAGGCAGAATGAGGCTGTTTAGACCAGCCGCACTCTGCTCCCAGACAATGATTAATATTATTAACACAAAGCAAAATGGTTTAATAATAGAATTCTTCATCTATCATACTGCCGCCTAACATTTCAGGATACATCTCCAATATTTCGGATAAATACAATTCAGTAATTTCTTTACTCTCCTGATCAGAATAAATGTTTAGATTAACTCTCTGCATTGATTTCTTTAAAATCGGAGCAGGCATATCAAAATTTGCTGCAGCTAAATCTGCTGCCTCAGCTGGATTTTCGTTAACCCAACTTACTCCCTGTTTATAAAGGCCATTAAAGATTTCTACAAATTGAGGATTATCTTCAGCAAATTTTCCATTTACAAATAATCCAACGAAAGGAATGCGCTCATCTCCGTGAATCTCTGCCCATTCTTTTTGAATGTCAAGAGAAAGCACCGCTTGATCAGACTTTGCCAGTGTGACTGTCACAAGAGGTTCAGGTAATATTATTGCATCTACATTGCCTGCCATAAAATACTGAGCTGCTCCCGGTAAAGCTCTGTAAACCAGATTAACCTCTTCAGGATTTATATTATTTTCAGCCAGCAAATAGCGGGCCAGAAAATCGAGTGGTCCACCCTGCAGTGGTAAAGCAAGTGATTTGCCCTTTAAGTCATCCCAATTATCTGCCTTAAAATTATTTGTTAAAAGGTAATCTATGGCCCACGTATTAATATTTAGCATTTTCAAATCAATTCCTCGATTATAGGCATTTGCAGCCACATTGCTTCCTGTAATCAAAAATCCTATTTCATTTTGAGAGATAAGTGACATCCCTCGCTGATGATCAGATGATAAAGTTAAATTAAAATCAACTGCTGATGGAATTTTACCCTCATCCTGCATCCACAAAAATGGAATAGCAGCAGGGACTGTAGGAGCTTGAACATTAACTTCCACAGCCTGAGCTGCTGATGGAATAAAAACAGCAGCCAAAATTAATAATATTAGAGAAAAAACAGTTAGTTTTTTGGTCTTTTTACAGAACATAAATTTTACCTCCACTTAATTAATTTAAATATTTTAATTAATCTAAATCCGATTAGTAAAAGTTTGATAAAGATTAATAAACTTTTAGGACTAAACTAATCATTTAAAAGCCCCTGTATTATTACTTCAGCAGCTTCTTCCTCATCAAGACCTCTTGCCATTAATGTCTGCAGCTGGGTGCTGTCAACACTTCCGATAGCTGCCTCATGAGTAACCTTAGCCTCTGGATGCCTTACATCAACAATCGGTATGGCTCTTGCAACTGCATTATCCTTAATAATTTCTGTACAGTCAACATGACCCATCGCTCCTGGAGCATCAGCAGTAAGTTCATTATAGATTTCAGCTTCCGCTTTGTCTTTAAGAGCAATTTTTGAATCAAGTACTCCCCGAGAATATTGTCCGTTTAGATGGGCAGATTCTCTAATTTTAATAACATCATCATCCTGTGCACTTATTCTGGCAAGCATATCAACTTTTGCATGTTCATCAAGGTGAGCTTCATAATCAAAATCCATTTTACCAGCTCTACCCTTTAGCAGATCAAATTTAGTAACCAAACTACCGTGTGATTTAACATAAATTTCAGATTTAGCTATTACTTCTACACCACCATTTTCTCCATGGAAATGGTGTTCTTTGTAAATATAGCTGCCTCCCTGTTCTACATTAATTACAGCATCCATAATATGCTGAACTTTTACTGCATTGGGAAAAACACAATCAGCTTTTACTTCTACATGTGCATCTTTCTGCACTTCAACCTCCATATCTATTTTTTGTCTACCTTCTTTTGGAAGCACACCAAAACACATATGCACTGTATTTTCTATCTGATATCCTTCTTTAATTGTAACCTTAACTTTAACAGTATCTTCAGCTATTTTTTTAGCATCAACTTCAAGGCCTTCAACTTTATGTGCCCCTAAAACTTTATCTCTTTCTAAAACTAAGTGGGCCACATCACTCTCAGCAAAAACATCCTCTCCACCAGCTTCTTTATACGCATCAACCATCATATCATAATCATTCATTAGCTTGCCACCTCCGTTTCACATTCTTCTGATTTTGCACAGGGTCCACAATATGATTTAAAATAATCACTAATTGATGAGGTGTCTCCCTGCCGGATAATTTCTCCATCACATATTAATGCTGCCTTATCAGCATAATTTAACATTTCTTCAGAATGAGTAATCAAGAGAATACCACTGCCTGAATCTTTAAAATAATTTATCATATCAGCAATATTATTTAATGCCACAACATCAACACCGGAATCAGGTTCATCAAGTATAATTAATTCTGGGTGCATCAAAATCAGTGCCGCTAACTCTATTCTTTTTCTCTCACCACCGCTTAAACTTTTATCAACAAAGCGATCCATATACTGAGCTGGTCTGATAGCAACTTTATTTAGTGCATTAGCCAATTTTCCCTCAGTAACTTCCTCTCCTTTACTCTTTAAACCAAGTGACAAAAACTCTCTCACAGTAACCCCTTGATATCTTGCCGGCTCCTGCCAGGCAAGTGTAATCCCTTTTTTTGCTCTTTCATTTATCTTTAAATCATTAATTTTTTCACCTTTAAACAAAAGCTCTCCTTTGTCTGGATAATAATTATTAATTCCCATTAATGTATAAGCTAAAGTTGATTTACCACAACCATTAGGACCAATAAGTGCAAAAACTTCACCCTTCTCTAGAGAAAAATCAATTCCTTTTAATATTTCGGTATCTTCAATTTTTAAATTTAGATCTTTTACTTCAAGCAGTTTTGACATTATAAACCTCCTGATAATTTAGATTGAATTAAAAATAATTTTGAAAAAGTAAATTTATATTAGATATCTTATTCCATCCCTAAAAATTCATTGATTTTATCTGTATGACTCCCAGATATTAAAATATGATGATTTGCAGCTGCATCATTCAAAAAGTAATCAGAACCTCCAGGCAGATTAACTTTAAGCTGGGTTCTGCAGGCAGTTGAATTATCAAGATTACCAATGATTCTTCCCTCCGCGGCAAAATATTGTTCAAGTCCTGCTCCTGCAATTTTAAAAACAGTTACAGTTCCTTCATCTACAATACCCTGAATTCCTACTCCAATTCCAGTTTCAAAATGTGAACGCAGTATAAATTTATCAGTAATAGCTGTTGCAATTGTACAGTGAGCAAATATAATATCATCTTTTTTGCTGTCAACAGCAGCCGGATTAGCCATAAATGGTATTTCACCTGTTAATTTATATGTTAAATACATTGTAAATACAGCAGGTATATCTCCTTCACAACCAGCAATTATTCCCTCATTGTTTAATAACGCAAGAGCCAGACAACCTGTTGTATTTAACTCTGCAACTATATCAAAACATCTTAAAGTCAGAGCGTTCAAGTTATATCTTCCTATAATTTCTTTAAGAGCATAATATATTTTAGCTGCTTCCACAAGATCCTGATGAGAATTTTCCACCATCTTTTCAGCAGCATCTTCTAGTTCAACTGCTCTTTTCTCTGCTTTTTTGTCATCAACTTTATCATAAATTTTATAAAATTCTTCCATTTCAATATCTATAAATTGTGTTCCCCAGTGATGTCCAGCATGTTCATAATCAACTTTACTTCCAATCAGCCAATCTGATGGTCTACCAATAATTCCAACTCTTGCCTCAGTAATACTTTCTCTTACCTTTTTATATTCAGCTAATTTTTTAATCTCTGCATTTATTTGATCCATCTCACCATGCAGTATCTTTGCTGATTCATCTTCTGATTTAATAAAACTTAATATTTCAAGTGCTGCGGGTAATGAATTATACAGCTCAACAGCATACAAATAAATCGGTTTAGAAAGATAATCGAAAACTTCTGCAAATTTATTTTCGCACCCACCTGACTTAATAAAGTTAAGAGTAAGGTCATACTCAGAAAAATCATGATATGGAACTTCATCAGCATCAATTTCTGTTATTTTAAAATCTTTATTTAAGCTTTGATACTTATCAGCAAGCCCCTCATCAATTAGTTGTTGATCATTTATATCTGCCAAAAATGAAACAAGAGCAATTTTCATATTTTAATAACCTCCATTATCTCAAACAGCTTAGATTATACGATTTTAAATAATATTAAATTATATTAATATCTATACCTTAGTAATCTACTTATATTATATTTAATTTAAAGCAATTTAGCAAACATTTTTTAATATATAATTAAAATTTGTGAATTAATGCTCAAAAAACAAAAAAAGGCTGTCTAAGACAGCCCTATTCTGTATTATACTATTTTAAAACTCATTATACAATTATCATATCCGCAATACTCTCATATTTTTTCTGGCCAATACCTCTGATTTTAGTTATTTCTTCAGATTTTTTAAATAAACCATTTTCCTTTCTATAATTTACTATTCTCTCTGCATATGCTGATCCAATTCCTGGCAGCTCAGCAAGTTTTTTGGCTGAAGCCAGATTTAGATTAATCATTTCAGATTCCTGGACACTTTTTTCAGCAGCTGTTCCTTTAATAGTAATTGTTTCAGATTCTTGAACAGCTTTTTCTTCAGGACTTTCTTCAGTATAATCTATTTCATCAATATCAGGTTTAAAAGTTTTTATCTCTACAGGAGATTTCTTCTCATCAGCTTCTTCGATTTTATAGCCGCTTACTTCTGCATATAAATCAGCATATTTTTTTGCTGAATTATGCCAGCTGTAATCTAATTCCATAACTCTTGTAATAAGCCTATTCCAGATACCCTTTTTATCATAAAAAGAAACTGCTCTTTCTATTGAATGCAGCATATCATGAGCATTATAATTGCTGAAAGAAAAGCCTGTTCCCTCACCTGTTTCCTCATTATATGCTATAACAGTGTCATTAAGACCTCCAGTTTCCCTGACAATAGGTATAGTACCATAGCGAAAGCTTATCAGTTGGCTTAAACCACAGGGTTCATAGCGGGATGGCATTAAGAACATATCACTTCCAGCATAAATTTGATCTGCTAACTGACTATCATACATAATATTAACAGAAAGATTATCTGGATATTCTTCCTGTTTTGCTTTTAAAAACTCCTCATATTCTCTAAAACCTGTTCCTAATATTAAAAATTGAGCTCCTGAAGCCATTATTTCATCAAATACAGCTTTGACAAGGTCAATACCTTTTTGCTCAACAAGTCTTGATATAAAGCCAATTAGAGGTTTATCTCCATCAACTTCAAGTCCTAACTTCTGCTGTATATGTACTTTATTAGCAATTTTTTTATCAATTTCTCCTTTGGAATAACGAACTGCTAAATTTTTATTAGTCTCAGGATTAAACTTACTGTAGCTTATACCATTTACAATACCACTTAAATCATTTCCACGCATCCTTAAAGCATAGTCCAAACCTTCACCAAAATATGAAGTCTGAATTTCTTGGGCATAACTTTCACTAACAGTAGTTACTTTATCTGCATACATTATACCTGACTTCATATAATTTAAAAGACCATTGTGGCGAATATTACCACTTGCCCAGTGATGTGGAGCAAGACCTAGAACATCTCCAGCAGCTTCTCCAGCAAATTGACCCTGATAACGGATATTATGGATGGTAAATACTGTTTTCATATCTTTATAAAAACTCTGCTGACGATAGCGGTCTGCAAAAAGTACTGGTAATGGACCGGTCTGCCAGTCATTTGCATGAATCACATCAGGTTGAAAACCTATTATAGGCAGCATATCTAGTACAGCCTGTGAGAAAAATGCAAATTGTTCATGCTTATCTTCATTCTCATAAATAGAATCTCTATCGAAATAATATTTATTATCAATAAAATAAACTGTTACACCATCTTCCTCCAATTTATTAACACCTAAATATCTGTCTCTCCAGGCAAGATTAGTTCTAAAATGACATACCGATTCCATTCTTTCTTTATATTTTTCTGGAATTTGTCGGTATTCTGGAATTACAAGTCTAACATCATGTCCCTCTTCTTTTAGTGCCTGAGGTAAAGAGCCTGCAACATCTGCAAGTCCACCTGTTTTGATAAATGGATCGGCCTCAGAAGCTACAAACAAAATTTTCAACTTTTTCTTTTCCATGGAGCCACCTCCTATTAATGTGCAAAAAACTATATCTCCAACAATTCAATAATTTACAAAATCAAGCAATTTAAAATCTCCTGTATACCACTAGTTTATTAAAACTCTGAGTTGCTGTCAAATGAAAGGATTTTCTGATTATTCTTAAAAATGAAAAATATATCGAATATCAAATGCTGAAGAAGATTATTTAAAGGAAATAAAGAGTAAATAGAGAATAAATATAATACAGAACATTTACTAACTTTAGCGAAGTATACGATTTCTTTTTATTTTGAAAGGGGGAGTTTGATGCCTAAAAATAATTATCCTGGAGATTATGACAGATATCTTTTTCATCAGGGAAGACATTATGAAAGCTATCAATTTTTAGGAGCTCATGTTGTTGAAGAAAATGGTAAAAAAGGAGTTAGATTTTCACTCTGGGCTCCCAATGCAGAAAAGATTAGTGTGATTGGTGATTTTAATGACTGGGACAAAACAAAAAATCCACTTAAAAAGATTAAAGAATCAGGAATCTGGACAGTATTTGTGCCCGACGCAGAAGATAAAATGCATTACAAGTATTGGATTAGGGGTTATAGAGGAGTAATTAGAGTGAAATCGGATCCTTATGCCAGACGCCAGGAAAAAGCACCAAAAACAGCTTCCCAAATTTATGAAATTAAAGATTTTGACTGGGAAGATAAAAAATGGGTTAAAAAAAGAGAACATAAAAACTACCTCAGAGAGCCTTTGAGCATTTATGAAGTACATCTAGGTTCTTGGAAACAAGGAGAAAAAAAGCCAGAAGAAGAAGTAGGTGAACATGAAGCAGTCGGTGAGTTAATGAATTATAGAGATATTGCAGATGAACTTGTACCATATCTAAAAAAGATGGGTTTTACCCATATAGAATTAATGCCGCTAACAGAATATCCATTTCCTGGCTCATGGGGATATCAGACAATAGGATATTTTGCCTTAACATCACGTTATGGAACACCAGAAGATTTTATGTACTTTGTTAACAAAATGCATAAAAATAATATAGGTGTAATCATGGACTGGGTACCAAGTCATTTTTGCAAAGATGACCATGGATTGCGTTTATTTGATGGAACTCAACTTTATGAAAGCGGTGATCCCCGCAAAGCAGAAAATATCCAGTGGGATACACTCAATTTTGATTTTGGCCAAAATGAAGTTTGGAGTTTTTTGATTTCAAGTGCTAATTACTGGCTTGAAAAATTTCATATAGATGGTTTAAGAGTTGATGCTGTTAGTAATATGCTCTATCTTAATTATGAGAAGGAAGATGGACAGTGGGCAGCAAATGAATATGGAGGTTTTGAAAATCTAGAAGCAATCGAGTTCATTAAAGAAATGAATACAGAACTATTCAGCCGTTATCCAGGACTATTAATGATAGCTGAAGAATCAAGTGCCTGGCCTTTAGTTACTGCTCCTGTTGATGAGGGGGGGCTAGGCTTTAATTTTAAATGGAATATGGGCTGGATGAATGATACATTGGATTATATGGAAAAAGAACCAGTTTATAGACAATGGGAACACAATAAACTGACCTTCTCCAGCATGTACAGCCACAGCGAAAATTATATGCTTCCTTTGTCACATGATGAAGTAGTACATGGTAAGAAATCACTATTAAATAAAATGCCAGGTGATTACTGGCAAAAATTTGCTAATTTAAGACTTCTCTACAGCTACATGTATGCTCATCCTGGTAAAAATCTTCTTTTTATGGGGGGCGAGTTTGGCCAGTTTATAGAATGGAATTACAAACAGGAACTTGACTGGCTGCTTCTTGATTATGAAAAACACCAGCAGATACAGGATTTTATTCAGGAACTGAATCAGGTTTATCAAAAAGAAAAAGCTCTCTGGGAACTTGACCATCAGGTTGAAGGATTTCGCTGGATAGAAGCAGATGATTATGAACAAAGTGTGATCAGCTTTATTAGAAGTTCTCAAAATTATAAACAGCAGATAATTGTACTTCTTAATTTTACTCCAACACCAAGAGATGATTACAGAGTTGGTGTACCTGGACCTGGTGAATATGAATTACTTTTAAATAGTGACCAGAAAGTATATGGAGGGTCTGATTATGATACTTCTGCGAGAGTAAAAGCAAATAAAAAGCCATTCCACGGCTTCGAATATTCAATCAGTATTAACATACCACCTCTTTCTGGAGTTTATTTAAAATATAACCAGGAAGAATTAGAAAAAAGTAATTAGGTAAAAAATATAATACTTTAAATAAATTTCAAAAACGCAGGTAACAGAGAATATAACTCTGCTGCCTGCGTTTTATTTTATACAAACTAATTTTTATATATTTTTAATTATTGCTTCTCCATTAATTAAATCACAATAATCTTCAACTGTACCATTATTCAAACAGGTTTCAATAATCTTTTTACCAACTGGATTAAGTTCTGGTTCTAAATACTGTTTAATCATATCTTTAAAGAAATCAGATAATATCTCAGCACCAATATCATATGCTTTTTCGCCAACTTCAGGCTGACGATGCACCTGCAGAAATTCTTTTTCTATATGCTGTCCTTCTACAAGCAGTTCTTTTAAAGCATAACCTAAAAGTGGCATCCTGGCAGGTTTCAATTGACCTTCTGTAAACCAAGCTCCACCGCGGCGAGCAAGATATTCTCTGGTAATCCATTCTGGCATGAATCCTACATCCCAGGCTCCTATATGCTGATTTGGAACAAGTATATACTTAACTTTTGGAGTGTCAATGATCTGTTCTAAAAGCAAATTTGCCTGATCAATTTTTTTACCAGTTGCAAAAGGCCAATAAGAACCAACTCCTTCAGAACTCATTCCTTCACCAGTTATTATACTTGGATTCCCATGACCACGAGGAGAAACCAATCTCCACAACCAGGCAAGTGCTGGAGGCAGCACATGAAATAATCCTAAAATACCATAAGTTGGATTTTCTTTTGTGCTCGGCGGAACCCTAACTCCAAAACTCCTTACATCAATTGTTAGAGGCTCTTTCAATACATCAGGTATAATATCTCTAGGGATTGTAACCCGAGGGTTTGGACAGGGTTTTCCCGGCTCATCCTCAATATGCTCCCATATTAAAGCTGTACTGTTTGGTGCTGCATCAATATTCAAAAATAGAAGCGGCTTTTCCGGCCTAGAAGTAATAGCTTCTAAGTTAGGCTCCTTACCATATTGATCAATATGGTCTACACGTACAAACCAAGAGTCTTCAGCATCCATAAGAGTTAATTTGCCATCATTTTTCTGTATAGAATTATGGGTAACAGCCATATCATCAGTCATCGGCCTTAATCCACAGCCCTGAGGCAGTGTAATCTCATATTTTTCATCTGTCACAATATTTTTACCTAAAAGAAGGCGTCCACTTCTTTCTCTGTGCATATCTTCCAGCATCTCACTCTTACCACCACCACTGGCACCTTCGTGAGAAATATTTACTGTGTTTCCATAAGGAGTAACAACCTGTACTGCTGAACAGTGAAGAGTTAACCAATTCTCTTTTTCTCCCTGATTTATCAGCATCCCATATACTCCCTTTTTTGCACTTGGACCTGGATAAAGATTATAAGCAAACATTTCATATTTATCTTCAAGTCTTCTATGAACAACAACCTGATTTCCATCAAAATGAGTATGTCTAAATGGTGGTGCTATATATATAAATGATTTAGGTTCGAAATTTTCTTTTCTTTCACGTGTGTCAACAATCCCTTGTAGTAAAGACAGTCCAAAAGCAAAAAATGCTGCATTAGCCGGGACTACTGCCACAGCTTGAACTCCAAGACCAGAAGGACCTGTTTCAAAAAAGAATAATGCTAGCTCTTGTGTTTTAAGCCATTCAAATGTTTCTTCACGCATTCCCTCGAATTTTTCAGCATAACGTTCTTCATATCTTTCTTTATCTGTAGGTTTATCATCAGCAATTAACATACAGTTGGGGTCTCTTCTTCTCATATAGGGTTCTGTATAATTTGCAGATAAACCATTCCTTACTTTACAAACAACAGTCTCTACTACCTCCCCTTTACCAGGAATATCATATTTAACTTCATGACATCCATTTTTTGCATCTCTAACTGATAATTCTACAAGTTCATTTTCATTATGTGCAACAATATAATTCGGACATGCCTCGAGAAGTTCTTCTAATTCTGACGGCAAAGTGACATTTTCTAATTCTTGAGTTTTAATCATATAAAATACTCTCTTCTCCTTTCTCATCTTCATAATTTTTAGTTAGCAAACAGTAGAGCTGAATATTTTAGCTTATATAAATTATTTTATCAGTTAATATTCAGCTGTTTGTAATTTTCCATTACTCAAAAGCTGTTTTGAACTAAAATACTACTTCCTTAAATAGCATCAAAATATTACTAATTTAAACTATTAGAATATTAAAGTGAAATTTGTATTATAATAGATATTATCATAAAAGTTTGTTTCTTACAAGCTTTAATATCCAGTTACCAAATCTGCTGAATATATAACCATCCCTGTTATTGGTGGTACCATAACCTCATTTGAATGAAAAAACCTTATTGGTTCAGTTCCTGCTTCTTTATCATCGACGACTATTGCCCAGGTCCTATTTTCAGGCAGAAAAAATTGCTTCCACTCACGTGAAGGATTTAAAAAAACCATTATTTTTTCCCAGGCATCACCATTTGCATTATTATTAATGCAGTAACCTACAGTTCCAAATGGAGACTCAATAAACTCTATATTTTCTCTTATTTCTCCCCTTTTTCGCATTCTAAATGCAGGATGATGACTGCGCAAATTAATTAATCCTTTTACAAAATTAAAATGATCTCGATATGTAGTTTTACGCTCCCATTTTAATTCATTTATTTCAATCCCTGAATCAAAACTATTTTTATCTCCAAATTTTGTCCGCAAAAATTCAGTCCCTGCCTGTAAAAATGGCACTCCTTGTGAAGTTAATATTATGACCATAGCAAGTTTTTGCATTTTTTTTCTTTCCTCTTCATTTGCGCCAGGAGAAGAACGAGCCAGTTTGTCCCAAAGAGTTAAATTATCATGAGACTCCACATAATTAATGCTTTCACATGGGTGAAGTGCAAAACCATAAAGTCGTCTTTCTGCATATCCTACAGAACCAATAACCCCCTCATCAATCTGCATTTCAAGTCCAATTTTAGCTTGAATAAAACCCTTAGCTACCCCATCATTATCACCTTTTATTACATTCCTGAAATTATCATTAAAAACAGAATATCCAGTTCCTTTTTGATCACCCTTGTGTATCTGCTGATAATCATGCAGCTGAGGTTCTAAAGCTGTCCAGGGCTCACCATATAACATAACAGATGGATTTTTTTCTCTTAATTTTTCCCCAGCAAGCAGCAGAGTTTCTCTATCAACAGCTGACATTAAATCAAATCTAAAACCATCAATATGATATTCTTCACTCCAATAAAGTAAAGAATCAATTATAAACTTCCTCATCATTGGCCTTTCAGTTGCAATCTCATTGCCAACACCAGAAGCATTGGCAAAATGTCCTTCTTCTGTAAATCTATAAAAATAATTAGGAAATATCTTCTGAAAGGGTGAATTTTGAGTGTGATAGGTATGATTGTAAACAACATCCATAATAACTCCAATTCCAAATGAGTGAAGTGTTTTTACCATTTTTTTAAACTCATAAATCCTGCTTTTATTAGCCGGATTAGAAGCATAAGAGCCTTCTGGAACCATGTAAAATAATGGGTCATATCCCCAGTTATAACTCTCTAAATCAGTATCATCAGCAGTTGCAAAATCATAAACAGGCAGAAGATGCACATGAGTTACTCCCAATTCTTTGAGATGAGAAATACCTGTCAGCATACCTTCTCTATTTACACTATGTCTTTCAGTAAAAGCATTATATTTACCGCGATTTCTGATTCCACTCTCTTTTGATATAGAAAAATCTTTTACATGGAGTTCATAAATAACAGCATCTACTGGATCTTCTATTCCAACTCTCTGGTCTTTAGTCCAACTGGGGGGGAAAACTTTTGTTGGATCAACAATTAGCCCATAATTACTATTTGTGCCAACTGCTTTAACCCAAGGATCAACAAAATTATATGTCTTCCTGGGCATTTCAAGCCTTAATTTATAATACCTATTATAATATTTTATAGGTAAGTCAATTTTAAATGTGTCACTTAAAGACTTAATTAAGCTAAATTCATCCAGCTTTTTTTCTCCCTTATCATCAGCATATATCTCTATAAATGCTTTCTGAGCCGGAGGAGACCAGATCTTATATTGGATATGATTTTTATAAAAAGAAAGGCCTAGATCATCACCAGAATAATATAATTTTCCAGGTTTTAAATGTGATCTTTTATTTAACATACTAAATCATCCTCATTACTAATTAAAAAGTTTGATAATATCTAAATTAAGATATAACTTAAGCCTGTTATCTTTGGCATCACTTTATTTAGTTCTTTATATATAAGGCTATTCCTGCACAATAGAGATATAATTCTCCCAAAAAAACAGGTTATTTTCTATTTATGTAGAAATAATGATTAATAGGAAGTATATAATAGAATTTTGAGGTGAGTGAATTGCTAACAATTAATGATAGTTTAGAAATCAAGGATAATTCGATTGATGTTACAGCTTATGGAGAAGTTTTGATAGATATGATATCCAGAGAGGAAGCACCTCTCAGACAATGTCAAAACTTTACTCGTTATTTTGGAGGTTCACCAGCAAATGTCCTTGTAAATTTACAGAGACTAAATAATGCTACTGCATTTATCAGTCGAGTTGGAAGAGATGACTTTGGTGAATATCTTACAGCCATTCTTGAAGAAGAAAACGTTAATTTAGATTGTATGCAGTTCGATGATAAATTAGCTACACCAATTATTTTTGTAAACAAAAGTAAAGAAACTCCTTCCTGGCTGCCTTATAGAGGTGCAGATATAAATATAGAAGAAAATAAAAACATATATGAAAAAATCAAACAGACTGCTGTATATTTTATTGGCAGTTTTATTCTTTCCCAAAATCCTGCCAGAAAAACAGCACTAAAAAGTATAGAATTTGCTCTTAATCATAATAAAATTATTGCCTTTGATCCAAGTTTTAGAGCAAGACTTTGGCCTGATAGTAAAAAGGGCAAAGAAATTATTAAAGAAATAATCAGTGAATCTGATTTTATCAAACCATCATTAGATGATGCTTTTCATCTTTTTGGAAAAGATAATCCAGAAAATTATCTCAAAAAATACCATGATATTGGAGCAGGTATAGTTATTTTAACCCTTGGTAAAAATGGTGTGCTTATTTCAGATGGAAAAAATGAGCCACTACAGATACCCGTATTCTCTAAAAAAGTGATTGATGTTACAGGAGCAGGCGATTCTTTTTGGTCAGGATTTTTAAGTGGAATAATTAACGGCCTAACAATTAGGGCAGCTGCAGAACTGGGAAATGCAGTTGCAGCATTTAAAATTCAGGGAGTTGGTGCTCTCTCATCAATACCACCATTATCCGAGATAATGTCTTATTATAATATAAATCCATCTGAAAGGGGAGAAATTTAATGACTAATATAAAACATGCAGCTTTTTTAAATCCACAAGGTAATTTTGATGGCAGTGACAGCTACTGGACCGAACATCCCGACTTTGGGGGGCAGCTGGTCTATGTAAAAGAAGTAACTAAGGCCTTAGCAAATCTTGGTGTAAAAGTTGATATTATTACACGTCAGATTAATGATCCAGAATGGCCTGAATTCAGCTCCCTTTACGACTCTTATCCAGATACAAATAATCTGAGAATTATTAGGCTCCCATTTGGCGGAAATAGATTTTTAGAAAAAGAAAGACTATGGCCTTATTTAAAAGAATTTGTAGATTCAGTTGCAGAATTTTATGATGAAGAAGGAGCTTTTCCAGATTTCTTTACAACTCATTATGGTGACGGTGGACTGACAGGTGTTTTACTTAAAGAAAAAATGGAGAAACCATTTTCTTTCACTGGTCATTCTTTAGGTGCTCAAAAAATGGATAAGCTTAATTTTGGTGAAGAAAATTATAATAAATTAATTGATAGATTTAAGTTTCACAGCAGAATAATTGCAGAAAGGCTCTCAATGAAATATGCCAATCAAATAATAGTAAGCACATCTCAGGAGAGATTTGAACAGTATACCCATCCCTATTATCAAGGAGCGGTAGATGTGGAAAATGATAAGAAATTTTCTGTTATACCCCCAGGAGTAAATACTGCGGTTTTTGATGGAAATTATTCAAAAGAAACTGCAGCTTTGATTGATAATTATCTAGCTAGAGATATTGATGCAGACAGATTAGAACTCCCCTGTATAATTTCTGCGAGCAGACTGGATCAGAAAAAAAATCATGTAGCACTTGTAAAAGCTTTTGCAGAAGATAAAAAACTTCAGTCAAGCGGAAATCTAGTCAT
Organism: Halanaerobium sp.; assembly: GCA_018399955.1. Taxonomy (GTDB): domain Bacteria; phylum Bacillota; class Halanaerobiia; order Halanaerobiales; family Halanaerobiaceae; genus Halanaerobium. Next base: position 29,115 of record JAGYNO010000007.1, on the reverse strand, counting down.
AACTCTCAGAGGAATAATAAATCCATTTGAAGATTACAGTTCTGCTGATGGAGAGGAAAAAGAAATACTTAATCAAATTATTAAGATTATTGATGAAGCAAATTTAAAAGGAAAAATAAGCATGTTCCCTATTTCAAGCCAAAAAGAACTTGCCGAATGCTATGGATATCTTGCTGACAAAAAATCTGTATTTTCATTGACATCTTTTTATGAGCCTTTTGGACTAGCACCAGTTGAAGCTATGGCAGCAGGATTACCAGCTGTTGTTACAAAAAATGGTGGACAAAAAGAAATTATGGAAAATGATGAATATGGAATTTTAATAGACCCTGAAGATCCCGAAGATATTGCAGAAGGACTTAAAAAAATTGTTGGTAACAAAGAAGTCTGGAAAAAATATCATGATAAAGCTATCTATAGAGTGAAATCAAAATATACCTGGGATCAAACAGCAAAAAGATATTTAAAAGCAATGAAAAAAGGATTAGAACTTGAAATACCAATAGATCACAGTGATATTCCAGATTACTTTTTTCTTCCAGACAGTGACAATGAACACAAGCTTCTGGAAAAATTTAACGCCAAGTTGGAGAAAAAATAGACATTTGCTGAAAATTTGATATAATATATAATTGTACACCAAAAAAACAATAAATTTGAATTTGTATTGTTTATATCTTATTAAGGAGAAATAAGAAATTTATTAACTAAGGGAGTGTTTTGAAGATGAACAATAATAAGCCTCATACGGCTTATTTCTGTATGGAATATGGTTTAGACGAGAATATGAGGATTTATGCAGGAGGACTAGGTATTTTAGCAGGTGATATACTGAAAGCTGCTAAAGAATTTTCGTATCCAGTCACCGGTATTGGGTTAATGTGGCACAAAGGTTATTCAAAACAGGTAATCAATGAAGATGGACGTCCTGAAGATCATCATCCAGTAAACAAAGAAATTTATGAGCACGCTAAAGATACTGGAGAAATCGTCTCAGTGAAGATTAAAAATCAAGATGTGAAACTTAAAATCTGGAAATTGGACAAGTTTAATAATGCAACTTTATATCTGCTTGATTCAAATCTTCCTGAAAACAGAAAATATCAAAATATTACTGATGGTTTATATGATGGTTTCAATGAGAAAAGAATTTCTCAGGAGATTGTTTTGGGTATTGGTGGTGTGAAGGCTATCAGAAAATTAGGCCTTAATATTGATATTTATCATTTCAATGAAGGTCATGCTGTACTTGCAGGAACAGAATTAATTAGGGAAAAAATGAAAAATGGCATGAAATTCAAAGAAGCATGGACAGAAGTTAAAGATAATATAGTCTTTACAACTCATACACCTGTAAAAGAAGGGAATGAGGCACACAGCCTTGACAGCCTCAAAAAAATGGGTGCATTTAACTCTTTAAGCAGAAAACAAATGAAAGAACTTGGTGATAGTCCTTTCAGTATGACAGTAGCAGGTTTACGTCTCTCCAGAATCTCTAATGGTGTAGCAAAGTTACATGGACAAACTTCGCGTGAAATGTGGAAAAATGTTAAAGGTAAATCTCCTATTATTTCCATTACAAATGGTGTACACAGAAAAACATGGGTTGACCAGCGCATTATTAATAATATGGATGATCAAGAAAAAATATATGATGTTCACAAAAAGATGAAACAGGAACTTGTTGACTTTGTAAAAAAGACCAATGGTGCTCAACTTGATCCAGAAAAATTAATTATTGGTTTTGCACGAAGAGCTACAGCTTATAAGAGGCCAAACTTGATTTTTAAAAAATCAGATGTGATCGATCCTTATCTTGAATGTGGAGAAATTCAGTTAGTATTCTCAGGTAAGGCACATCCAACTGATGATAATGGAAAAGACATTGTAGCTAATATTGTAAAAAAAGCAAAACAGTTTCCAAATAGTGTTGTATTCTTAGAGGACTACAATATGGAAATCGCACGCTATATGACCAGAGGTGTTGATATCTGGCTTAATAACCCCCGCAAACCCCTTGAAGCAAGTGGGACTTCTGGAATGAAAGCAGCTATGAATGGCGGCTTAAACTTAAGTATACTTGACGGCTGGTGGGTTGAAGGTTGTGAGCATGGAATTAATGGCTGGCAGTTTGGTGACGGCTACGCAGGTGAAGGTCAAGATGAAAGTGACCTTTATGCCCTCTATAGAGTACTCTTTAATGAAGTAATTCCAACTTTCTACGGCAACAAAGATCGCTGGAAAGATATGATGAAAGAAAGTATTGATACAAGCTATGAAAGATTTTCTGCTAAAAGAATGGTAGAAAGATATTATGATGAAATGTACAATAAATAAAGAATATTTTTTTAAATCATATTAATATGATTTAATGGTTCCTCATAGATGTTTTAATAGAGGAACCATTTTTGTTTATTTTTTTGAATATTTAATTTATTGATATTATTATAAATATTTGGTAGAATTAAAGTAGAAAATACTTTATATTTCAAGGAGGGAAAGCAAATGTTTAAAAAAAGAAATATTTATTTTTTAGTACTCTTATTAGCTCTGCTTCTTATTTCTGCTGCTCAAATAAATGCATCTGCTGTTGTTGAAAATAAAGCAGAATTAAGTAATTATTTTTACAGAATTGGGGTTTTAGATAACGAAAAAATTGAGATGGATTCTAAACTTGGCTGGAATGAATTTAATCATCTTTTTCAGAAAGCCCTTCCAGGACATGAAATTGACCTTGATTTAATCTGGGAAAAAGAGCCTGACCTGATTCAGGCATATGCACAGATAATCAAAGCTATTGATCAGGAAGAATTTGTTTATACATATAATGATCAGCTATCTCAAAAAGAGAGATTTTCTAGAGCTGCAGAAACGATTAATTTGATCCCAAGAGAAGATTATGAACAAGAATTAAATTATGAGAACAGCTTAAATCTTCTTTTATATGCAAGGACAGAGTTGGGTTATTATAAGCCGTATTTAGGTCATGTTAATGATGAAGATATTTATAGAGAAAGCCGAAAAAAATACGAGTCAATCAATATCGATTATTTCCGTGAAGAGGCTTCTCAGTTATTTTCATTAGGAGTTAAAGCACTCCAGGAAATTTCAGGAGGAAAATTTACTGGGTACAATATAAAAGACCATAATGAAAATCCAATATTTAATCAATCTCATATGATCAGATATGATCATGGAAATTTAGGCCATTTACTGCAGATGATATCTTTATTAAGAAGAGAAAATTTCGATGCACACTGGGATATTCAAAGCAGAATTTCTTCCTATGTACATCACAGTGATGAATGGGGAGAACCTGACCCTAATTCTGTAATTGAAGAAATTGCAGAAAATAGAGTTGTTGTTGGTTCTGCATCTTATGATATATTAATAGAATTTGCAGATATAAATGAATTAAGTAAATTTAAAACTATGATTGATAACTTTGCCAGACGTAAGGTTGAAGATACAACTGGTCTAATTAGAGCCCCTTATTATGCTCCAGTATATGCTTCAATAAATGATCTTTCAGGTTATGAAAAAGTTATTGGAATGAAAGTATATTCTGATAATTTTTATCTGCAGTCATATATCTTAAAAGAACATGCAGATGAAGTAATAGAAGAAGTGAAAACTATAAGCTCTCAAATTGATGGAGATTTTGATGTAGAATATGATGAATATTATGTTAATCCAGAATTTGTAGATTATCTAGAAAACAACCTTGAGTGAATTTGTTCGAGTTAAACTCTTAATTTGATTAAAAAGAAATGATAATTATTTTATACGACTCTACTCTAAATTATAGTAATAATCTAAAGGTTCCCTGATACTCAGTCTTTTACTGAGGATATTAGAGAACCTTTAGTTGTATATTGATAATTATTTAGCCTGTATAACTAATATTATTGAAAATAATTTTAACAAAGATTTAACATTTTTTAAACAACATGGCCTTTTTAAGCTCATCAGCTGAACTTTTATCAGCTAAATATTCTACAACCTCAAGAGCAAATTCTAAAGCAACTCCTGGTCCTCTTCCAGTAATTATATTATCATCTTTAACTACCCGGTCTTTTTTATAATTTGCGGACTCCATCTGATCATCAAAACCAGGGTAACTGGTAGCATTCTTATTTTCTAGTATTTCGGCTGCTTCAAGCACCATTGGTGCAGCACAGATAGCAGCACAGAGTCCTCCTCTATCATTTACATTTCTGATAATCTTAAGCAGTTCAGAACTATCTCTTAAATTTGCTGCTCCCGGCATACCTCCAGGTAAAACAACATCTGTAATTTTTTCTTTTTGCACTTCTTTTATTTCAAGATCTGTTTCAATTTTTATACCATGATCTCCTTTAATGTTCTTACTACCTATCCCTGCAGTAACAACATTAAAGCCTGCTCTTCTAAGAACATCAATATTGGTCACCGCTTCAATCTCCTCAAAACCCTCTGCAAGTGGAATTAATATCTTTTGCATAAATTTACCTCCTTGAATATTATTGCTTTAATGAAATTAAATTATTTGCTTGAAAAACTAAAATCAGCAGAATCTTTAGTTAAAAAATCATTATATATCTTAAGTTAATTTAAGTATATTAAACAGCATTAATATTGTAAAGCTATTAAAAAGATAAATTTTATTCATCTCTCTGTTCTGGTTTTCTGTATTTTTCTAAATCTTCCCTCACAGATTCAGAAATAGATTTTAAATGATAATCTCTCTGTGGAAAAGGTATCTCAATATCGTGTTCTTGAAAACTATCCCAGATTGAAAATAATACTTCACTTCGAATATTGGGGATTCCATTCCTGGGGTCACTTATCCAAAAGTGCAGTTCAAAATTAACTGAATTATCACCAAAACCTAATAATATACATCTTGGTTTAGGAGAATCTAAAATCCTTTTTTTATCTTCAACAGAATTTAGAATTAGTTTTTCAACAAGTCGTAAATCACTATTATAAGAAACACCAACTTCTGCATTTACCCTGACCAGATCATCACTATATGACCAGTTTATAACCTCTTTTGTAATAAAATCTTCATTTGGAATTAAATATTCTTTGCCTGATCTTGTAACTATGGAAGCAAATCTTGTATCTAAATTTTTAACCCAACCATAAACACTACCTATTTCAACAATATCTCCAGGTTTTATTGATTTATCAGCAAGAATAATTATTCCACTTATAAAATTAGATACAATTTTTTGCAGTCCAAAACCAATACCAACACCAACAGCACCACCAAGAAAAGCAAATGCACTTAAATTGACACCAACTGCACTAAGGGTAAATAAAGCTGCAGATATATAAATTAAAATTTTACTAATTTTATTCAATAAAACTTTAACAGAAGGAGTTAAGTCAGAACTTCTATTTATCCTCCTACTTGTAATTTTGCTTATTTTCCCCGCCAGCCAGAATAATATACTGAAGATAATTATAACTTTTGTTATTAAAAGAATCGAAATACGTAGATTCCCACTTGTAAAAGCAAGACCATCTAAAAAATTAATAGTCTCCTGATAAATATTTAATATTCTAAGAGCCGCTATAATCCAGATTATAAGTGATAAAAAACGGAACATTTTATTACGTGGAAAAAACATAGTTATTGATTTAACTATTAACCAAGCTGTCACAAGATTACCAAAAATATTTATGATAACAGCAGGTAAAGAAAAAGCTGTAGCTATAATAAAATAAGTCCAGATAAAGATCATCAATAAAAATGGAAAAAGTAATTTATTTATAATTCTTTTTCTTTTTGATTCTTTTAGAATTCTTATTTTCATTAGAAATTTGTCAATTTTTTTATTTAAAAGTACACTTAAAAAGTAGGCTGATGCTGTCATTACAGCAAATATAATAAGCTCAACTAAATTTGAAACTACAAAAATATTATTTCTTATTTGAGTAATTATGAGATTTAGATATTCTTCAAATTGAACTGACTCGAACATTGATTGACCCCCCCTCGAGGTAAGCCCACATAATATGCAAACAGACTTTGATCTTTATTACCCCTATATTTAAGATTTTATCATCTTAAATATATAATTCTAGTTATATGCTATATTCCCTGTATATTTGCTTTTTTAAATAAAAAAAACCGGCATAAAGCCGGATTTAATTAATTATTATAATAATATAAGAAGTTTTAATGATAAAATACTTTACAAATTATTGAATTTGATCTTTTATCTCTTTAATTAATTTATCAAATCTTTGATTATAACTTTTCTGAAAATCAGAAAGTTTTTTTGCAAGCTGCTGCTGCATCTGACTGCTCATACCATTATTTTGTTCATTAGCTGAGCCAGATTGTGCTTGTGCAGCCAGGCTATTTTGCTGCCCCTGAGCACCATTTAATGCCTGCTGAACCTGTTCATCTAACTGTTTCTTTTGAGTTTCATACTGCTGCTGAAGGCTTTGTGCTTGAGTAAATGCCTTTTCAAAATAACTGCTGTTTTCTGTCTCGCGCAGTGATTCTAAAGCAACCACAGCCTCTTTTCGTCTTTTAATCTGATCAGTAGAATTTCTCAGGCCTATTGATTCAACCAACATTAGCTGTGCTTCTGCCAGAACTTTTTCGTCAGCATTTTTTAATTCATCCCAAAGTTCTTCTGCATTTATCTTAGCTTTAAAAAACGGCGCCATAATATCTTTAAGATTTTCTCTAATCTCTAAAGAATTATCACCATCATCATCATAAAATTTCTCGGCTCTTTCCATTGCCTTCTCATAAGCACTCTTCAAAACTATCAGTCCTCCTTAAAAAGATCAAAAAATCTATCTTGATAAGCATCAAAAACTCCCCATCTATCCAATTCTTGTTTTAATTTTGATGGATCTTCTTCTCCTTTTTTTACCAATTTAAACATTCTTTCAATTTCTTCACTTGCAGCAATAGGAAGTCCTTCAAGATTCCTTGTTACTACAGAATAACCCTCATCATCAGTACTTAAATAGCCTTTATCTTCATAATAAGGAAGTTGTGACTTATATGCACTTTTTAGCATGAGGCTCTGAATGAATTTCATTAATGACACATCCCAGAGTTCATCAACACCTTTAATAATAACTGTTAAATTATCTTCATCATTAATCATATCTTCCTCAATCTCATCTTTTGCTTCTTCTATATCTCTAGCAAGAGTAAAAGTACTGATAGATTGCTTTTTATAGTTCATCTTATATAACAAACCAGCCAGATCAGGATTATCACTTGCTATCATTTCCATTGCTTTTTTGGCTTCACCACTAAAACCACTCATATTAATCATATAGTCAGGTGTGAGAAGTTTTGGTTTTTCCCAGGTGATCCTTCCTTCTCTTACTTTTGTTTCAGGTCCTTCTTCTGGAAATTCTGCCAGATAATATGGCTCACTGAGCACGAAATAGTGGAGTGTTGTATCTTGTGATGTCGAAATCAAATCATCAGGTTCCATAAGAATTTCTGTATTCTCAAGAACTTCTTTAATTTTTTTCTTGTTTTGCATTTTAACTCCTCCTTTCAGGCCTGAAATGGAGTTTAATTGTCATTTAAAAAAATAACAGTTCTTACTCCCTACTTTATATATTAATTATACATTACAAATGTGTTTTAAGTCAAAAAAGAAGGCAGTTTGGCCTTCTTTTTTTGATGTTTTTATTATTAAACTTTATATAATTTTATTCCAAGTTGATTTTCATAGGTTTTCAAACTACTTATTTTGATAATTAAGCAGTATTCTACCAAGCAAAACTGCAAAAATAGCTGCAACAATCGCTTCAGGAATTCCATGTGTACCAGCAACAGCAAGTGCTGCACTTCTAGGAAGATAACCTCTGTAAACTGCTAGAGATAAAACTCCGGCTGTGTTAACAGCTGTACCTATAATTCCTGCTAAAGCTAAAGAAAAATTCTGATTTAGCTTTAATGTTGAACGATAGACATAATATGCTGCAACACCAATAAATAGTCTCGGCAGAACTGCAATTAAAGGATCTGCAAATATCGGATTTGTTGCTCTTATAAAACTAAATACTCCAAAAATTAATCCAATCAGCAGTCCTACTATAGGTCCTTCGATTATGCCTCCTAAAATAGCCGGAAGATGCATTATTGTAACATGTCCGGCCGGAGTTGGCACGGGAATCAACCCCAATCCTGTAGCACCTAAAATAATAGAAATAGCTCCCAACATACCAGCAATTACGATCTGTCTTGTGTTAAGCTTTATTTTCTTTTCCTCCCATCCCAGTCCATTGATCCAGGTGGACTATACTTGAATTGTATTTAACAGCATATATTGGGTGCAGTCTCATTACTGAATCCCGCCCCTGCTGTTATAAATATATTATAGTAATAAATAAACTGATTTACAAGTGATTTATTTAATTATTTGATATTTTATCTAGTTGAATTAGATAATTGTATATTTCTTCACTAACATCCATTGCTTCTAAATGTTCCAATAATTCTTCTATTTCAAAATATCTAAGCAGTCTAACCAGATAACTCATCAACTTATTTTGCTGACTCTTTTTAAGAACCTGACGGTGGAAAATTTCTGTTCCAATTTCATAATAGCCAAGTTTTAAAGCTGCTGCCAATCTGTAAAAATCAAGGTAATCATCATCTAAATAATTTCCATGAGGAATTTCTGTAATAATTATTGAAGGATCACCAAAACGAATAACACTTTCATAATAAGCTACAGCATCAAAGTAACTTTCTATTTCTGATTTTTCAACTCTTTGAAGCAATTTTTCTTTTTCTTCGTCTTCAAGCTCTGATTTATATCTCATCAATCTTAACTTAGCATAGTTTAAAGCTGGAGTAATTATATCAACAGATTCAATTTCTCTAATTAAATTTTCTATATCTTCAGTTGTTTTATCAGTACCTGCTTTATATAAAGTTTCTTCTCCATCTAATGCTGCAAGATTAATAAAAAGAATATTATTATATATATCTTTTTCAGAAATCCGTTCAAAATTATCTTCATTAATTAAATTCAAAAGTTTATTAAGCAGTTTTCTCTGATAACCTTTTGTCTGTTCATTTTCAATGAGCATCATTAAGTTTGCAAGCAAATTCTCAGATTTATCAAGCAATCTATCAAAATCATCTATAAAGTCTTTTAAGTCTTCATTACTCCCATTATCTACTAAGAACTGCAGATAATCAGATGCTACCTGCCAGTTATGGAAGTGCTCATCTTTTCTTTCTTTTTCTAATTTAAAAGCTCTTTTTATTTTTTCGGAGGCTTCACCTATATTCCCCTGATTATAATCTTTTAAATAGAGAATTCTTAAAAAATCAGGATTGTTTTCTTGAAATTCAGCAATTTTTGCAGCATATTTTTCAAATTCATCATATAATTCTGCTGCTAAGTAGCGGGATAAAATATCAAGAGCTGCCTGTGAATTTAGAGGCGGCAGTTCTTTTATATTATTGAGTAGATCATTAACCTTTTCAGAATCAGATTTAAGCTTCAGATTATCTATCTGCTGAAAAACATTATACAATTTAACTGCTTTATCTAATGCTTCTTTTTTCTTAAGCCTTTTATTTTCTTTAAGATTAAAACGTGTTTTAATAAAATCATCTAAAAAGTCGATGACACGCATATTTTTATAGTCTTTTAGATCATCATAGTATTTATTAAAAAGTGCAAGTGAGCTTACAACATCATCCATATCCATTAAAGTTTCTAATCTAAAAATAATTAACTGAGTATTATCTGCATCAAGCTGCATTGCTCTTTCTATAATATCATTAACCTTCTGTATTTTATCTTCTCTTTTATATACCTCACCCAGAGCAAGCAGTAAAGGGATAGATTCACCTTTGGCTTTAAGTGATTCTCTCACTATTTTTTCCGCTTTTTCGATTTTACCTTCGTCCAAGAGTAGATTTACTAATGGGGAAATAAATGCTTCATCAAGATCAGTCTCCATTAACTGCCAGGCATGTTTTAAATACTGTGCTGCCTGATCATAATTACCGCTCTGAAGTGAATAGACAATTAAAGGCAGCAGAAAGGTCTGCTCCTCAGGATAGTCTTTTACAGCATTTTTAAGAATTTCTATAATATCGGCTTCACTTTCTGCAGTTTTTACCATGGCAAAATAATCTTCAATATTTTTTTCAGGATCATTACGAGCACAGCATTTTTTGTATTTCTTTCCACTTCCACATGGACAGGATTCATTTCTTCCAATACTATAATTTCTAATAGTATCGTTATTCTTACCTTTCTCTATAACATTTTTGATATATTTTAAGTTATCCATATAAAAAACCATCCTCATATAAAATAATTTGTCATGATTGAAGTTTATAAATTCAGAAAAATATTTAAATTTCTTTTTACAGCATTCTGCTAAAAAAAATTATATTATTAACTCTTTAAGATTATCTATTAATAAATCTATATCTTCTTTTTTTACAACAAAAGGTGGTAGAAATCTCAGTGTATGTTCTTTTACTGCATTAACCAAAAATCCTCTCTCAAATAATTCCTGAGTAATATTTTTAGCAGAGAGATTTCCCTTAAGTTCTAAAGCCAGCATTAATCCCTTACCTCTAGTTTCAACTAAATTTTCATTTGATTCTACAAGTCCATCTAATTTATTTCTAAAATATTCACCCTTTTCTCTAACCATCTCAAGATAACCATCTTCAAGCATAATATTCATTACTTCTACTGCAGCTCTTGTAGCAAGTGGATTACCACCAAATGTAGTGCCGTGGTCACCTGGCTCAAATGCATCAGCAACTTCTTTTTTTGCCATAAATGAACCGATTGGTACTCCTCCCCCTAATGCTTTAGCTAAAGAAATTATATCAGGTTCTACTCCATAATGTTCATATGCAAATAGTTTACCACTTCTGCCCATTCCACACTGAACCTCATCAAATATTAAGAGAATATCTTTTTGATCACATAATTCTCTTACACCTTCTAAATATTTCTGTTCAGCTGGATAAATTCCACCTTCACCTTGAATTGGTTCAAGCATGACAGCAGCTGTTTGATCTGTAACAGCTTTTTTAAGTGCATCTAAATCATTAAATGGAACAGTAATAAATCCTTCTGGTAGTGGAGTAAATGGCTTTTTATATTTATCCTGTCCGGTTGCAGTAACAGTGCTCATTGTTCTGCCGTGAAAAGATTTGTCAGCAGTAATTGTTTCATATTTTTTCAAACCTTTTCTCTTAAAATATTTTCTTGCAAGTTTTAAAGCACCCTCATTTGCTTCAGAACCACTATTAGCGAAAAAAACTTTATCACAGCAGGAGTTTTCTGCCAGCATTTTTTCTAATTCTGCCTGTGCTTCAATATAATAAAAATTTGAACAGTGAATAATTTTATCAATTTGATCTTTTAAAACATCCTTAAAACGCTGATTGCTGTATCCAATTGAGTTAACACCAATACCCGCTAAAAAATCCTTATAACTTTTACCATCTTTACTGTAAATGGTGATACCTTCTGCTCTATCAGCAAAAAGTGGATATCTTCCACTATAAACATTCATAAAATGATCTTTATCACTTTTAATAATATCTTCTATTTCCATACTCAAATACTACCTCCTATTGTATTATTCAAAATTAAGTTAATCTTTTTTAATCATTGTTCCTACACCTTGATCAGTAAATATCTCAAGCAGTAATGGATGGGGAACAAGTCCATTCAAAATGTGAGTTCTTAGTACACCTCTTTCAACAGCATGTTTACAGCCTTCAACTTTTGGCAGCATACCACCTTTGATTTTTCCTTTTTTAATCCAATCATCTATTTCTTTAAAATTAAGTTCAGAAACCCTACTTGTTTCATCATCTGCATCATAACGAATCCCATCAACATCTGTTAAATATATTAATTTTTCTGCTTTTAATGCAGCAGCAAGCTCTCCTGCCACATTATCTGCATTAATATTAAGAGTTTCACCTTTATCATTTACACCAACTGGAGCAATGACCGGAATATACCCATCTTCGATTAATTTTTGCACAAGTTCTGGGTTAATATGTTCGATTTCACCTACAAAACCTAAGTCTTTATCTGGTGAATCAAAAGTTTTCTTTACAGCTTTAATTAAATTTCCATCCTTACCTGAAATACCAACTGCACTTGCCTGCATATTATTAATTAAGGCTACAATCTCTTTGTTAATCTGGGCAGAAAGAACCATCTCTACTATCTCCATAGTTTCTTTATCTGTAACCCGCAGTCCATCAATAAAATTTGCTTCAATATTTAGCCTATTAAGAGTCTTAGTTATCGCCGGACCCCCTCCATGCACGATAACTGGATTAATGCCAACATATTTTAATAAAGTAATATCTTCAATTAAATTCTTCTTCAATTTATCATCAGCCATGATACTGCCGCCGTATTTAATAACAAAAGTCCTGCCATAATAATCTTTAAAGTAAGGTAATGCCTCTATCAAAACATATGCCTTTTCTATTAATTCTTCTATTGTACTCTCCTCCTCATTTAAGACTGTTTATTTATATTATAATCTTTTTACATAGAAATTTCTGTTTAAAAAGATAATTTTTAAGGAAATAAAGCAGTTGACTTCAGCCCCATATCTTCTGGAAAACCAAAAAGAAGGTTCATATTCTGCACTGCCTGTCCTGATGCACCTTTAAGCATATTATCAAGAGCAGAAATCACTATTAACCTATCAGTCCTATCATCATATTTACATGCAATCTGAGTATAATTAGACCCTGCCACATTCTTTATCTCAGGTAGTTCATTTTCTAAAATTTGAACAAAATTTTCATTTTCATAAAAACTCCTGTATAATTCATTCATTTCTTCTTGAGAACTTTTTCCATTTAAATTAATATACATTGTTGAAAGAATCCCCCGTTTTACAGGCACAAGATGAGGTGTAAATAAAATTTCAGCAGTATTATTTAAATTATTCAAATTATTACTTTTCATCTTTTTATTTTCAGCAGATTTGCTGTTATATCGTCCTGACAGATATTTATTTAGAATATATTCAATTTCAGAACTATGTCTATGTACAGCAGGACTATAGGCCTTTAATGTATTGTGAGTTTCTGTAAAAAGCAGTGAGCTTTTTAAACTTCTCCCAGCTCCACTGACTCCAGATTTAGCATCGATTATTATTGAAGATAAATCTGCCATACCAGTTTTTACAATTGGTAACAGCCCAAGTAGAGATGCAGTTACATAACAGCCGGGATTGGCTATTAATTCAGCTTTCTTAATTTTTTCTCTATTTAATTCTACCAGTCCATATACAGCTTTACGAGCTATCTCAGGGTGACGGTGTTTTACACCATACCATTTTTCGTAAATTTCCAGATCATGATAGCGGAAATCACCGCTCATGTCAATTATCTTTGCCCCTCTTCCCACAAGTTCTGTTGTAATATCCTGGGATACACCATGAGGTAAAGCAGTAAATATCAGGTCACTATTTTCTGGTTCAAAATCTTCTATAGCTATCAAATTATACTTTTCAAGTTTTGATCCCCTGAACTGAGGAAAAATATCAATAAGTTTTTCACCTGCACTGCTTTTAGAAATTAAATCTAAAATTTCTACTTCTGGATGCTGGTGCAGAAGCCGCATTAATTCTATACCCACATAACCTGTTGAACCAACAATACTGACCTTTATCATTATACCATCTCCCATTTGCTGTAATTATTTGATTATTTTTAACGATTACTGTTACTATTTTTCTTATAGATGATCTTTTGCTTATTTTATCTTATTAAAGTGATCTAATCAAGTTTTATTGCTAATTAAAGAGTAGAAAAAAGAAGATTAAAAAGTGGAGAGATCCATAAAAATTTATGAACCTCTCCACAGAATAAATATTTAATTATATTTAAAACTATTAGCTTGACATTAAGTGAAAACGAAACATTGAATACAAATCTATTATCTTCGTATCAACTTTTTGAGATCTTCAAACAAACTGTAAATTACCGGTACAAAAATCAACAACAGCATTGTGGAAGAAAACAATCCACCCATTACTACTTTAGCAAGTGGAGAATACTGTTCTGTTCCAACAGCAAGCTCTAACGCTAAAGGTGTCATACCTGCAAGTGTAGAAAACGTAGTCATTAGAATTGGTCTATAGCGAAGTTTTGCTCCTTCTAAAATAGCATCTTTTGTATTTTTGCCTTCTTTTTCTGCCTCAATAACAAAATCGATTAAATGAATTGCATCATTAACAGCAATTCCCGAGAGTAAAATTAATCCCATCATTGCCGGCATAGAAAGATAGGTATTTGTTAATAGCAGAGCTGCTGCAACACCTACTAATTCCAGTGGTAGAGATACCATTATTGTAATAGGATGTAATAATGATTTAAATTGAGAAACAAGCAGCAGATAGATAAATGCTATAGCAAAGACTAAACTAACTGCCAGTCTTCCTAACGCATCAGTCATGTTATCCTGTTCTCCTGTAACTTCTGCATTATAACCAGAAGGAAGAGGATATTCTTCAAGTATTTTATTGATATCCTGATTGATTTTACTTAAAGGTCTATCTTTGCTGAAACCTAAGATATCAAGTTTATACTGCATATCTTCTCTACTTACGAGGTTTGGCCCCTCTGCAGCTTCAATATCTGCTATATCACGGAGCAAAACATTTTCCCCGACTGGAGTTACAACAACCAGGTTTTCAAGCATACCCTGAGATGTCATCTGTTCATTTTTGTATTTAACAAGTATAGCAGCATCTCTCTGTCCAGATAGATTATAATCTTCTTTTGTTTCAATACCTTTTACCGAAGCAGAAATCTGCTGTGATACTTCCTTTGTAGATAAACCAACCTCGGCTGCTCTACTTCTATTTACTGTTATATGATATTCCGGACTATCTATTGACCAGCGCAAATTAATATTTGTTGCACCTGGTACTGCAGCAACCTTGTCTGAGAGGTCTTCAGCTATACTGTAGAGAATACCCTGGTCTTTGCCGCTCACACGCACTACTAATGGAGCCTGAGTGGTAGAAATTGAAGTAGAGCCCGCTTCTTCCACAACATAGGCTTTTATACCGGGTATTGTAGCAATTTGATTTCTCAAATCTTCTTGAATTTCCCAGATTGATCTTTCTCTGCTGTTTCTATCTTTATAAATTAATGACATAAATGACTGCTGAACACCATTAGCACCTGTTGTTGCCTGGGTTCCAGACCCCTGCTCAAATCCAAGCTGATTTGAGTAAATAATTAATTCAGGTACATTTTCTACAATTTTTTCTACTTTCTTAGAGATCTCCTCTGTTTTTTCAAGTGATGAACCGGCTTCAGTTTCAATTGATATATAACTCTGTCCACTGTCCATAACTGGAGTCATTTCGGATCCAATCATTGGTAAAAGACTAATAGTAATCACAAGCAGTACTATTCCAATTAAAACAACAATAGCTCTATTAGCCAAGGCTTTTTCGAGCAGATTTAAATAATTATCTCTACTTTTATAAAGCAGCTTAGTAAAAAGATTACCAAGCTTTTTCAGCACTGCAGATACTTTAGATGAAGGCTTCTTACTATCTTCTGCTTTCAAAACAAGGGCCAGAATAAGAGGCACAATAGTAAATGAACTAATAACTGAACCTGTCCAGGCAAAAAGCAGTGTCATAGAAAGCGGTCTAAACATCTGCTGCACAAATCCTCCGATAAACATTACTGGAGTTAATACAATCATCGAAGTGGTGGTACCTGCAACAACAGCAAGAATCATCTCATTTGTTCCATCTACTGCTGCCTCAAATGGAGTCTTATCTAATTCTTCAAAATGTCTTGTCACATTTTCAATAACAACTATAGAATTATCGACAAGCATACCAATAGATAAAATCAAACCTGTCATAGTAACTGTATTTAGACTCAAGCCAAATGCTTTAAGCAGGGCAAGTGTAAAAACAAAAGTAGTTGGAATAGATATTGAAACAGCAAGTGTACTCCTCCAGCTTTCTAAAAAGAGGTAAATTACAATAATAGTTAAAATTATTCCGATAAAAAGAGTACTGGCCATATTATTAATAACTAACCTGACTAAATCAGATTGATCATCAGTAATATCAAATTTTAAATCTGGAAATTCTTTTTCTAAATTTTCAATTTCAGATCTAACATTATTTACCACTTCAACTGTATTGGCATCCTGCTGTTTTAAAATATTTATAGCAGTAGTTTCTTCTCCGTCAACGCGAAATTTACTTCTGATTTCAGCATGAGTATCCTCAACTTCAGCCAGGTCTTTTAAATAAATATCTCCAAAATCAGTGGATGAGATAATTAAATTTCTAATTGATTCTAAATTTTGATATTCACCAACTGTTCTAATTAAATATTCGCTTTCATCTCTTGTGATACGGCCACCAGGAAAATTAATATTTTCAGCATCTAATCTCTCTACAATTCTTCCAACTGGTATACCGTAAGCATTAAGTTTTTCTCGATCAACATTTACCTGAATTTCTCTTTTTTTACCTCCATAAACATCAATATTTGCTACTCCACTGACCATCTGCAGCCTGTTTTTTAATTGATTATCTGCAAGGGTTCGTAAATCTATATCATTTCGGGGTCCACTAACTGCAAGTGTTAATACAGGTCGATCAGAAGTACTGAACTTCTGAACCTTAGGTTCATCAATATCTTCAGGAAGATCATTTCTCACCTTGTTGATAACATTCTGCACATCTACTGCTGCAGTATCAATATCTTTGTCATAATCAAACTCGACACTTATCATGGATACACCTTCCATGGCATCAGAGCTGATATTATCGACACCTTCAATTGTCCCCAGTTCTTCTTCTAGTATTTCATTAACCTGTTCAGCTATATCAGAAGCCGAAACCCCCTGGTAGGCAGTCTGTATGCTAACAACTACTGGATCAACATCTGGACTAAGCTGAATATTCAATGTTAAAAGTGCTCCAATACCCAGAAGAATAACTGCAAATACCGCAGCAATAGTAGTATATTTTTTCTTAACTGCAAATTCTGCAAGTGTCATAACTTAATCATCCCCATTCTGCTGATCAGGAAGATAAATTTTAGCGCCATCTCTTAAATCATTAATATTACTTACAACAATAATCTCATTTTCATTTAAAGCTGATTTTACAACTGTATAATGACCATCACTAATACCTCTTTCGATTCTTCTTCGCTCAGCAATTCCATCTTTAATTACATAAACATGTGGAGCTGACTCAAACTCAAAGATTGCTTTATTTGGAACAATTAAAACATTTTCTCTTCTTTCTGCTGTGATTTCTGCAGATACTGCCATTCCATCTTTAAGATAAGAGTTTTCATTATCGAGTATTATTCTCACTTCAGTAGTTCTGGTTTTCGGATTAGAAATTGGACTTATCTCTGTTATTTCTGCTTTTATTTTCATCTCAGAATATCCTGAATAAGATATCAATACTTTACTTCCTTCTCTAAGATTAGCAATATCTTTCATACCAATATATGAAACTATTTCTATCTTTTCAGTTTCTGCAGCTTCAAAAACAGGGTGAGCAGCTGCAGTGATTTCTCCTCTTTCGATAAATTTATTTAATATCTTAGCAGAAAGTGGGGCTCGTATTTCAGTATAGTCCAGCTGTAATTTAATATTTTTTAATTCATTTTTGCTTTTTTCCAGCCTGCTTTCAGCATTTTCAATATCTAATTCAGCAATTTCTATTCTTTTTTCTGCACTTTTCACTCCTGTATTTATCCTCTGCAGCCCTGCCTCAGCTTTTTCATACAGAGTTTTTGTTTGCTCAAATTTAGCTTTAGCTATTGCATTTTCTTCATATAATTTTTTATCACGTTGATAATCATTTTCCACCTGATTATATTCACTTTCTGCTTCTCTTAAAGATGCTCTGCTTTCTGCAAGATTATTTTCAGAAATTTCTCTGGAGAGTTCAGCTTTCTTAAGAGCAGCTTCAGCTTCTTTTATACTCTCTTTTGCAGAATCAGCTTTGTTTAAGAGTTCTTGATCATCAATTTTTGCAAGCAGTTGTCCTTGTTCTACCTCATCTCCTTCTTCAACATAAATCTCCTCAATTTCTCCCGACATACGTGCTGAGATCTTTGTTTTGTCTTTATATTCGGCTGTGCCGCTGTAATTATATACGATTTCAAAATCATCTCTGATTACTGTTTCAGTTTCTACCGGCACACCTAAATTTAATTCAGCACTTTGTTCTGGAGCACGATTTCTAAGCTGTATTATAAAAAAGAGTGCAGCAGCCCCAAATACTATAATTAAAGCTATAATTATAATTGTTCTTTTGTTTTTTTTCATTATAAATCCCCTCCAGATTTTCCATCAACTAATTCTTTATAAATAATCTGCATTTCAGAAAGCAGTTCTGCTTTTTTCAATTCATAATTATATTCGGCTTCAATTTTTTCGGTTTCTGCTTCCTCTAAAAGACTCTGGGCAGAAATTAATCCACTTTCAGTCACAGCACCTAATTTAAATCTTTTCTCAGCACTCTGATATTCTAATTCTGCTCTCTTAAGATTTTTTGCTGCTGTTTCAATTCTTGCTCTGCTGTCAGACAGCTCTCTTAATTTAGCATTAAGCAGAATCTTTATTTCTTCTTCCATATCTTTAATCTTAATTTTATTTCCATTTAAATTTGCCTGAGCAGCCTCAATTTCAGCATTTTTTTTGCCGCCATCACTGAAATCATAACTCACAGCTGCAGTAATTTTCCATTCACTTTCTTCAAAGAGCTGCATATCAGCCAATGAGACATACATTTCTTCTCTTTCAATTGTATCCAGTCTTGTTTTAATATTTAATTGATAATCATTGTTTACCACAGCTTCTACTTTTCCATCATCAAAATTATATTCTCCACCTAAACTAAAGGTGGGTCCTTTTTCTGATTCAAGATAATTAATGCTGCTCTCTAAACCATCTGAATTTAAAATTTGAATCAGATAATCACTTCTATTATTTAATGCAGTTTTTAAAAATAAATCTCCATTATCTAAACTAATTTCCTTCTCATTAAAAACCATTTCTTCGCTGACTTCCATTTTTTCTTTTTCAATTGAGATCCCAGTTAATCTTTCGAACTGTTCTATATTTGTCAGATATTGATTTTTTAAACTATTCAATATCTGTCTGCTTTTATCAAGATTTATTTCTAATTTTAAAAGACCTGCTTTTGTTAACAGAGAATCCTCATAACGCAGCTCAGCATCTTTATATAGTGCTTCTGCCTCTTTTAATATAGTTTGCTGTTTTTCAATTAACTTCTGATTTTTCAAAAGTGCGTAGTACTGTTTGATCACATTATGCAGAATTTCATCCCTTATTTTTTGATATTCTAAGTTTGCAATAAGAAAATCAATTTCAGCCTGTCTAAGCTGTGCTTTTGTTCCTCTTGATTCTGCAAATATTTTACTGTAATTAAGAGAAGTAACAAAATCACCCTCATCACTTAACTCTTCATCCTGCCAGGCGATTTCTCCACTTAATTTTGAATTCATAATAGAATCTGCTGCAGACTTTTTACTTTCTGCTGCTTTTAGCTTTTCTTCTGCTGCAAGCAGACTGCTGTTATTTTCTAGAGCAGATTCAAGCGCTGTTCTTAAATTAATTTCTTCTGCAGAAACATTAACTGCTGCACTGCCCAGCAAAAAGAGAAGAACCATGATTATTATAAACAATTTATTTCTCAGCATAAATCAACAACTCCTTAAAATCTCCTGTACTGAGATATAATTCTGCAAGACTAAGATAATAATCTACCTCACTGTGAGATAAACTTACTTCTGCCTGATAAAGATCTACCTGAGTTTCAAGCAGTTCAGTACCAGTAATATAATCTTCTTCAAAATATAATTTTTTAACTCTCAGTGCTTCTTTATGACTTTCAATTAACTTTCTATCTCTATTTATATTTACAATACTATCTTTAAAATTCAAATAAGAATTATTCAGATCAAGTTCTACCATATCTTTTACAATTTCTTTATTATTTACAGCACTTAAATACTCATTTTCAGCTTCTTTTTCTTTTAACTTAGGACTGTAATCTCCTGCTGCCAATTTATAATTAATATTTTTTAACTCTTTATTAACTTCAGCTTCTTTAATTTCAATTCTGTGCTCCAGAGCAATTTCCAGCAGCTCATTAAAATCTTCATCTAACTCCCATGCTTTCAAATCTGATTTTGAAAATTTAATATTTAATTGACTATCTTTTTCAACTTTTAAATTTTGTTTAAGTTTAAAACCAACCCGCTGATTATTGTTTTCAGCCTTTATTAAATTGCTTTGGGCAGTTTTTAATTCTACCTCTGCTTTATAGATATCCGATTTAGTAAGCAAACCCTGCTGATATTTATCTTTTATATTTTCCATTTCATCTTCTAGTACACTTAGATATTTCTGGTGAACTTCAATTAAATTTTCTGTTTTATAATAATTAAAAAATTCATTGATATATTTATTTATTAATTCATCTTCTTTTCTCAACATTTTTTTCTCAGCAAGCTCTAATTCCAATTCTGCCTGTGCAAGTAATAATGGTGACGGACTCACTTCCTGTTCTGCTTCTACCTCTTTTAAATTAATTTTTTTTGCATTTAGATTCAATTCTGCTTCTTTAAATTCTCTACTGTTCTCTAAACTACTTTTTAGATAGCTGTCTAAATCAACTGTAATTTCTTCAGCATAGACATTAAGTGTTACAGAAAATAACATAAATACTAAAAGCAAAAATACAGCTAGCTGTTCTTTCAAAAAAATCAACCCCTTTATGAATGAATATTCATTCATTAAATTGTAATAATTAACCAGCTGTTTAAAACAGCCGGCTTTTTTCTTGCTTAAATCTCAGAAAACTAGTAACTAAAATAAGTAGTTCTCAAAAATCCCGATTTTGCTTCAACTCATATTTAGAGTGAAGGAGTTTTTACGTTTAGAACTTCAAATTTTTCACCCTGGTCTGCTTTAAGTTCCATTTCTGTGTTTGGAGGACAGGTAATTATTGTACCCTCTTCAACTACATTTGCCTGATCACCAATTCTTAATGTTCCTTTACCTTCTCTAACATAGAAAAACACATCTACAGGCACCTGATGGGCAGGTACTATATCTCCTTCTGATAAAATCAAATTCATAACCTGTGCATTGTCATTCTTTAAAACAGCCTTTGCAACTACTCCTCTTTTGTTCTTTTTTCCTTTTAACTCATCTAATTTAATAATTTCCATTAAAACCATTCCTTCCTTTTTTATAAAAAACAGTGTCTTTATTTTTACTGCTTATTATTAATCTTATATCTTAACTTAAGTATATTACTATACTTTAATTATTTCTATGATATATATCACTTAAATAAAACTTTATGAATGAATATTCATTCATAAAGTATCAAATTTTGATTTAAATAAATATATGATCAATTCGCTGCATAATAAAATCTGGGGCATCCTGCAGTATTTCCATTTCTGGTTCTGTTAAAGAATGTTCTATAATACCGTGGATGGCTCCGAAAAAGAATACAGCCATAAGATGACAGTCTATATCTTTGATTTCTCCATTTTCAACGCCATTTTTAAATATTTTTTCTATACTATTAATTAAGGTCTGCATAAATTTCTTAATCTCTCCGGCTTTTTTGTTTTTAGAAAAGTCTTTTTCACGTACAACTACTCTACCTAAATGTGGATTTCTAATTAATATTTCATAATGTCTCTTCAAAAATTCTCTCAAAAGTTCTTTGATCGATAGGTTTTCAGCTTTTAAATCATGCATAATTCCCACTCTTCTTTTCATTTCCATCTCAAAGATATATTCGAGAATTTCATTTTTACTGGAAAAATAATTATAGAGTGTACCAACAGCAAGTCCAGCCTTGTCAGCAATTTCCTGCATTCTTGTATTATGAAAACCTTTAATTGAAATTACTTCTACAGCAGCATTTCTAATATCATTTTTTGTATCTGCAGCCACTTTAACCATCTCCTTGAATGAATGTTCATTCATATTATAGCAAAGACAATTTCCATTGTCAAGATTATCGTGTAAGTTTAACTCCTCTTCGACAATGAAAATCTATTAACCTATGGGTATATTCCAAAGCTAACTAAACAATAATTGAAGTATGAGAGAATCATATCATCTCTATTTTTCATTTCTTAAATATTTTATAAAATTTAATTTAAAAATGGAGTATTATCTATATAATTTTCTGTTCACTGCTTTTAAACATGCCTTGGCTATAGCAAGTGTTATATTGTTTTCTAAATAAACAGCACCGACCAATTTCTCCTCGAGCCTATTTCTATCTTTATCAAACTTAGAAATCTGAGCAATAACAAGCTCTTCTTTACCCTTTATGGTAAAAATATCTTCAACCAGTAACTGTCCACCCAAATCAAAATATTTATTCAGCATATCAATAATAGCTCTAGCAATTAGTTTCTCAATTTTTTCTCCAAGCTGTGCCTCAAAATGTTCTTCTACTTCCTGATCATCAATCAACATTTTCACAGTACAGCAGGAGCGGTTATTTTCTGTATAAACTGTAATTAATTCAACTCTGTTTGAACTAAATTCGGATATGTTTTTAGATATATTACTTCTAATTCTTGCTATACTAATTTTTTTATGATCTATTTTTTGATCATTATGTACCAAAAATACAGTTTCTACATCTCTAACAATTCTTTTTGGGTCTCTTTTTTTATCAGCAATAATATGTATCTCGTCAATCTCCTTGCCCCCTGTAACAGTACAAGAAACAACACCCTCAAGCTCTTTGATCATATCTTCCATTTCTCTGGACATAGTCACCCTCCCGTTTATATTAGTATTCTATAGAAAATTCATACTCATTAACCAGTTCTTCACTCTCAAAACTGTTATCAAAAAAGCCACCTTCAATAAGTTCAATCATTTTAGAAGCTATTTCTGGATCAAATTGAGTACCAGAACAATCTTTTAATTCTTGAATAGTTTCATTCTTATTTAAGGCAGGTTTATATTTTCTCCCTGTAGTCATTACATCAAATGAATCCGTAACATTTAAAATCCTTGCACCAATTGGAATTTCTTCTTCTTTTAGACCGTCTGGATAGCCATATCCATCCCATTTTTCATGATGATGCATAATAACTTTAAGTTCATCCTTTAAAATATCAATATCCTTTAATAGTTCATACCCATATTCAGAATGTCTTTTTATCTCTTCATATTCTTTATCACTCAATTTGTCTGAACTTTTAAGAATACTATCATCCACATATATTTTACCAATATCATGTATTTTTGCTACATTAACTATCTTTTCTGTTTTCCCTCGTGATAATCCCAGCTTCTTAGCCAGATGATAAGTATAATAGGCAACTCTTTGACAATGACCTTCTGTATAATGATCTTTTGAATCAATTACTTTCAAAAAACTTTCTATAATTTGAGTGTAGGAGTTCAGCTGCTGAATCCTTGAATAGAAAAAATCTTTTATTATAAATAAGAGTACAATTACTAATACAAAAAACACATAACCAAAATATTGATAAGAAACAAGTAAAATAAGACCTAAAAAATATGAAGTAACAAGATTTTTTGATAATTCTTGAAAATATATAAACAAAGAAGTATTATTTGTATCTTCCTCAGCTATACGAAGAACAATATATACCAATAAATTATCTACAACGAAATGAGTTGCTGCAGCTATGAGCAATGGAAAAAAAGGAAATCCTTCAGTCCCAAACATATTTCTACTATAAATAAAAGTTAATCCTGCTAAACCTCCAGATAAAAAGAAAACACATCTATTAAATAAAAACTTATACCAGACAAAACTTGAATTTCTAAATTTAAATTCTATTGTCCCGAATGCAGATACAATGCCAATCCAAAAAGGGTTCAAATATACAATTGCAGTTAAAAGCACCGGTAAATTCATTGAAGTTATAACATTAGAAATAGAATTAAATAGCATACTCATATTTCTAACTACTATCATTGCTAAAATAAAAAACATAAGTTTATATATAGGGAAATCTATTATATAAGTTCTTGCTAAATTAATCATAATAATTAGAGTGGAAAAAAATATAATAAACAAGTATATTTTTAGTTCTTTCTTCAATGAAGAACCTCCTCTTCAACTCAATAAATTTGGTAATCTGACGATAGTTAAAATCTAATTAATATTTAACCCCAACTACTGGAGTCAGCTAATACAGATATAGCTGTACCAAAAGTTATTAAAGCTGTTGTAATTGCAATATAAAGCTTTTTCATTAAGTGTCAGCTCCCTTCGTAACGTTGTATCTAAGCTCGGTGTACGAAGGTAAGCTAAGCTCGTTTTTAATTAAGCTAGTCTCTCTGCCGTCAGATTACCATAATTATATATTTCAATGTTTTTCTTGAAAATCCTCTTTTATTACGAAAATTTTAAATAAATGTAATAAAATGTAGAAAAAGAGCAGTAAAACTGCTCTTTTAGAATATATTACTATTATTGATAATAATTATTTATATTATTTTGAAGTAAATTGAGAGAATTCCATCTCTATTTAAATGTCCAATTTCCCTAATATTTTTTCTGCAACCTGTTCAGCTGTAAAAGAAAAATATTCAGCATTTTTTTCTCCACTACCGCTGATACCAAAATCCTCTATTCCCAAAATGAGTCTTGGCTTATCAACAATTTGATACCAGCCTGTTTTAACTCCAGCTTCAATGGTAACAGCTAAATCATATTCTCCAATTATTTTTTCAGCTAATTGTTGGTCTTCTGCTAACTTATTTCTTTCTGATACTGATATTATTTTAATATCTGCAGTTTTATCTATAATTTTTGCTGCTCTTACGGCTAAAGAAAGTTCACTCCCACCAGCTAAAATAACTATCTTCTTTTTATCATTATTTTGCTTCTCATAATCTTTTAATATATATCCACCTCTGCAAAATTCCTCATATGAGATTTCTTGATTATCAAGTTTTTCCAAGCTCTGTCTTGCCAATACTAATGCAGTAGGTCGGTTATTTTCTTCAAGTATATTTCTCCAGGCAAATCTCACTTCTTTTTCATCAGCTGGTCGTATAACTCTCAGATTAGGAATTAATCTCAATGATTCCAGCTGTTCAACTGGCTGATGAGTTGGGCCATCTTCACCAACATAAATCGAGTCATGAGTAAAAATATATATTACAGGCAAATTCATCATTGCTGCAAGTCTGATCGAAGGCCTCATATAATCTGAAAAACTTAAATAAGTAGAAATAACCGGTCTTAAACCTTTATGCAGCATTAAACCAGATGCAAATGCAGCCATAGCATGTTCTCTTACACCAAATTTTACACTTCTGCCCGAAAAATTACCTCCATTGATATCTCTATATTTAGTCAATTTTACTCTAGTTGATCCACTGAGGTCAGCTGAACCTGAAATCAAATAGGATAATTGATCTGCAAAATATATAAAATATTCTCCAGAAAAATCTCTTGGTGCTTTATTATCTTTAAACATAATTTCAAAGTCTTTGATATGCTCTTTTAGATTAAGCTTAATTCCAGCTTCTAATTCATCATATAAGCCTGGATACAGCTCTTTATATTCTTTTTCTTGCTCCAGCCACTGCTGATAATTATTTTCTAAAGTTTTTTTATGTTTTTTAAAATAATTATATACTGAATCAGGAATAAAAAATTCTTCTTTTGACCAGCCAAGATTTTCTTTCAGTTTATCTATTTCTTCTCTGCCCAGTGGAGAGGCGTGAGCAGAACTTTTTCCCTGCTTGGCTGGAGCACCTTTCCCAATAATAGTATCTGCAATAATAATACTTGGACTTTCTTTATTATCTTTAGCTTTTCTGAATGCATATTCAAGATCCTTAAAATTACTTCCATCAATATTATCTATCACCTGCCAGCCAACAGAACTGAAGCGTTTTCTAATATCATCTATAAAAGTTAAATCTGTTGGACCATCAATTGAAACACTATTACTGTCATAGATAACGATTAGTTTAGATAAATTCAGACTGCCTGCAAGAGATGCAGCCTCATAACTAATCCCTTCCATAAGATCTCCATCACCAGCAAGCACATAAGTATAGTGATTAAGCAAATTATAGTCATCTTTATTATACTTTTCTGCTAAAATTTCTTCTGCTGCAGCAGCTCCCACTGCACTTGCAAAGCCCTGACCTAGAGGACCTGTTGTCATTTCTGCACCTGACGTGCGTCCATATTCTGGATGTGAGGGTGTTTTAGAATCAAACTCTCTATATTTTTTTAAGTCTTCAAGGCTGAGATCATAACCGGATAAATGTAGAAGTACATAAAGCCATAAAGAACCGTGTCCGGCTGATAGAAAAAGTCTATCTCTATTTATCCATTCAGGTTTTTCTGGATTATATTTCAAAACATTTGAAAATAAATAGGCCCCTATCTCTGCACACCCCATAGGCATACCAGGATGACCAGAACCCTTTTTCTCAACTGCTTCTGCTGATATAACTCTAACTGCATCAGCTATTTTTTGAAGCATAGCAAAATCTCCTTTCTAATCATTCAAAAAGTCTTGAATTAAATTATAGATTTTATTTTTGTTTTCTGCTTCTAATAATTGCTCAAGCAGTTCATTACTATTGGCTATTTTCATTATATCTGTCAGAGCAGGTAGATGACTTTTTTTATCTTCTGGTGCAAGAACAAAAACAAAATTTATTGGATCAAAATCATGTTTAATATTAAAGCCTTTTTTAAATACACCCAGACCAATACCCGCTTTATTTATACCATCTTCAAGACCTGCATGTGCAAGACATATATGAGGTGCTATTGCAATATATGGACCTTTTTCTTCAACAATTTCTATCATTCTCTTTATATAACTCTGTTCAATAAAATCATCTGCAGTTAAAAGCTCTCCAGCAAGTTTAAGTGCGGTTTTCCAATCGAATTTCCTCTCAAAGATATTAATTAGATTTTTATCAAGAAATTTAAACAAACCGCAATCTTCAGGATGATTATTTTTTTCAATTGAATCACCATTAATAAAATAATTTTCAATAATACTCTTAACTTCATCTTTTTTATCCTGCTCTACATATGGAGAAATCAAATTTGCAATTTCTTCAGCAGCATTATTATCAACTAAACTTGCATTTTCTTCTGGGAAAATTCCATATCCTATTTGATGGAGCCTGAGATAATTCTTAATTTTTTCAATATCATCTTCATCTAAAAAAGGTTTAACTACAATCACATCTTTTTTATCACATTTAAAAGGCAGAGTAGAGATAATAAAATCTATCTCCTCAAGTATATCATCTGATTCTTTAACTTCAAAAGTCGAAAGGTTATCTATAATTTTAATACCTTTGAATTCATTCTTTAATCTTACTTCCAACAAATTAGTTGTTCCCACTCCACTTGAACATACTATTACTACTTTTGCAGATTTCTTTAAGGGAAAATTTAGTCTTTCAAGTGCAGCCCCAAAATGAATTGTCAGATAAGCGATTTCTTCTTCACTTATTTCAATATAATATTCATTTTGAATTAATCTGGCTGCCTGTGAAGTAGCATTGAAAATTTCTGCATATTTTGATTTTATATCATTTAAAAGAGGATTTTCTATTGGTAGGTCAAATAAAAGCCTGTTTAAAGCAGCTTTAAGATGTATTAAAAGTCCTGAAAACAATTTTTCATCTCTAGTCAGATCAATATCAAAATAACTGCTGACAATTTCAATTATTTGAGAAGCCAGCATTTCAATTTTAGTCTGTTTTTGACTGTTTTTTCTAAGTCTATCTTTGCGCATCCTTGCTCCAAGCAGATGAAGAGTTATAAATCCTATTTCATCTTCTGGTACTTTTATAGAAAATTCATTTTCAAGCAGCTCTGCAATTACTTCTGATATCTTAAACTCTTCGTTTTCTTTAAGTATTTTTAATCTTTCAGCATCTATTGTTATATCTTTATTTGATTTTAATCTTGAAACCGCAAAAGCAATATGGAAAACAAGACCTGCATAAGCATCATCTGTGAACTCATGTCCCAAATCTTTTTCAGCTTTATTTATTATTTTTTCAAGTTTTTTTAGTTTTTCTTCACCAAGAAGATTTTTGATCTGAGCACTAAACCCATGTTCAAGCCTGCCGCTATAATCTTCTCGTTCATTTATTTCATTTAAAAGCTCAATCATTTCTCCACTTTCATATGTTTCATTTATTAAAACTTTCATTGCATGCCGGATTTTTAATTCATCACCAACAATTTCCACACCATAATTTCTTTTTCTTATTAATTTAAGATTGTTTTCTTCAAGCCATTCTTCAACATTATCTAAATCTTTACTAACAGTTGTTATACTTAAACCTAAAAAATCTGCAAGCTCAAACATTAATATTGCTTCTTTCTTTTGAAAAAGTCTGTATAAAATAATGTATTTTCTCTTTTCAGCTGAACGAAAATGTCTGTTATTATAAAAATCATCAAAGGTATTATTTAATTCTGAAACACTGTTTCTATCTCCTTCAATATAAATACCATAGTTTGGCTTCCGTTTTAGATTAAAATCAGTACTGCTTAAAAAATCTTCAATTTCATCAAGATCATATCTTATCGTCCTTTTACTAACTGAAAGCATTTCAGAAAGAGCCTTAATTGTAACAGGCTCTTTCTGATCTAATAAATATTTAACTAATGTTGATAATCTCTTGTTTTTATTCATTTTAAGCAAATAACCTTGCGATAAATCCGATTACAATACCAACAACTCCAAAGTCCGCATCACCAAAAGTGGTATTAGCAAATCCGAGCTGTCCGAGTACAGGAAGCAGCATAGCAGGCAGGAATGTGATTAATAATCCGTTTACAAAACCTCCAAGCATAGCTCCTTTTTTACCACCAGTTGCATTACCAAAAACACCTGCAGTTGCACCAGTAAAAAAGTGAGGTACCATACCGGGAATTATAAGTGAAAGGCCAATAGGTCCCAGGAAGAACATGCCAATAATCCCACCTAAAAAGCTGAATAGAAAACCAATTATTACAGCATTAGGTGCATATGGAAAAGTAACTGGA
>JAGYNO010000069.1 GCA_018399955.1 Halanaerobium sp. | reverse complement strand
TTTCCTTAGCCATTATATTCATCTCTCCTTTTAAAAAATATTAATCTTTATTATTCACCTAGAATTTCTTTGGCAACACTTTTGGGTGTTTTATCATAATGTGAAAATTGCATGGTATGAGTTGCTCTTCCCTGAGTTTTTGATCTCAGATCAGTCGCATAACCAAACATCTCAGCGAGCGGCACATAGGCCTTGACTACCTGAGCATTAGCTCTTCTTTCCATTCCTTCAATCTTACCTCTGCGGCCATTAAGATCTCCTATTACATCACCCATATATTCTTCTGGTACTACAACTTCAACTTCCATAACAGGTTCTAAAATTACGGGTCTTGCTCTCTCGGCAGCTTTTCTAAACGCCATTGAGCCAGCAATTTTAAAGGCCATTTCAGAGGAATCAACTTCATGAAAACTTCCATCTTTCAATGTTACTTTAACATCTACAACAGAATAACCTGCCTTAATACCATTTTCTAATGCTTCTTCAATTCCATCTTCCACGGGATTGATATATTCTTTCGGTATCGCTCCCCTGGTTATATCATTTTCGAATATAAAGCCCTTGCCTTCTTTAATAGGCTCCAAATCAATAATTACATGACCATATTGACCACGGCCACCTGATTGTCTGATGAATCTTCCTTCTATATCTTCGACCTTGCGCGTAATAGTTTCGCGATAAGCCACCCGTGGTTTACCAATATTTGCGTCAACCTTGAATTCTCTTAATAATCTATCAACAATAATTTCTAAGTGTAGTTCACCCATACCTCTAATAATTGTTTGTCCGGTTTCCTCATCGGTTTTAATCTGAAATGTGGGATCCTCTTCTGATAATTTGAGTAAAGACTGTGATAATTTATCTTCATCAGCCTGACTTTTTGGTTCAATGGCAACTGAAATAACTGGTTCGGGAAACTCCATTGATTCTAATACTATAGGATTATCTGCTTCACAAAGTGTATCTCCTGTACTCGTATTTTTCAATCCAACTGCGGCAGCTAAATCTCCTGCATAAACACTATCTCTTTCTTCTCTGTGATTTGCATGCATCTGTAATATCCTACCAATTCTTTCCCTTTTTTGACTTGAAGAATTATAAATGTAAGAACCGGCTTCTAATACACCTGAATAAGCTCTAAAAAAGGCCAGTTTCCCTACATAAGGATCTGTCATTATTTTAAAGGCAAGAGCTGAAAAAGGCTCATCATCAGAAGCTTCTCTAATCTCAATTTCACCAGTTTCGGGATTCTCGCCTTCTACAGGCGGTACATCTAGTGGTGAGGGCATGAAATCAATTATTGAATCCAATAACATCTGTATACCTTTGTTTTTAAAAGCAGATCCACATAAGACGGGAATTAGATCAACATTTATTACTGATTTTCTCAAAGCATTTAAAATATCATCCTTTGTTATACTTTCTTCCTCAATGTATTTTAACATCAATTCATCATCAAATTCAGAGAGTTGTTCTAACAATTTCTCTCTATATTTTTCAGCTTCTTCTTTATATTCTTCAGGAATATCAACTCTATCAAAGTTTATACCCAGTTCATCTTTATAAACAATAGCTTCCATCTCTATGAGATCTACAACTCCCTTAAAATAATCTTCACTCCCAATAGGTATCTGTACAGGAACAGCGTTTGCTCCCAGCCTTTTTTTCATCATCTTAATAACTCTAAAAAAATCAGCTCCCATTCTATCCATTTTGTTCACAAAAGCGATGCGGGGAACTTCATATTTATCAGCCTGTCTCCAGACTGTTTCTGATTGGGGTTCAACTCCACCGACAGAACAGAATAATGCAATTGCTCCATCAAGTATTCTAAGAGACCGCTCCACCTCAACTGTAAAGTCCACATGTCCGGGCGTGTCTATAATATTAATACGATGTTCACGCCATTGAGCCGTAGTGGCAGCTGAAGTTATAGTAATACCTCTTTCCTGTTCTTGTTCCATCCAATCCATTACAGCAGCTCCATCGTGTACTTCTCCCATTTTGTGTACCCTACCAGTATAGTAAAGGATACGTTCAGTAGTTGTAGTTTTACCAGCATCTATATGAGCCATAATTCCTATATTTCTTGTTTTTTCTAATGGAAATTGTCGGGCCATCATTCTCCCCCCTTCTTAAGTTGTAACAAAGCATAGTTTTAATCGATTTACCATCCATAATGTGCAAATGCTCTGTTAGCTTCTGCCATTCTGTGTACTTCTTCTTTTTTACGAACTGCACCACCGGTATTATTATAGGCTTCCATAATTGCTGTGGTTAATCTTTCCTGCATTGTTCTCTCATTTCGATTTCTGGCATCATTAATAATCCAGCGAATTGCAAGTGATCTTCTTCTATGATCTGATACTTCTACCGGTACCTGATAGTTTGATCCACCAATACGGCGTGATTTAACTTCTAATGTAGGCATAACATTATCTAAAGCTTCCTGTAAAATTGTTATTGGTTCATCTCCAGTTTCTTGCTGTAGTCTTTCCAATGCTTGATATAATAATGATTCTGCTAAACTTTTTTTACCATCCAACATAATTTTATTAATAAAGCGGTTTACTAATACACTATTATATACAGAATCAGGTTTGACATTTCTTTTTTCTGCTCTATTTTTACGCACATAACTCCCCCCTTTAACTAAAAATTAGTATATTTTAAGTTTTAACTGGGTTTTTTTACTCCATATTTTGAACGTCCCTGTCTACGATCTTCCACACCTGCAGTATCTAAAGTGCCTCTTACAACGTGATACCTAACTCCTGGTAAATCCTTAACCCTTCCACCCCTCACTAAAACAACAGAGTGTTCCTGTAAGTTATGTCCTTCTCCAGGTATGTAACAGGTCACCTCTTTTCCATTGGTTAAACGAACACGAGCCACTTTTCTTAAAGCAGAGTTCGGCTTTTTAGGAGTCGCAGTATAAACTCTGGTACATACTCCTCTCTTTTGAGGTGAACCTCCTAATGCAGGAGCATTTTTCTTCTTTTTAATCTTATTACGACCTTTGCGGATAAGTTGATTAATTGTCGGCACAAAACCCACCTCCTTTCGAGAATTTCAGTAATACAGCAGGAAGCAGCATTAAAAAATTAATGCTGTCCTCTGCTTTTATACTTTTAAATCATATATATTGATATAAACTATCTTTTTAATGAGCTTTCTCTGCACGCACTAGTGTATTTTAACACCTTTAATAGTTGTTGTCAACAATAAATTACCAAATATCTACTCATCATCTAATTGATCTAAAATTTGAGTTACATCAGTAACATTATCCCCGACTTCTTGGCCTTCTCTATATTTTCTCATCCCTGTTCCAGCTGGGATCAACTGTCCAATTATGACATTTTCTTTTAAACCTCTTAAATTATCCACCTTTCCTTCCAGAGCAGCTTCAGTTAAAACCCGAGTAGTTTCTTGAAATGATGCTGCTGAAAGAAAGCTTTCTGTTGCTAATGAAGCCTTTGTTATTCCCATTATTTGTGGTACAGATTTAGCAGGTTTACCACCATTCTTTTTGACTTTCTCGTTTTCATCTAAAAATTCATGCTTGGTCACCAGACTACCTGTTAGCATTTCGGTATCTCCAGATTCTATAACCTTAACTCGTTTCATCATTTGTCTGATTATTACCTCGATATGTTTGTCATTAATCTCAACACCCTGAGATCTATAAACATTTTGTACCTCTTCTAATAAGTAATTTTGTACAGCAGACTCTCCCTTTACTCTCAACATAACACTGGGATCAACCGGGCCTTCTGTTAATTTATCACCTGGTTGAACATATTCATCTTCTTTAACAATAAGTGTTGAACCATAGGGTATCTTATATGTCTTTTTCTTGCCATCCTCACTGGTCACCACAACACGTTTTGAATTTCTTTTTTGGGTGATCTTAACTTTCCCTTCTTTTTCAGTCATGATCGAATGACCTTTAGGAGTACGCCCCTCAAAAAGCTCTTCTACCCTGGGTAAACCCTGAGTAATATCATCACCAGCAACACCACCTGTGTGGAATGTACGCATTGTTAACTGGGTACCTGGCTCACCTATAGACTGAGCAGCCACAATTCCGATCGCCTCACCTTGATTAACTTTTTGGGATGTAGCCAGATTACGTCCATAACATTTTGAACATACTCCATGTTCTGATTCACATGTTATCACAGATCTAATTTTTACTCTTTCTATACCAATATTTTCAATTATATTTATATGCTCCTTTTTTATCATTTCATTTTTCTCAACTATAACTTGATCATTATTGGGATTGAGAACATCTTCAGCGGCGTAACGTCCCAAGATTCTTTCTCTAAGTGTTTCTACTGCCTGATCACCTTTACCTCCAATTGCTTCTATATAAAGACCTTTATCAGTACCACAGTCTTCATTTTTAACGATTACATCCTGTGAAACATCAACCAACCTTCTTGTTAAATATCCCGAGTCAGCTGTACGCAAAGCTGTGTCTGCCAATCCTTTACGAGCCCCGTGAGTGGATAAGAAAAATTCTAACACATTCAGGCCTTCTCTAAAACTTGACCTGATAGGCAGATCTATAATTCTGCCGGAAGGGTCTGCCATCAATCCACGCATGCCGGCTAACTGAGAAATTTGCGATGTATTACCGCGAGCACCAGAAGCAGCCATTATAAAAATATTATTATCTTCATCCAGATGTTCCAACAATGCATCTGTGACATCATCTTTGGCCTGATTCCAGATATTTATGATGCGCTGGTACCTCTCATCTTCATTTATTGCTCCACTATTATAGTATTCTTCTATTTCATCAACCTTTTTATCAGCCTCACTTAAAATATTAGGTTTCTCATCTGGTATAGCAGCATCAGCTACTGCAATACTTATACCAGAACGTGTGGCAAAATCATAACCCAGAGCTTTTATATTATCCAGTGATTTAACTGTGCTTGCTTCATCAAAATTATCATTTAATCGTGAGATCAAATCACCTAGCTCATTTTTACCGATTCTACGATTAATATATTCCATATCTTTAGGAAAGGCTTCATTGAAGATGACCCTACCTACTGTAGTATCTATAATTTTATTATCAATTCTTAGTTTAATTCTGGCCTGTAGATATATTTTATCTGTGTCGTATGCTTTAATTGCTTCATTTGCATTAGAGAAAATCTTGCCTTCACCTTTAATTCCATCTTTAGCTGTTGTCAGATAATATATTCCTAAAACCATATCCTGGGTGGGAACTGTAATAGGACTTCCATCAGATGGTGATAAAAGATTAGTTGTAGATAACATCAGGGTTCTAGCTTCTGTTTTAGCTTCCTCAGAAAGAGGTAGGTGAACAGCCATCTGATCACCATCAAAATCAGCATTATATGCTGTGCAGACTAAAGGATGTAATTTAATAGCTTTTCCTTCAACTAAAACTGGTTTAAAGGCCTGTATGCCCAATCTGTGTAAAGTCGGTGCCCTGTTTAATAAAACAGGCTGGCCTTTAATTACTTCTTCTAAAATATCCCAGACCCTCTCATCTACTTTCTCTACCATTTTTTTGGCATTCTTAATATTATGAGCATATTCTTTGTTGACCAGGCCCTTCATTACAAAAGGCTTAAATAACTCCAGTGCCATTTTTTTAGGCAGGCCGCACTGATCCATCTTTAATTCAGGGCCAACAACAATAACCGACCTGCCGGAATAATCCACCCTTTTACCCAGTAAGTTCTGGCGGAAACGACCCTGTTTGCCCTTCAGCATATCACTTAAAGATTTTAAAGGACGATTACCAGCACCAGTAACCGGTCTGCCTCTTCTGCCGTTATCAATTAAAGCATCGACAGATTCCTGCAGCATCCGTTTTTCATTTCTAATTATTATCTCCGGTGCTCCTAGATCTAATAATCTTTTTAACCTATTATTCCTATTTATGACTCTTCTATATAAGTCATTTAAATCAGAAGTTGCAAACCTTCCACCATCAAGCTGTACCATTGGACGTAAATCTGGTGGAATAACAGGCATAACATCCATGACCAACCATCCCGGTTCCAAGCCGGAATTGAGCAAGCCATCCATAACTTCTAATCTTCTCACAGCCCGTCTACGGCGCTGTCCTGAGGTGGACTTAATCTCTTTTTTTAATTTTTGAACATCTTTTTGCACATCAATTTGACTTAAGAGTATTTTAACAGCCTCAGCTCCCATTCGGGCATCAAATTCATTACCATATTTGGTCTTAGCATCCCGGTATTCTTGTTCAGACAGCAATTGCCTTTTACTAAGT
The DNA here is from genome assembly GCA_018399955.1 of Halanaerobium sp. Lineage (GTDB taxonomy): Bacteria > Bacillota > Halanaerobiia > Halanaerobiales > Halanaerobiaceae > Halanaerobium. Next base: position 932 of record JAGYNO010000069.1, on the reverse strand, counting down.
GGTGTATCACCAGGATCAATAACTATATATGAAACAAAATATATAACCTTCTCTAATGCCCTGGGAGACATATCCATAATTAGGCCTAATCGACTGGGTATCCCTTTGAAAAACCAAATATGAGTACAGGGTGCAGCTAATTCTATGTGCCCCATTCGTTCTCTTCTAACCTTTGATCTGGTCACTTCAACCCCGCATCGATCACAAACTACGCCTTTATATCGGACTCTCTTATATTTTCCACAGTGACATTCATAATCTTTGGTAGGACCAAATATCTTTTCACAAAATAGACCATCTTTTTCAGGTTTGAGCGTTCTATAATTAATGGTTTCTGGTTTTTTAACTTCTCCCCGAGACCATTCTCTTATCTGTTCAGGAGATGCAACTCCGATCCGCATTGAATCGAAATTATTTAAATTTGACAAGGGCCTCTCCCCCTCCTATTTTGATAATTTTTATTATTGTTCTTCAGTAGGTCTTGAAAGCTGTAAATCAGTATCTAAACCAAGTTTTTTTGCAGTTTCACTAACTTCGGTTCCTTCCTCTTCTAGTTCCATTTCATTATCTTCTTCTACAAAAACGCGGGCATCTAGTCCGAGACTCTGCATCTCTTTAATTAATACTTTAAATGATTCAGGCACACCCGGTGGTGGAACTTCTTCACCTTTTACAATTGACTCATAGGTTTTGACCCTTCCTATGACATCATCAGATTTAACAGTCAGCATTTCCTGAAGACTGTAAGCAGCGCCATAAGCCTCTAGAGCCCAAACCTCCATTTCACCGAATCTCTGGCCACCAAATTGGGCCTTTCCACCCAGTGGTTGTTGGGTTACCAGTGAATATGGGCCAGTAGAACGGGCATGTATTTTATCATCAACAAGATGATGTAATTTAAGAACATACATATACCCCACCGCTATATCATG
>JAGYNO010000068.1 GCA_018399955.1 Halanaerobium sp. | reverse complement strand
AGAAAACAGATTTAGCGGGTGAAGTTGTCATAACTCCTGTGCTTGAAAACTGGCAGTTTACACCTGAAACTCAAACAGTGAATATGGCTGATGATTCTGTTGATTTTAGTGCAGAACCTGTTGCGACTTCTGCTTCAATAACTATTCGAGAAGAATAATCATTTTTTATATTTAAGACTAGATGACTGCCCAGCTTATAATTCCACTGAAGTTCTGGGCTTTATCTAGTCATATTATTAGAGTTAAGCTCTAAATTATTTATTTTAAAAGGAATTTTCTTATATTTTTGAATACTTATTTAAAAGGAGTTTTAATAATTGAAGCTAAAATACTTTATTACAGTAATTTGTATAATTTTTGTAATTAATTCACCAGTTTCTGCAGCTGAGGTTTCAATCGGGACTGCTGATTTGGATGGACACAGCCAATATATTATTCAGGGTGATCAAAGTGGTGGTTTCAAAAGTGAATTGATTTTTCCACTTGAACAGGGAATTTATAGGCTTGATTATAGCCTGAATTTAAGAAATAGTCTGCTGAAAAGCATTGAATTTACAATGCTTAAAAGTAGGGATAGTTATGCTTATTCAGGTAAATTTTTAGATTCTGATTGGCTTTATTCTCGTTATGAAGAAGGTAAAGATATTTATTCTGAATCTGATGCCTATCTTGATTTTAGATCTTTCGATACAGAAGTTACATTTAAAGAATTTTATCAAAACAGTATTATAAAGACCAATTTTAGTCTGGGCTATTTAGATCAATCCTTTGATTTTATAGTGAAAGATTTATTTCAGTATAACTATTATAATAATACCACAACAGAAATTGCAGGAGAAGTACTTGCCTATCGGGTAGATTATAATTTACCCTATTTAGGTCTGCAGTTGAACAGTATTGATAGTAAAGCCGGCAAATGGGATTATACTTTCAAGTTTAGATATTCACCTTTTTTAAAAGCTGAGGATTTTGATGATCATATTTTAAGAGACAAACTTTCCTATATTGATGCAGAAGGCAGTGCTTATCTGCTTGGAGCTGAGTTCAACTATCAGATCAGTAAAAGTTTAAATTTTTTATTGGCCTATGATTATGCAAAGTTTGAAGCGTCTGGTACTCAGATTCAGACAAATTATTATGATACTATTTTATTTGAAGATATAGATGCAGAAATCGAGAGTGAACAGAAATCGATTACTTTGGCTTTAAGTTACTTATTTTAATTTAATAGCAGTTAAATATTTTAAAAAAGATACTCCCTTAACTTGAACTAAGCATTTTTTAAGTTCAGCAGGGGAGTATTAATCATTTAATGTAATTCTAATCTTAGATAATGCTCTACCAATTGAGTTTTAACTCAGCAGGTGATATAATTATTTCAACTGATAATATTGAATAATACTGCAAATAAAAAATAATTAAAAATAGTGAGAGGTATAAATATGGATAAAAACTTGGTTAAATTAATGGATAAATACATTATTAAAGAAGTTACTTATCCATTTTTGCTGGGTGTTTTGATTGTAACAGTTATTTTAATAGGTAATTATTTTTTTCAGCTGGCAGATTTAATTATAGTTAAAAATGTGCCTGTTTCTTTGGTGGTTGAATTATTAGCCTATAGATTACCAAGAGTAATTGTAGAAACCTTTCCCATTGCTGTGCTTTTTTCTACAATGACAGCTATCAGTCGTCTAAATAGAGAAAACGAAATAACAGCTTTAAGAATGGGAGGAGTAAGTATTTATCGTTTAATAGCTCCTCTCTTAATTGTTGGGATTATTATTAGTTCTTTGACCTTTTTATTAAACGAACAGGTAGTACCTTGGGCAAATCACAGATCAAGAAATATTGTCAGAGAAACTATTTTAAAAGATGCAATGCCTGAGCCTGATGAGGAGGTATTTTTTAAAGGTCCCAAAGGGCGCTTGTTTTATGTGAGTAATTATGATGAAGAAAGTGGAGAACTTAGTAATGTGATTATTTATCAGATTGAAGGAAAGAACGATTTTCCCGAAATGATTACTGCTGCTGATGGTGAGATTACTGATAATATTTGGCTACTTAAAAAAGGCATTATTCATCAGTATAACAGTGATGGCGAAATTATTTTAGAAAGCAGTTTTAAGAATATGAATATTGAGCTTGGCGATGAAATGCAGGAAATATCTGGTACTCAAAAATCTACCTCTGAGATGAGCAGAAAAGAATTGGGGGAAAGAATAAGATTGTTTAAAAGAAGTGGAATCAATGTAAATTCGCTACTGGTAGATTACCATCTCAAATTAGCAGAGCCTTTAGCTGCACTTTTGTTTGTACTTATCAGTGTACCTCTAAGTCTAAGTGGTAAAGAAAGCCGTACCTGGAATTTAATCTTAACTATAATTATTATATTCTTATATTATGTTGTTTTATCTTTCAGCAGATCTTTTGGACGTAATGAGATACTAAATCCGCTGCTTGCAGCCTGGCTGCCCAATCTAGTATTTTTAGTTCTGGGAATAATTCTATTATTTTGGCGTGAATCATGGCAGAAAATAATAAATAAAATTGCCTATATTTTTGGGATCTTAGCAGCTGTTTCTTTATTAGCATTTCCCGCAGCAACTGTTTCTGCAGAAGAGCTTTATTTAGAAAGTACGGATTTAAATTATAGTATGCAGGATAACATGGTTAAAGTAGAGGGTAATATAAGTGGTAATTATGGGAAGTTCTTTATTAAATCTGATCAAATAGACATTAAGATGGAAGAAGATCCAAGTGCTAATCTCAGTTCGGCAGAAGAGGTTAACTTAGATCCCGGTAAAATTTCTGGCTGTGATTTTGCTCAGCCTCATTATCTGTTTGATGCAGAAAAGGTTAACATCTATCCTGGTGATTATATGGAATTATATAATGTTTACTTTAAAGAATTCGATGGTAAAGTACCATTATTATACTGGCCTTATTTATATATATCTTTAAAAGACGAACAGAGCAATTTTATTCCTACATTTGGTTATCATGAGCGCAGAGGCTGGTTTGTAAAAACAAAGTATTTTTACAATACCAGATATAATCTGCCGGGTAATTTTTACCTTGATTATTATACCATCTCTGGAGCAGCTGGTGGAATTAAACAGTATTTAATAGATGATCAAAATCATGAACTTTATCTATATTACTATCTTCAGCAGAACAAAACTGATCTATCTGATTTATTTAACTGGGAGTCTGAGCTGAATTATCAGTATGAACGCGATGATTTTGATACAGAATTTTCTTATCTTTATGAAGACCATGATGAAAAAGAGGTTATAGATGCTTTTATTGATACAAATTATAGTGAGGGCAGGCGTAGGCTGAGCATTGATGCTGATTATGATGAAAGCTATTACTATGATTCTATTAGCAGGGATTCTAAAGAATATGGGGTTGATACTTACTACAGAGATAGATTTTTTGATTCTCTGGACCTCAGGCTAACCTATGATATTGACTATGATCTTGATCCTCGTTTTGGTTTAGAAAGAGAAGAAGATAGAAAATTATATTTAACAAATAGATTTGATAATGGCTGGAGGCTGAGGCTTGATTATTATGATGGAGAAAAAGACGAACCAAACAGAGAATTATTAACCCGCTGGGGTGGTGAGATTTCTGCAGAGAAAAGATACGGCAGATTTGATTTAGAACTGCTTTTGGAAAGATATGCACCTTCTTTTTCTGAAGAAGATGAAGATAAAGTTCGTTTTTCAAGGCTGCCTGAAATAAATGTTGCTTATAGACCTGCAGGTAAAATCGATTATCTTTTTAGTTATGGTAATTATTATGAAGATGCAAGTGATACCGAAGCACATCGTTTGAAAACAGAGGCAGAATACAGCAGCAGCAGATATATTTTTGATGATACATACTTTAAGAACACACATATTCTAGCTTTAAATTACTATGATGCTGCAGATGCAGTGGATAATTCTCAGAGCCAGTATTATTCTGAAAACCAATTTAATTTTGTTAGTAATATTACAGATAGGCTGAAGCTGAGAAATGAATATAATTATAATCAGAATTGGGAAGAAAGTCCTTTTGAATTTGATGAGGTTGAAAAAGAAAATTCTCTTGAAAGTAATTTGCGTTATCGGATTTCTAATCTTTATGATTTGGAGCTTAATACAGGTTATGATTTAGAAGCTGAGGAGTACCTGCTGCTGGATGTTTTAATGGATTATAGTCCTAATCGAAACTGGACTTTAAGTCTCGGCAGCAGCTATGATTTAAACAAGAGTGAATTTGATTCAAATATAATCTTCAAAAGTATATTTGAGAACAATAGATATACTCATAAATTAGGTTTAGAATATGATGCGAGAACCTCTGAGTTAAGGCAGTTAGATAATAAGTTTATATATGAGCTTGATACAGAATGGGGCTGGTATATAGAAAGCAATTTAAGCCTTGACTATAAATATGAAGATGAGATAAGAGAGGGTAATATTCAGATTAAAAGAAATTTACACTGCAGAGAGCTCGCTTTTAGCTATGATTATGTAAATGAGGAATACACAATTCAGTATTCAATTAATCTATTTCCATCTCAGGGTATAGGTGTAACTAGTACAGAAGATGATATGGTATTTGATCTGGGGATAGAAGAAAGTTTAAAAAATGAAGATGATTAAAAACTATATGCAGGGTGATCCTATGAAAACAACAAAAATCTTATCTTTTATATCTTTACTGCTGCTGTTTTCTATAATTACAGGCAGCACTTATGCTCAAGAAGAAATATCAGAGGCAGAGGCAAACCAGCAGGCTGTATATATAGATGCAGAAAACCTAAAATATGAAGAAGAAAAAACTATTTTAGGTGGTGGAGTGACAATTCGAAAAAATGAAACCACAATCAATGCCGTAGATGCTGAGCTTATTCGAGAAGAACAAAAAATGTTTTTAGAAAATAATATTGCTGTAGATTATCCAGATGGCAAAGTTTTTTCTGATCGACTGGAAGCTATGCTGGAAACAGAAGAATATATATTCACAGAAAATGTAAGATTAGAATATGATTTATCAGAAGAAGGAAAAAACATGCTTTTAAACAGCGAATATTTAAGAATTTTTGGTGATGATAAATCATTTGTAGCTGAAGATAATGTGGTTATTGATTATGATAACCAAAAGTTTAGAGGTGAAAATGCAGAATATGATGGTGGAACTGAACTGCTTGTCCTAACCAATAATGTTGAGATAGAAGAAGGAGATGACTGGGTTAAAAGTGATAAAGCTACTTTTAATCTAGCAGAAGGTGAGGAAGGCTATACAGCCGAAGGAAATGTAAGGATCAGGATGTTGTTAGAATAAAAATTTATCATTTTTATGGTACCAAGTACCAATAAATTTCAACAAAAATCGGGAAAAAAGACAGAGGAGACCACAGATGAGCTATTTATTAATAATTTTATCAGCCTTTTTATTAAACATACCTAATTATTTTCCTGGTTTTTATCTGCTGGCTTGGTTTTCTTTTCTGCCGCTTTTTTATGTTTTAGAGCAGAGTTTAAATACAAGTAAAAAGATAAGACTATCTTCAAAAAAGAAGGATATATTTTCTATATTTTTTGATCTAGAAAAGCAGATCTCAAATAATAGGCTCTTTTTTAAAGGCTGGGTTTTCGGATTATTTTATACAGCTTTTTCAGCATATTTTATCTACAATTCTATCTATTTATACACAGGTTTTAATATTCTCCTCATTTCTTTACTGCTCTTTGCAGTTTTTGCTCTGCTTTCTCTTTTTTATGCAGCATTTTTCAAAATCTACTTCAGCTTTTTTAAAGAGATAAAGCCGCTGTATTTTTCAGCTGCCTGGTTGATATTTACCTTTTTTAGATATAAGGTGCTTCATTTTTTTCCGATTGGTTATCTGGCGGTAGGACAGGCTGAGTTTTTAACTTTTATTCAGCTGGCAGATTTCGGTGGAATCTGGATTTTAACATTTCTGCTACTATTTTTTAATACTCTACTTTATAAAATTATTTTTAAAAAGGGACAGAATTATAAATATATAACTTCAGTTTTTTTAATCATTATTTTAATTTTTAGTTATGGTCAGTATTCTCTGTTTAAATATCAGCCTTCAGCAGCTCAAATAAAAGCAAATAATCAGCAGAGCAGCACTGCTTTATCAGGAGAAGAAACTTTTATCACAAGTTTTTTAGCCCGTTTTATAGAAGCAGAATCAAATGAAGAAGCTGAGCTCGGAATTGTAACAACTGATATTCTTCAAAAAACAAAGTGGTACAATAAAAATGTTAATCAAAATATAAACACCACACTTTCTGCAGCAGAGCAGTTAACAGAGAGCAGAATAATCTTTACTCCAGAAACCAATATCACAATTGATATTACTACTGATCAGAGAAGAGAAGATTTTTTTGAATTAACAGCAGAAAATATTGACGTACCACTACAGGTTGGCTCTATGGCACTTGGAGAAGACAGGCAGAATAAATACAACAGCAGTTTTTTGATTTCAGACTCCGGCAAAATAATGCAGAGATACAATAAAAATAGGCTCGTTTATTTTGGTGAGGTATATCCATTTGAAGATCTTTTAACTAAGCTAACTTTCAATTTTTATTCATTTAGTTCACTTGATGCAGGAGATGAGATCACTATTTTTGAGGCAGAGGGTCTTAAATGGAAAACACTAATCTGTTCAGAAATATTTTATACGGATTATGCAGTAAAAAAGACTGAAGATGCATATTTTATAGTCAATCAGACAAATGAAGGCTGGTACAGAAACGATATTGCTTTAAGAAATTTAATGTGGAATAATGCGGTGCTGAGAGCAGTAGAAACAAGGCGCTCAATACTCAAACCAGGTAATATAGCGGATGATGGATTGATCTATTCTTCAGGGCAATTTTTAAAAACCAGCGGCACTAAAAACTATCATAATTTAAGGGTCAGCTTAAATGATGAAATAACTTTTTACAGCCGTTTTTATAATTATATTGAGCTTTTTTTATATATTTTAACTTTTGTTTTAATTGGGCTGTTTTTAATTAAATTATTAAGATAATTTTGTAATCTATTTTAAAGTGAAAACTAAATATTTATGATAAACTTTTTCTGAGGAGGGTCAAGGTCATGGACTTATTAGATAAAACAAATATCTATCAGGTTGAAAAAACTGCAGCTGGAGGGGTAGATTTAGCTTCAGTTCTAGGCGAAAAAGAGATTAGAAGAAGAATCGGCATTGGATCGGTAGATAAACAAGTAGTAGTTGGTGATCTTTTTCTGATCAGTAA
>JAGYNO010000067.1 GCA_018399955.1 Halanaerobium sp. | reverse complement strand
AATTTTCTGGTGTGGCCAGGTCCTGCCAGTAGCTTATAGTTTTATAGGAAGCTACATTATGCCCAGCTTCAATCATCAGATTGACTGCACCCGGGAGTTCATATTCTCCTCTTTCGGATTTTGATATTTTTTTTAGATACTTAAAAATCAGAGGAGAAAATATAAATAGTCCGGCACTGTTCCAGTTGGTGCTGGACTTTCCAGCTTCAGGTTTTTCCACTATTTTTTTTACCATACCCTGTTCATCCAGATAAACCGCTCCACCTGTGCTTGGGTCTTTAACCCAATTTAAGGATACAACTGCTTCCACATGTCTTTTCTTTGTTTTCTCGGCAGCCTCAGTACTTCCGTCCTTTCGCTGAATTTTGGTGTGGGCTTGAAGCTGGCCCGCTTCTCCTGCTTGATCTCTACTCATGAGATAACTGGAGAACTTGTACTTCTCATAAAGATTACGGTAATTATCTTCAGCTAAAATAATATCACCAAAAGAAAGCATAAAACTATCTTTAATTAGCTCCTCTACCAGTGAAAGGGCATAAGCCGTTCCGTATTTATCGAGGCTCTGCTCTACATATTCAATCTTTACCCCAAGTGAGCTGCCATCTCCAAGCTCTGCCCGGATCTGCTCCCCCTTATAACCGATAACAATTATGATTTCATCGACTGCTGCTTTTTTCATGCCTGAAATGATATGCTCAAGTGGAGATCTGCCTCCAACCTTTAAAAGCACCTTTGGCTTATCTTCACTCAATTCCTGCATTCTTGTTCCTTTTCCTGCTGCAAGTATAACACCTTTCATTACAATTCACCATCCAGCTTTAATTTTTCATCTTCTTTGATTAGTTTAATTACTGCATCTATTTCTGCCTGATTATTCATCTCCATAAAAATCCTGATCAGCGGTTCAGTTCCGGAAAATCTAATTGAAAGCCAGGTACCATCTTCAAAATAAAATTTGACTCCATCTAAATAAGAAACTTCCTTAAGTTTCTTTTTTAAATACATCTTTCCCAGATCAATTTTTGCAAGCTCAGCATCCAATTCAGCCTGCTGTGATTTATTTAATCCCTTTTTTATCTCTTTTTCTAAATCTGATTTGATAATCTCTGCAGCCACCAGTTCCTCGAAATTTGGAATATATTTTTCTTTAAATAGCAGATTATAGAGGCGGCGTTTTTCCTCTTTCTGATAGGGAATATTGACACCATGAAATTTTAGATAGCCAAATCTATTGTGTATTTCATCCAGCAGCTCACTCAGTGTTTTCCCTGTCTTAGCAAGCATCTCTACTGAAAAAAGTGCAGCTTGAATACCGTCTTTGCCGTTGATCTTGCCCCTTAATTTTAGACCGCCACTGCTTTCACCTCCGAAAAGAAGATCTTCTTCCTCCATCTTCGCAGAAATATTTTTAAAGCCAACAGGTACCTCAAAATGCTTTTCAGCATAGGCTTCGGCTATTCTATCAAGTATATGGGTGGTTGTCAGATTTCTGACCACTCCACCCTTTTCTCCCCTGTATTCAAGAAAATAGTAATAGAGGAGGATCAGGATTTCATTTGCATCAACAAATTCTCCCTGGTCATCGTAAAGTCCCAATCTATCTGAATCACCATCAGTTGCAATTCCGAGGTGATAATCTTCATTTTTTATTTGATATTCCATATCCTGCAGGCTTGATTGAATTGGAGAAGGCATCTGGGTACCGAACATTGTATCTCGATAGTCATTAATTGTATCAACCGAACAGCGCATCGAAGCCAGGCAGATCATCATAATATCCCGAGAAACCCCGTACATCGGGTTGAATAATATCTGCAGGTTCTTCTCCGAAATCGCTTCAACATCAACCTGTTCTAAAAGAAAATTAATATAGCTGTTCTTATTTGTATAATACTTGATCCTTCCCTCTCTAATCAGACTGAAGAATTCTCCATGTTCAACCGGCTCATAGGAGATTTCTGCGATATATCTCTCAAGTCGGTCGGTAACCTCTTGAGGTGCATCCTTTCCTTCTTTTATAAAGAGCTTTATCCCATTATATTCAGGTGGGTTATGAGAAGCGGTAACTGTGATTCCATAATCAAGGCCTTCTGAAAGCACTCCATACATCACCATTGGAGTTGGTACAGCCTCTTCAATAAAAAGTGCTTCAATTCCATTTGCAGTTAAAACTTCTGCAAAAGCGCGGGAAAATCTTCCCGAAAGAAAGCGCAAATCATGTGCTACGATCACTCTTTTTTGAACATCATCATCAATTATCATATTGCTTAAGCCCTGGGCCACCCGACGTACATTCTCAAAGGTAAAGCCTTCTGCGATCACAGCCCGCCAGCCACCGGTTCCAAATTTTATCATAAAATCATCCTTTCGTACCTGAGGTAAGCATACCCCGGACAAAATACTTCTGCATCGACATATAAATAAAGAGCAGCGGCAGTATTGAAAGAACCGAACCAGCAAGAAGAAGGTGCCACTGTGTACCATAATTACCCTTAAACATCGCAAGTCCCATTGTAATTGTGTAAAGATCAGGTTTATCTATGTAGATAACCGGACGCAGTAAAGCATTCCAGTTGTTCATAAAGGCAATAATAAAAAGTGAAGCCAGAGCAGGTTTTGCATTTGGCAGAAAGACCATATAAAACATCTGCCAGTCATTTACCCCGTCGATAAAGGCTGCTTCTTCCATTGATGAAGGCATGTTCTCAAAGGTGCTTCTCAATAAAAATGTACCAAAAGACCCGATCAGCATCGAAGGCACAATCAAGGGAAGATAGGTATTATACCAGTTCAATTTGAGCATGATAAAATATTCGGGAATAATTGTAACCTGAATCGGAATCATCATAGTTGCCAGCATCAGAGCAAAAATTACTTCTTTAAATCTAAATTCCATTCTGGCAAAGGCAAACCCCCCCAAACTGCAGGTAAAAAGCTGCCCCAGAGCTGCCAATCCAGCCACCACAAATGAATTAAATATAAAGCGGAGGAAATTATATTCCTGCAGAATTGACTTGTAATTATTCCACATTCCTTCTGCAAAAATATTGTCAGGAATAAAGCTGGGTGTCAAAGAAAAAATCTCTCCCATTGTCTTGAAGGATGAAGAAAACATCCATAAAAATGGGAATAAGGTTGTAAAAGATATTGCAATCAAAATTGTGTATAATATTATTTTTCTGCCTAAACTCATTTCCCATTCCTCCTATTCACTGTAGTGTACCCAGCGCTTTTTGTATTTAAAATTCAGATAGGTAAATACTGCAACTATGATAAATAATATATATGACATTGCTGAAGCATAACCCATCCTGAAGTGTTTAAATGCATTAACATAAATGCTGTAGATCAAAGTTGTTGATGCATAATTTGGTCCACCCTGGGTCATGATATATGTTAGTTCAAAAGTTTTTAAAGACATAATAATAGAAATAATAAGTACGAAAAATGTTGTTGGTGTTAAGAGGGGCAGGGTGATGTATCTGAATTTCTGCCAGATGCTGGCCCCATCGATCGTTGCCGCCTCATAATAAACCTGAGGTATATTCTGCAGTCCTGCCAGAAAAAGAATCATCTGATAACCGGCCATTTTCCAGACATAGACAAAAATAAGTGTATAAAGTGCATATTCCGGCTGTCCCAAAAATGAAGGCAGCCTTGCTATATTAAAAAACTTACTGACAAGCTGATAGAGCAGTCCAAAACGAGGACTTAAAATCCAGCTCCAGATCACACCAATAGAAACAACAGAAGTAATTACAGGTAGATAAAAGAGGCCTCTAAAAAATGTCATACCTCTCAGCCGATTATTAACCAGTAGAGCAAGAAAAAGTGCTGCAATCATAACACCCGGAACAAAAAGCCCACTAAAAATTAATGTGTTTTTCAAGATCATCCGAAATGTCCCTGAACTGAATAATTCTATATAATTGCCGAGTCCAATCCATTTTGGTGGAGAAAAGACATTCCAGCGGGTAAAACTTGCCAGTCCGGCTGCCAGCATTGGACCAAGCCTGAAGAAAACGAGGCCGAGTAGAGTTGGTATTAAAAAAAGCCAGGGTGTAATTTTTTTGTACTTCATCAGCAAATCCTCCTAAAAAAAAGATAAAGGGGATAAAAATCATCCCCTATTATTTTAGTTCACAATTTGTTCAGCTAACTTTTCTTTTTAAATTATTATTCTTCATAATATCTTTCAAGAACTGTATTCCCGTGTTCTGTAAATTCTTCTACAGCTTCATCAACAGTCATCTCACCATTAGTTACACTGTCAAGTACACCATTCATTCCTGAGCCACCGGTATCAGCATAACCTCTCCATTCTCCCCAGCCGATTGTAAAGCTGGTTCTACCCATCAGTTCACCGAGTTCCAGCACTATCTCAATTTCTTCCGGGTCATTATCTGTTTCTAACCACTCGTCTGACTCTGCAAGTGATTTTAAAATAGGTACTTTACCTGCCATATATGAATCAACAGGACGATTCTTACCAATCAGGTACTTAATCAGCTTCCAAGCCGCTTCTTTATGTTCTGACTCTTTAGAAATTACAAGAGAATCCGGCCAGCCATATGCTTCATATTCACCCGGCTCAGCAGAAGGTCCTTGAGGAACTTTTGCAATACCCCAGTCAAATGCTCCCTGACCCATATCACGGACATGCTGAATATTCCAGGAACCATCAACCCACATTGCTGTCTGCTGAAGTGGGAACATATCCTGCTGTCTGATTCCGACTACATCCTTTTTAGGTGGTGAAACATTGTACTTATTGCTTAAATCTCCGAGGAACTGCAGAGCTTCTCTAGCTTTTTCGTCAACATCGATTCTTGTTTTTAGATCATTGAGTATCCTGCCTCCATTAGCATAAACCCAGGGTTCAACATGGGCATAACGTCCATACCACCAGTGTCCGTAAACCTCTGGAACTCCATCTCCATTTTCATCTATGGTCAGCTCTTCTGCTGCTTTGCGGAAATCTTCCCAAGTCCAATCTTCATTAGGATATTCCACTCCAGCTGCATCGAACATATCCTTATTATAATAGAGTACTGTTGTTACCCATGCATAAGGAATACCGTACATATCACTTTCAGTTTTATCTGGGTAGCGCAGAGTTGAGAATACTCTGGTAAAATAATCATCCTGAGGCAGCTCATCTACCTTATCCTGAATATTCATCAGCAGTCCATCCTGTGCCCATTGGTCAATATAGCCTGAAGACATATTAAAAACATCAGGCAGTTCTCCTGCAGCTGCCATCGCAGAAATCTTAGGCCAGTAGTTAGTTGGCTCAAGGGCTGTAAATTCAACTTCAATATCAGGATTCTCTTTTTCAAATTCTTCAACAAGTCCGCGCTCCATTTCCTGGAATTCAGGATCCCACATAAAATAGCGAATTGTAGTTTTCTGGGCAAAAACTCCAGCTGTAAATAAAGCGGTCATCAATAAAACTAAAGCAAAAATCATTAGACTTTTTTTCATTTTTCTCCCCCTAATCGTTTTTGTTTTTCAAAACACCAAGTACAGGAACCATCCTCTCATAGACCACACCAGGCAGACCTCGTCGATCTGCTGTTTTTAAGAGGCTCCCATAGTGATACTGAATATTTGTAGAACCACCTCCATCCAGATTTAAAGCATATTTATAATTTCTTTCCAAAGCCAGCTCTGCCATTTCTTTGAGAGTAGCTCCAGAAGAATCATCCTCCAAGCCCATGCCGCTGTTTGCAGATTCTACAGCCAACAGGGAAAATCGTCCGTCTTTATCTACACCGGCAGCTATCCTGGCCGCCCTCGTCTGGTCGATATCCTGTGCATAATCTGTCGGCACTACTTTGCCAAATTTAAGTTCTGATTTTTTTAAATATTCTCCAAAAAATTCTTCATTTTTAAGGGTATTATTATCGAGTACAAGTTCTCCTGCTTCGACTAATGCAGGTCCATTTTGAATACCGCTTAAATATTTTGCTCCATTTTTGAATTGATAATCTACTTCTAGATCAGTTAAATTTTTGATTTCAAGTAATGGTTCAGAAATCGAGAGCACAAATCCATTTTGAGGTATCTCACTCTCACCTGTTTTTCTGATTCCAACAACAGAACGATCAATAATAATCAGCTCTATTTTATTATCTACTTTTGGGGTTCTGCTCTGAGAAAAGCCCTCTTCTTCCACACCATAATAGCGGGTATAGATCGTTTTTTCTCCTGGCTGATTGACTTTAAATTTGCTCAGATCAAACAGCTGGCCCTGGAAAGTCAAAAGCAGATCAAGCAAAAACAGCTTTTTAATAACCCAACTGCCATCCTCAGACTCCAAAAGTGCTGAACGCCTGTAAATTGGAGGCCTGATTATCTCGCCATCACTTATCTGTAAATTATATGGGTCTCCTAATAGGGAGTATCTGCTTTCCCAGTCGGTAAATTCGAGCAGGAAAAAGGAGGCATTAAAGCCCAGCTGATACTTGTTTTTTCTGCAGTAATCTGAGGGATAATCAATTTCTCCGACAGCAGTCAGGTCATGAATCACATTTATATTGTTATGTATTTCTTCCAGTGTCATCTTTTCAGCAAACTGAAAAAATTTAATCCTCTTTTCTTCTTTCAAAAAATTTAAAACTTCTTCTGCTTCTCTATCCTTTTTGTTTTTCACTTTTTTTATGAAAATCTCCTGATCCTTGATCATGTAATTATTATTTTTTATAAGATAGCGCAAATTTTTATTAAGGTATGCATTAAGGCTTAAGTAAAGCTCATTCTCATCGCTAGATATATTTTCAAAAACCTCCAAGGGAGATCTCGAGTGCTGATATCCAGCCCAGACGATAACGGACGGTTTAGATATGCCTCTCTCTTTTGCCTTCAAAAGCCGTAAATAGCCTGTGTCAAAAAGCTTTTTTTCTATATTATCAGAGTTTACCCTCTCAAATTCTACTCTGCTGCTCGCTGCTGATTTAACTTCTAAAAGATTAAAAAAACTGCCGTCATCTCTTTCAATTTTCTCTCTTTTGTATTCTAGATCTCTTGCAATTTTCATCTGGGGTCTCCTATCTTGGTAATTATATTTATTTAGATGCTGAGGTTCAATATCTTATTGACTAAAGTTGAAACTATCAAGCTTTAAAAATTTGTGCAGTAAAAATTTAAGCAGTGCATTTTCCAGTGGATTGGGCTGGCTTTTGCTCCTCTTAATTTCCGGCAGGTGATACATCTCTCCTCCTCTGATCTTTTCTTTAACCTGATTATAGATCAGGTCATTGTAGTCAAAGATATTGCCGGTCAAAAGAACCTTTTTCGGGTTTAAGAGGTTAATCGTAGAAAGCATCATCGAAGCAATATAAGCTGTAAAATCATTCAGCTCTTCTTTGTTCTTTTCATTCTGGTGGATAAAATCCCTGTACTTTCGGTTCAGCTCTTCTTTAACCGATTTATCAAAATAGCCTTCATAATATGGTAGGTTATCGATAGAAAGAAAAGGTTTCTTATCTCCTAT